>JAKIVW010000078.1:3462-8681 GCA_022750355.1 Thermoplasmata archaeon
CCCCGTTCCGGATCACGTTGTCCGCGATGATGAGGGTACCGAGACGAGAGAGGCGGACGGCCCACGACAGGTATTCCGGATATCTCTCCTTGTCCGCGTCAATGAAGACGAGGTCGAATGGGCCCGCCCCCTCCGACTCGAGCCGCGCGAGGCTCTCGACCGCGGGCCCCACCCGTACCTCGACCCGGTCCGAAAGGCCGGCCGACCCGAGATTGGCGCGAGCCACATCGGCGTGGTGGGCCGAGAGTTCGAGGGAGATGAGCCGTCCTCCGGAGGGTAGGGCTCGGGCGAGCCAGATGGCGCTGTACCCGCCGAGGGTCCCGATCTCCAGGATCTGACCCGCGCCCTGAAGTTTGGCGAGCAGTTGCAGCAGCCGACCCTGAACGGCCGAGATCTGAATGGCGGGCAGCCCTGCCCGATCGGTCGAGCGAAGGACCGCCTCTAAGATCGGATCGTCGAGCCCGAACACCTCCGAAAAGTAACGGTCGACCCCCTCCCACACGTCGCGGTCGGGCATGGTGGGGTCGGCTCGAGGGGTGTCCGAACCTCGCGTCGTCGCCATTACGATCGGCATCGGAAAAGGTCGGACCTGATATCGCCTCGCCCCTCTCGACGCCGGCGCGACTCCCGAATCGCCGGGTCGCGGGTAGGGGACCCCGTTCAGCGGCTCCGTGCGGCGGCCGGAGAGCGAAGCCGACGGACCTTCCTCGCCGGGGTCGCCCCGGCCTTTCGTACGCGCCAGATGACCTCCAGAGGCCAGTGACGCGCCCATTCGACCTCTTTCGGACGGAGGTACGTCGTCCGGACGCCCGGTTGCGGCCGGAGTTCGATCAGGTCCTCCACGATGAAGGATTGTTCCCGGAACAGCCGGATCCACTCCCCGTAGGGGAGCTGAAAGTTGACCTCGCCCGGGTATTCGATCCGGTGGAGGTCGTAGTAGTCGTAGAGCAATCGAGGCGACATTCGATCCGTTCTCCGGTTCTGGCAGAGCGAGCGGAACGGGCTCGAATTCGAGAACGCGAAGAGGCCGCCGGGCCGGAGCAACCGAGCGGCCTCCGGGACCGTCCGATACGGGTCGGTGAAGGTGACCGCGCCCCAGTCGCAAAAGACGATATCGAACCGGCCCGGGGGCAGGGGGACCGACTCCGCACTGGCCTTCACCAGGGGGAAGTCGACGCCCGCCCGGTCCATTTCGGCCCGGGCCTGGGCGAGTCTGGTCGCCGAGAAGTCCAGTGCGACCATTCGGGCGCCGCGTTGAGAGAGTTCGACAGACCACCGCGCGGCTCCGCAGCCGAGCTCGAGGATGTCCTTCCCCGCGAAGTCGCCCAGGACCCGAAGTTCGCGTTCCGGAATGTGCCACATTCCCCAGCCCATCGCGGAATCGCCGGACAGCGTCCGTGCGTTTCTCTGCTCGTAGGCCGCCGCCGACCGATCCCATAACTTCTGGTTCGTCCGTTCATGCCCCCGAAGTCGGGGGCGCGGTGCGGACGTAGGTCGGCGGGACTCAGCACGCGGCACGGGACGACGACGAAGGCACCGTACGTAAGTGCGTCGGTGGGGGCGTTGGGAACGATCAGCCGCTCGGCGGATCGGAGGCGATGGCCCGGGCCAGGGCAAAGTACGACTCCGGTGGCAGCGTCTCCGGCCGACGGGCCGGCCAGTCCTCGGGCCAGCCCGCCGTCCGCGTCAGGCGCGACGCCGTGGTCGGAGCGCGGATGACCCGGGGCATGAGGTTGCGCAACTGTTTTCGACGGGAGGAAAACAGCCGACGGACCATCTCCACGAACGCGGGGACCGAGGGGACCGGCAGCGCCTCGGCCCGAGCGACGTGAACCCCGATGCGGCTCGTGACCTGGGGGACGGGCGTGAAGGCGGAAGGGGGGACGGTCCGGAACAGTTCGACCGTTCCGTAGAGCTGCGCAATGATCGACAACCGGCCGTAATCCTTGGAGCCGGGTTCGGCGGCCAGGCGCCGCGCGACCTCCTCCTGGACGAGAAAGACCACGCGCGGTACGCGGGCCTCGAACAGGCGGAGGAGCAGAGGAGTGGCGATGGAGTAGGGGAGATTGCCGACGGCGACCTCGGCCCGCGGGAGAGGCAGTTCGAGCGCGTCTCCCTCGAGGACCGTGATTCGCTCGCCGAAGGTGCGGCGGAGGAATCGGGCCAAGCGGGCGTCCCGTTCGATCACGGTGAGAGGTCCCAGCTTCCGTCGAAGGAGAGCGGAGGTCAGCTGACCGAACCCACCGCCGATCTCGAAGACCGGGTGGCCCGGTGGGAGTTCGACCAGCGCCGCTTCGGCGTCGGCCACGAAGGGGTCGGTCAAGAACGATTGCCCCATCCCGCGCGAAGGGCGGATCTCCAGGCGAGCGAGCGCGGCGCGGACCTCGGTCCCCGTCGTGGGGACGGGAGGCAGGCCGGAGCTCTCCGCGTCAGGGTGCGACGAAGAGCCGATACTTGTCCTCGACACCGCTCAGTTCCTGCTCGATGCGGCCGACGATCAACTGCTCGGGGTTTTTGAGGTGGAGCCGGGTTTCCATCTCCTCAAAGCTCGAGAACGGCGCGCGCTTGCGCTCGTCCACGATCTGCTGCATCGTCTTCTTGCCGATCCCCGGCAAGAGCTCGAGCAGGTGGAACCGGCGGGAGACGGCGGGAGCGTCGTTGAAGAACCGGAGATACCGGGTCGGGTTCGCCCGGACGATCCGTTCGAGCGCCGCCGTCAGCTCGGCCCGGCCCGATACGGTGAGTTCGTCGTAGGCGAGCCGGCGGCGTACGTGGTCGATCGGGGGGGGCACGCCCTCCAGCGGGACCAGGGGGATGCGTTGTCCCGGCGACAGCACGGCGCCCAATCGGGGCACCAGCTCGAACAACTTCAGTTCATCCTCGCCGACCGCGAGGGCGAGGGGTTCACGATGGAAACCGCGTTCGGTCTGCCGACCGTTCGGCAGGAAATCGAGGACTTGCGCGTAGCTCTCCAACGTCCGCCATCCCGCTCATCGGTGGTGTGCAATGATCTCGAGCAGTTGGGTGACCTGCGCCTCTTCGAGCGCGACCCGCTCCTTGGAGAACAAAAGTCGGATCTCTTCGGGATACTGGGGGAGCGTGTCGGCGAGCTTCACGGCGACCACCGCGTCCACGTACGGGAGCGCGCGCAATTCACCGATCAACTTGTCCGTCTGTTCCGAGGAAAGGCGGACGAACAGTTCCGCGTGCTGGAGCGCCAGCGCGGCCTCGCGGGGGAGGGTGCGGTGGGCCGCTTCCTCGGCAAGGAGGTCTTTCACGCGGGAGAGCGGAACCGGGTCAGGCATGGGTCGCCTCGGGTTTCGGGACGGGCCACAGGTGAACGGGAGTCGCGACGAGCTGTTTCGGCTTTCCGCCGTCCAAGAATTCGATCCGGTAGGCCCGGCCCGACTTCGCGACCACGATGCAGGTCCTCCCCTGGTAGCGCGGGTGGGGTTGACCGTGCGGGTCGGACGCCTCGATCCGAATGGTGACGCGGTCTCCGATCTCGAACGAGCGAAGGAACCAGTTGACGGGCGGCATGCCCTTCTCGCGGACCTCCTTCGTGAACGTGCCGCGGCTCCGGGAGCGGAATCCCTTCGAACTCTTCACCATGGTACTAACCCTCCGAATCGTGAACGTCTAGCACGTCGAGAAAGCCGACCTTGAGGGGGATCCCCACGAGACCCGCGAGGTTGGGTTCGGTGCGACCGCCATCTCCTTCCACCCACTCCTTGACGTACGTGCCCGCTTCGGTCCGGATCTCGAGCGTGAACCCGGCCTCCGCCGTCTCGGTGACGCGGGCCGACACGATCCGACGCGCTCGTACGCGGTCGGACCGCCGGTGGGCGACACGAGTGGGCGTGCGCTGGGCGATCGCTCGACCGGTCGCGACGTCCAGCGCCTCATTAACTTTTGCCACCGGCACGACTCCGACGACCCCGACCCGGTAGCTCTTCTCCGGGGCGGCTTCCTTGACGTGCACGACGTCCGTCGCCTCGGCCATCCGCAGCCCGTCGACCTCTACTCGCCCGCCGGAGGATCGGGCGATCTCGGGCCCGAGGACGGTGAGGTCGAGGGCCCGCCGACGGGGCTGGACCAGTTCGAGCACGAACGGCCGTCCCCGCCCCAGCATTCGCGCGTCGATATCCTCCCGACCCATCCCGTGAAATCGAGTCTCCCTGGCCCCCGCGGCCGCGAGCAGCGGCGCACCGACCAGCTCCTCCACGCTGGTCGGGTAGGTCTTTCCCGAACCCCCGCAGCTGTCGCACCCCCGCCCGCGGCACCGACGGCACGGCCAGTGGGTCTGGGGGATCGTGCGGTCGAGTTTGCGGTATCGTCCTCGGACATACAACGGAAGCAGGGTCGGTTCGACCCGCCCGACCGCCAGGTCGGCGAGGAACACCACGTCCGGTCGGTCCGGACCCCCGGAGGCACCGGTGCGAGCCTCGAGGGCTTTCCCCCACTCCCGGTTGAATGCGGATCGGGCACTCTCGCCCCACTCCGTTCCGAGTTGCAGCCAGAGGTTCTCTTCCCGGGCGAGAGTCTCCGGTTCCCAGCGCGAGCCGCAGGTGAATCGATGCCACTCGAAACCATCGACGGAACGGACTCCGCGCTCCACCCAGACCTCCATTCGGGCGAAGATGTCGCCGCACACCGCGCAGGGGGCCGCGAGCGCGGGGAGGGTCGCCGAGATCGGTTCCAGCAGCCGTCGGGTCCGCTCGGGATTGGTCAGACCGTGGCCGAGCCGTCCGAACATCCGTCCGAAGCATTCGGGGCAGAAGCCCCGGCTCAGGGCCCGCTGCGCCGCCTCGAGCGCGACGGGGGTCGGTTCGAAGACGACGGGGTCGGTCACGGGGGGCCGACCCCGGCCCGTCTCTAAACCTCGTCGGACCGTTGCCGCTCGCGCGCACACCTTATCCAAGGCGACGACGGTGGCGGAGCCGGTCGGGATGGCGTCGATCACCGAAGCCGAGCTCACCCGCGCGGTCGAACGAACGCTCGTGGTCCACGGCAAGATGACGGCGGACCAGGCCCGTCCGACGGCCCGGATGGTCCTCGGCTATTTCGGGGCCGAAGGGACGGTCCTCGACAACAAGCTCTCCAGCGAGGACCGGGACCGGTTCTACCAGCTCGAGGAGGAGGGGTTGTTGACCAGCGAGGAGGAGGACGCCACCGTCTCCCGGGGCAAGACCTGGCGGATCCACTACTGGCTGCTCAAG
>JAKIVW010000079.1 GCA_022750355.1 Thermoplasmata archaeon
TCGTGGAATTCGAGACCTTCTGGGCGATGACGAGATCGCCGGTGTTGATGACCCCGACCACGTCCGAGGAGCCGTGTTGCATGCTCTGGGACTCCACGACGTAGACGGGCGGCCAGTTCTGGGCGAAGGCGTACAGCGACACTACCAGGAGGATGACGATCGCGAGCGCGACCAGCGGGGCAAAGTAAAGGGAGTCTCGGGCCCTCCAGAAGACCCGGTCGCGTTTGCTCGAGGCGGGTCGGGGGGCGTCGTCCTCCCCCTCCATGCCTTCATCCTGCGCGGTGGAATCGCGGGACCATCTCCGGATCGGTCGGGGCCGACTCTTGGGGGGATGCCGTGCGGAGGTTCGGGGCCGGGCCCGTCGCGGTGCCTCATCCTCCTCCTCGTCCGCGTCGAGGTCGGGGTCCTCCTCCTCGTCGTCCGGCGAAGCCGGGGCCCGGGCCATGGAGTGACCCTTCGACTCGGCCCCCATAACCCTTCGGCTCGACCCGTATCTTCGACGCTTAGACTGGGCCGGCCCCTCGTGAAGAAGCCAACGTTTATCGTCCGCCCACCCGAGAGCCGGTCCTCGGCGGGCTCCGATCGAACGATGCGGCGGATCGACATCTCCATTCCACTTCGTCCCGCCATGGCGGCATTTCCCGGAGATCCCCCGTTCACCGTCGAACCGGTCCACTCGCTCGCCCGGGGGGACGCCTACCACACGTCCCGAATCTCGTTGGGGTCGCATGCGGGAACTCACGTCGACCCTCCGCTCCACTTCCTACCGGACGGTGCCCCGACCGACCGTCTCGATCTCGAGGTCTTGAACGGACCGTGCACCGTCCTGGACGTCGACAAGAACCATCCCGCGATCCAACCCACGGACCTCGGGACCCTTCCTCCGGGGGCGGTTCGGGTACTCTTCCGGACCGCGAATTCCGAACGATGGGTCCAGCGTGAGGAGTTCTTCTCCGATTACGTCGCGCTTTCACTGCCGGCCGCGGAGGAGCTGCTCCGACGGGGAGTCCGCTTGGTCGGGATCGATTCCCTCTCCGTGGAGTCCGACCCGACCGGAAAGTTTCCGGTCCATCACGCCCTACTGCGGAAGGGAGTGATCATCCTCGAGGGGCTCCGGCTGCAGGACGTCCCACCGGGAGCCTACGACCTGGAATGCTTGCCCCTCCGACTCCAGGACGGGGACGGTGGTCCGGCCCGGGCCGTGCTGCGAACGACCTAGGGGGGATCCGATGGGACTTCCGCCGCCGGGCTCCGGCCCGTACTCGCTCTCGTTGGAGACCGCCGGGTTCGTCGTGCTGGCGGTCAGCCTCGCTCTGTTCGTGCTCATGTTCCTCGTGCTTCGCAGTTATCACCCCAACCGCAAGCGCGGGCTCGAAGGATACCTCGAGGGCGCGGGGGTCAGCCTGGTGTTCCTCGTCTTCGCCTTCGTACTGGTCGTGGCCATCGCGGCGCACGACCCGCACGGCAACAAGACCTCGTACGCGCTCTACACGACGGTCTTGACTGGTTACTGGCTCGCCTTCGCGATCCCCGTCGTCACGGTCGCGAGTTCGATCCAGGCGCGGTCCCGCGGGGCGATCCCCTGGCTGATCCCCTCGATGATCGTCGCGGCGTTGATGTTCGTCGGACTGTTCGGGTACTACTATCTGGCCCCCGCGTGAGCGGGAGGCATCAGTCGCGGTCTTCCGGCGGCAGCAGATCGGGGATCCCGTCCGAGATCGGGTAGACGACGTGGCAGCCTGTGCACGTCAGGGTCCCTTCGAGGATCTCCTCCCCCTCGACCGTACCGGTCGCGAGGCGGAGCTCGCTCCGACACACGGGACAGCGGAGGACCTCGAGGAGGTCCGGCCTCACTTCGCCCCGCCTTCGACGATCCCGTAGCCGATGAGCCGCCACGCGTTCAGTTTGCGCGAAATGGCCACCCGGCTTCCGGGGAAGACGGTCACGGACCGGTTGAGGGCCAACTCGACGTCGTTCCCTCGGGCGCTCGTGACCTTTCCCGCGGCGATGGTCGTCCCGACGGTGACCGCGAGGACTTCGCTCGTCCGGATCTTCTCGACCTTGATCTCGCGCTGGGCGCCGAGCACTCGATCCAGGAGCGTCGCATGGAGTCGGATCTTCTGGCTCACCGGAGGTAGGGTTCCCGCGGTCCCGACCAGCCGCCCGGTGAGACCGTCCCCCTTCGCGAGGGCCGGGTCGAGGCTGGTCCCCAGCGCTGCCAAGCCCCCCGGGCGGAGTTCGTCCCACTCTTGGCCGCCGGAGATGATGGACGTGACATGGGTATGGAGGGACTCGGCGTGAGCGCCGACAGCGCCCTGCGGGCCGGGCCGGATCTCGATCTCCTCACCGATCTTGAGGTGACCCTGGATGAGGGATCCGCCGAGGACGCCCCCTCGGAGGTCGGCGGGGCGAGTCCCGGGGCGGTTGATATCGAATGAGCGGGCGACATACATGAGCGGGGGTTTTTTCGGATCGCGGACCGGGGTCGGGATCGTCTCCTGGATCGCGCCGATGAGGGCGTCGATGTTGACCCGGTGGTTCGCGCTCACCGGTACGACGGGGGCCGTGGCGATCGGGGAGTCCTTCAGGAACTCGACGATCTCCCGGTAGTTCTGCTCGGCCGCTTCGGTCGACAAAAGGTCGATCTTGTTCTGGACGACGACCACCTTGTGGACGCCGATGATATCGAGGGCGTAGAGGTGCTCGCGCGTCTGAGGCTGCGGAACGGTCTCGTTGGCGGCCACGAGCAGCAACGCTCCGTCCATGATCGCGGCCCCCGAGAGCATCGTTTCCATCAGGGTCTCATGACCGGGGGCGTCGACGAAGGAGACCGCCCGCAGGAACTTCGCTTCCCCGCCGCAATTCGGGCACTTGGGGTCGTTGGAGTAACCGAGGGGAACCGGACAGTTCGGGCATTGGTAGAACGCCGCATCGGCGTAGCCCAACTTGATCGAGATCCCCCGCTTCAGCTCCTCCGAGTGGCGGTCGGTCCACTCGCCGGTGAGCGCCTGCGTCAGCGTGGTCTTGCCATGGTCGACATGGCCCACCAGGCCGATGTTGACTTCGGGTTGTCGAGGGACCTTCATGACGCGACGAGGAGCTCCGCGAGGGGCTTCCCGCCTTTTTGTTCGACCACGAGGTTGATCTGAACCGTATCCTCGCTGATCGTGTTCCCGCGGAACGTACGACGCTTGCGCATCCCGAGTCGCGGAGCTTGGAATCCGAACCCGTCGCCCACATAGAGGCGGGTCTGGCGAGCCCCCGGTAGGCCCGGCCGCATCGGGAAACCGCTCTTGTCCGTGCCGCCCGTGATGCGGAACGTGTACCCGGCCGCGCCGATCAACTCGCCACCGACCGTCTCACCGATACGCTTGCCGAGGAAACCGGCGGCCTGGGGATCGGCCACGGTGCGTGCGATGGAAACGGCGCGTTCGGAGATGACCAGCTTGTACTCGACCATCCGTCCTCAGGTGCGGCGCGCGACCGATAGGTCGTTTAAATAGCTTTTGCGAGGGCAACGTAGGGCGCCGAGATGAGTCCGACCCCAGAGACGGCGTTCCCCAGTCCCGCGGCGCAGTTGACGGACCCCGAGGAGTGGTTTTCGACGACCCCCGTCGTTCCCGAGATCGTGGCGTTGAATTCGGCCCCCGTTACGTTCTCTATAAGCGGGACTGGGCACGACGTATCGACGACGAACGAGACGGCGGAGACACCGACACCCCCGACCGACAGCCCCCCGATGGAAACGAGGAGCTGCGTCGCGGTGGGATATTGGGCCAGGAAGGGGGACGCGCCCGAGGCGTTCGCGGCAGCGACCAGCGCCGGAGAGTCCAATTCACTGGCCGGGAAGGGGGCGAGGTAGCCGAGGACTCCGCCGGCGCACGAGCTCCCGGAGACCGAGTACAGGGCCGTCGGGATTCCCAGGTCGACGGAGACGAGGGCGAATCCTGCGGCCCCATTCGAGAGACCGACGATCCAGAACGCGGCGTGACCCGCGGGGGTAGCGGGCGGGGTACCATCGATCGCCAATGAAGTGGGAGCGCCGGAGGCCTCGGTGAGATTGCACCCCGCAGTGAGATTCCCGAGGGACGCAGAGTCGGAGATCGGCAATGAGAAACCGATCGAGAGCCGGACCCCGACGGCGATGACCGCGTTCCAGCTCCCGGAGAGCGCATGCGATGCCTCCGGACCCGCCACGGATTCCGCCTCGCCCATCGTCGCAAACGACTCCGTCGTGGTCGTCGTGCTCTTGTGAAACAGGAAACCCGCGGCGGCCAACACACCTACAATAAGCACCGCGGCGACGACTACCGCGACGACCGGCGTGACCCATCGCCTCGATCGCGGGGCCGGAGCGGGAGCAGAGCTGGGGGGAGACGAGGAGGCGCTGGCGTTCCACGAGGGCGGAGAGGGAGTCGTAACGTCCGAACTCGGAGCCGAGGAGGTCATGCGAATTGATAGGCCGCGCGAGGTAGAAAACAACCACCCGGCCGCGTGCGCCCGCAGCCGCGTTCTTAAGAGGAGGCCCCCGCGTCGAGCCGGCGGAGAGGGCGACGTTGTCCGGCGCAGGGCCCCTGTGGCTGGACCTGGGTGCGGTCATCCTCCTTGCGGGCCTCGGGATCGCCGCTTACCTCGACCTACGGACGCGGGAGGTTCCGGATCACCTCTGGCAGCTCCTCGGCGTGATCGGGGCGATCGGAGGCGCGGTCGTGATCTTTCCCGAGGGCGGGATCTCCCTGGCGTTCTGGTTCTTGGTTGCGGGGCTGGCCCTCGAACACGTGTTCCCGTGGGACGGCGACGGGGGCGGAATGATCGCGCAGTGGGCCGATCTGATCGAACTCGTGGCGTACGGAGCGGTGACTCTGCTCGTCGGGATCGGCGTATTCCGTCTCGGGTGGGGCAGCGGCGGCGTTCCAACGGCGGCGGTGGCGCTGCTGGCCACCATCATCGTGGCCCGCCTCCTCTTCGAGAGCGGGGTCCTCTACGGAGGGGCGGACGCGAAGGCGCTTCTCATCGCCGGGGTCCTGGTACCGATGTTCCCCGTTCCGTGGCTCGGCGTTCCCCCCACGGCCCAGGTATTCACGTCGTTCGTACCCTACGCGATCGACCTATTGATGGACGCCGCCGTTCTCTCCGTCGTCATCCCGATCGCCGTGGCGGCGCGCAACGCGCGACGAGGCGAGTTCACGGTGCGCACCGGGTTCACGACCTACACCATCCCGGTGGCGGATCTCCCTCGAAGGTACGTGTGGGTCCGAGACCCCGCCCGCCCGACCACGCCCGACGAGGAGGAGGCGATCGAGACATCGGCGGACGACGAGGCTTGGCGTACGCGCGTCGCGCAGGAACTGACGGCGCGGGGGATCGTCCGCGTGCGGGTCGGCCCGCAACTCCCGTTCATCGTCCTGATGGTCGGGGGTGCGTTGGGGGCCCTCCTACTCGGGAACTGGATCATCGACTTGCTGGCGGCGGTGTGATCCCGCGCGACCGTCGTTCGGGCGAAAGGTTTTCTTCCCACCTCGGGTCCAACCTATCGGCGGAACACGATGGCTCGTCGAGGAAGGACCGGACCCATCCGGGTACTAATCGCCAAGCCAGGGTTGGACGGCCACGACCGCGGCGCGAAGGTCGTCGCTCGCGCGCTGCGGGACGCCGGCATGGAGGTCATCTATGCGGGCCTCCGACAAACGCCGGAGGAGGTCGTGCGTGCGGCCCTGGAGGAGGATGTCGACCTGATCGGTCTATCGATCCTCTCCGGGGCCCACATGGCCCTGTTCCCCAAGATCCTCGTCTTGCTGAAGGCCGAAAAAGCCGGAAATATCCCCGTATTTGCCGGCGGTATCATCCCCGACGAGGATGCCCGCCGTTTGAAGAAGGCCGGTATCAAGGCGATCTTCGGCCCGGGTACGACGCTCCAGGAGATCGTCACGACCGCCCAGCGTTTGGCGCGCGGCGCGGCATGACCGGGTCGCCCCGGTTGCCGCCCGTGGCCAGAGCGATCGTCGACGGGGATCGCCGGGCGCTCGCCCGCACCATCTCCGCGGTCGAGAACGGCGATCCCCGCGTCGCCGGGATCGTGCGGTCGCTCTATCCCCGGACCGGTCGCACCCCGGTGATCGGCCTCACGGGTCCGCTCGGCGTCGGCAAATCCAGTCTCCTCAGCGTCCTTATCGGCCAACTCCGGGCTCGCGGGAAAACGGTCGGAGTGGTCGCGGTGGACCCGTCCAGCCCTTACTCCGGCGGCTCGGTGCTCGGCGACCGGATCCGGCTGGAGCGTAAGGCGAACGACGACGGTGTGTTCTTTCGTTCGATGGCGAGCCGCGGGGAAGCGGGCGGCATTGCCGCCTCCACCCGAGAGGTCGCCCGCCTTCTGGACGCGGCCGGGTTCGACGTCGTCTTCGTCGAGACCGTCGGTTCGGGCCAGGTCGATGTCGCGATCCGGGGGGTCGCGACCACGAGCGTGGTCATTCTCGTTCCGCATCTCGGGGACGAGGTGCAGACCCTGAAAGCCGGTCTGTTCGAGATCGCCGACGTGTTCTGCGTCAACAAGGCCGACCTCCCCGGGGCGGACCTGGCCGCCAAGGATCTTTCGGAGCTCGTCGCGCTCGGCGCCGCCCGGGACGGATGGGCGCCCCCGATCGTTCCTACGTCGACCACGACTCCGTCGGGGATCGAGGAACTTTGGACGGCGATCGACGCGCACGAACAGTTCCTCGACTCGACCGGCCAGCGAACGCAGCACGAGCGCGCGCGTCTCAGCGCCGAGATCGCCGAGCGCGTGAAAGACCGCATGGGCCGGGAGGTCGCCGAGCGCCTGACCCGAGATCCGGAGCTGCGACGTTTGCTGGACCGGGTCGTCGCCCGGACACTCGACCCCGCGACCGCCGCGGAGGAGCTGTTCCGCACCCACTACGCGCCCAAGTAGGTGGAATGGCCCTCTCCCCGCTCCTCACGCTCACTCTCGTCCTCGCCGCGCTCGGCGTGGTCACGTACTTCGTCTACGCTTCCTTCGCGTTCGGCGCCGGATACCAGCCCACTCCCCGACGGGCGGTCCGGACGATGCTGCGGTGGGCCGAGGTCGGTCCGCAGGATGTTGTCTACGATCTCGGGGCCGGCACCGGAGCGATCGTTTTCCGGGCGGCGCGGATCTATCGCGCCCGGGTCGTGGGAGTCGAGGTCGAGCCGCTCCGATACCTCATTCTCCTCAGCCGTCGCCGCCTCGGTCCGTTCGGGGACCGTATCCAGTTGATCTGGGGGAACCTGTTCCACCTCGACTTTCACGAGGCGACCGTGGTGACCGCCTTCCTGTGGCCCGGGGCCATGGAACGTCTCCGACCGAAGTTCGAGGCCGAACTCCGCGCCGGGGCGCGGATCGTCAGCCACTGCCACAAGGTGCCCGGATGGCGCCCGACCCAATACGACCCGGAAACCGATGTCTACCTCTATCGCTGGCCCGACGCCATAGCTACGAACGGATCGGGAACGCCCTAGGGTGCGCCCGCCCTAAAGTTCGAGTGATCCCTAGGGGATCGGTCCGCCGATCATTCCCGAGATTCCGAGGTAGGTGATCACGACACCGACGACGATCGCCGCAACGAACAGAATGATCATGAACGCGGTCGACGGGGCCGTGGAGGAGGACGTGGCAGACACGTCCCCTGAGATTTTCGGGGAGTTCATACGGACTTCGTACGAGCCGGTTCCCCGCGGACGGGGGAGGGTCGGATCTATTGGGGACCCGGGTTCTTGAAATGGTCGGCCGATTTCTCGTGTCCGACCGCCTTCTCGTCCCGCGGGGTCTTGTGGTGCTCCGCCGACTTTCCGTGGTCCGCGACCTTCTCGTGTTCGCTGCCCTTGGCGTGTTCCGCCGGCGTCTCGGTGGGAAGCTCCTTTTCGGGCTTCTCCGCCGCGTCGGTCTTCTCCCCTTTCGCCGGCTTCTCGGTCTTCTCGGGCGTGGGGGTGACGTACTCTTCCACCACCTTGATGGTGTGCGGGGCGACCTGGCTGCGGATCTTGTCGATCACCCGGGGTTTCGCCGCCATCCAGGAGATGTCGAACTTTGAGCGGTCCGGAACGGTGAGCGTGACGACCTTTTCGTGGATCGCGATGTGGAACTCCGCGGCCCGGCCATACTGCAGTTCGACGATCGCTCGCACCTGGTCGACCGGTTCGGTGATCAGTTCGGTCACCCGGAATTTGCCGCGGACCTTGCGGCCGGCGAAAGCGGGGTTGAAGTCCACCCGTACGCGTGCCTGGGTGAGGGTGACCACTCGTCCGCGCCGCCCCTCGATCGTGAGGACGGTCCCGAGGTCGAGATGGGCATCCTCCCGGCGCATCTCAGGAAGACGGGAGACCTCGTGCATGGAGAACAACTCGATGAGGTTGGGGTCGCGCTCCCCGAAGGCGTCGGCGGGCGCAAACTCCTTCTCGACTTCCTCTCCGACCTTGAGGCCCACGAGTGAAGTTTCGATGCCGGTCGGGAAATAGTCCCCCCCGATGAGATGGGGGCGAGGACCCCACGGGTTTCCCGGGCTCGCGGGAACATTGGCC
>JAKIVW010000080.1 GCA_022750355.1 Thermoplasmata archaeon
CACTTGGGACAGGCGGACGACGTCGGCATCGGGGCCGGGGGAGTCGGGCGATTGGTCGCCATCTTACACGCTCCGGGATGGGGGGTTGCCGTTCCCACCGGACGGGGGAGGAGTGGTGGTCGGCGTGCTGGGGGAGTTGGCGGTGGAGTACGAGAAGGCGGAAACGGGGGCTTCGCGTTGCCAGGACTGTCGGGCGACCTCCTGGTGGGCGGTCGCCTGTACCGCGCGCAGCCTCCACGAGATCAACGCGATGGTGACGGCGAGGAATATCACGAGGACGATCAGCCCGATCAGCATGTTGTTCGAACTCTCGACCCCGTAGCTGGGGCCGAGCCCGACCGAGAGGAACAGGGTCGCGAAGCCCATCGCGAGGAACGCCCACGCGAGGGAACGCTGGGCCGCCGGGTCGCGGGAGGCCGACTCTAGCAGGTAGCAGCCGATCGCGAAGACCAGCGAGAGGACCCCGATCAGCAGGAGGGCCCCAAACTCGTGGTTCTGGGGCAGGGCGATGTAGATCCCGTAGAACAACAGGCCGGCGACGATGAGGAAGAGGGCCGTCAGCACGGCAGCGCTGAGACCCTGGCGGGCTGGGGGTGCGCCGGTGGTGGGAGTCGAGGCATTCATCGTCATCGGCCGAAGAGGTCGCCCCCCCTATAAGAGACTAAGTGGGTGGATTGCGAACTCGTCTCATAGCCGGGGTTCGTCGTCGGTCCTCTCCCGACGCGGACGGGGAGCCGGTGGGGGTGGGGCGGGCGGTTCGGGTGGTGTCGCTGTCGCGGGCTTCGCCGGGGCCGCGGCCGGAGGGCGCTTTGCCGGCGCGCTCGTGGGAGGGGTCGTGGCAGGGACGTGCGGTCGCTCTTGCGTTGACTTGGACGTGCGGGCAGGTTCCGCCGGCGGAGGGGAGTGGCCGGTCGGTTTGGAGGGAGCCGGTTTGGGGCGGGTGAAGACGCCCTTGAGGGCCCCCGCCGCGGTTCCCGCTTTCGTGGGAGCCGATCGCGTCGGCATGGACGTCTGCATCTGGACTCCATCCACGGGTCGGACCGTCATCGGCGAGACGGGCTGACCGCATTTCGGGCACTTCGGGAATTGGCCAATGCAGTGTTGGCAGAGTGGGGCGCCGCAGCCGTGAAGGACGGACGAGACCCCGCCGCAGCCGACACATCGGGGTGACCCGGTCGGCGCAAACGTACGCTCCGGGGTTCCGCCCAGCGCTGGACCTGCCGGAGCAGCGGCCGGGCCGCTGTGACCGGGCGCCTCCGCGGGGGCAGTGCCCGGCGAGGCCGCCGGAACGGTCTCCGGCGCGAAGAACCGTTCGGAATCCTCCTCCGCGACCTCGACCGACCCCGGTCCGACTCCGGGCGCTCCGGCCCGGAACTCGGGGGAGTACGCCCCGAGGTCGAGGGAGGGAACGGGGGCATGGACCGCGGTGCCGGACTGCTCGACCGCCTTGATGAGGCGGGCTTTGTAGATCCCGACGCGCATCGTGCGCACCAGTTGGAACAACGTCCGCTGGTCCGGCGGCATCACGAGCGCCTTCCGGGCGAGCTCCTCGACATCCGGCGTGAGGACGAGGTTCTCGGGCCGAAGGTCCGCCTCGAGCACCGCTCGGAGGTAGCCGAAGCTTCGCTGGAGTTGGTCGAGCGACATGTTGGGCGGGGAGAGAACCGCAACGTCCGAGAGCGTGAACCCCCGACGCTCGATCCCCGGGGGTCTCCGCTCGAGGGCGGCGGTGATGAGGTGTTGGGACTGGATCTCGAGGTCGTGGACCTCGACCGCGCTGAGGCGCTCCAGGTCGACCTTTCCGGGGCGTCCGATGGCGGTGAGCACCGGTTCCAGGAACTCGAACGGAACATGGAGCGTGACGAACAGGTCGTTCTTCGCGACCGGACGATTGAGGCGAGCCTCGAGCAGAAGGGCCTCCCGCCCGTACCGCTGGACCTGCTGGTCACGCGTCTTCTCGACCGCGAGCTTCTTTCCGTCCTTCGCCGCCCCGTAATCCGAATCGAGGGAGAGCGCCCGGTCGAAGCTCGCCGCCGCCTCCTGGGGACGACCGGTCGCGATGAGCGCGAGCCCTCGGCTGGTCCAGGCGGGAAGGTTCTTGGGGTCGGCGTCGGCGGCCCGCTCGTAGAACGCCAGCGCCTCGTTCGGGTGACCCAACTTCTCGGCAACGAATCCGGCGCGAAGGAGCGAATCGACCGCCGCGGGGTCGATCGCGAGGGCATGTTGGTACGCGGACGCCCCTTCGGGCCAGTTCTGGCGCGCGATCGCCACCTCCCCGGCACGGGCCCAAATCGCGCCGCTCTTGGGAAGCACGCCGACGGCCTGCTTGGCAACCTCCGCCGCGCGATCGAGGTGCCCCGACCCGCTCTCCGCCTCGATCAGCAGGAGGTAGAGGCTTTCGTCGGCGGGGACCTTCGGGATGGTGGTAGAGAGGAACTCTGCGGCTTCCACGTGCTGACCCTGGTCGAGCATCGTACGGGCGATCCCAGAAACCGCGACCGGAGAGGTCGGGTCCCGGGCCCGGACCCCCTCGTACACCGTGCGCGCCTCGGTCGGGCGCTCGAGGGCCGTTAGGATCTGGGCGCGGAGGAGGAGCAGGTTGACGCTGGCGGGGGTCCCCTCGGGGGCGCCTTTCTCGGCGTCGTCCAGCACCTCGAGCGCGAGGTCCGGGCGACCGGCCGCGAGGCGCAGGCGGGCCCGACGGACCGCGATCTCGGCTTTCAGCGCCGGGTCGATCTCGGCCGCGCGGCTGTAGGAGTCGTTCGCGTCGTCCGTCATCCCGAGGCGAGCCGCGAGGTCCCCCCGCTCGAGGTGGAGTGTCGCATCTTGACTCTCCGGGGCCGGCCCCGCCAGCAATCGGTTGAGGGCGTCGTACGCTTCCTTCGACTCCCCCGCGTCGCGATCCAATCGGAACTTCTCGAGCAGGGAGGAGGGGTCGTCCGGTTCGAGGAGCAGTATCGCCTTGAGGGAATACAGAACCTCGGAGGGGCGCCCGAGGGCCCTCCAGGCGTCCGCGCGCGCCTTCCAGGCGGCGACGTCGTTCGGGTTCTCCTTGAGCAACGGGTCGGTGATCTGGACCACCTCCGAGTACTGGCCCGCAAGAACCAGCGCCTCGGCCATGGCGATCCGACCGTGGCGGTTCTTGGGTTCGACCTCGAGCCCTTTGCGATAGTAGGAGATCGCATCGGCGTACGCCCCTTGCGATCGAAGGGCCTCGGCCACCTCGAAGTAGGCGTGCGGGTCCCCGTGCGCGTTCTCGACCGCGCGTTGCAGGACGCGGAGGGCGTCGGCGTGTCGCCCGAGGCGCAGCAGCAACTGTCCTTCCTTCCGCAGGTACGCTGGGTTCGCCGCATCGCGCAGGAGCAGCAGGTCGATGAACTGGAGCGCGCGGGCGTCCTGGTTCAGATGGTCGAGCACTTCCACCGCCCCCCAGAGCAGGTCCGGGTCGTCCAAGCCGGTCGTCAGAGCTCGCGAATAGACCTCGATCGCTTCGGCGTACCGCCCGGTCTCTCGGAGGGCGTGCCCGAGCTCCTTCCGGACGTCATTCCGCGTCGCGTTCTCATCGCGGGCGAGGAACGCCTGATATCCTTGGATGGCACGGGCCGAATCACCGACCAGCCGAGAGGCTCGCGCAATGCCGAGGTCCGCGACCGACGCTGCCTCGGCATCGGTCGAGGCGCGCTCGTAGGAAACGAGGGCCGTTCGGGCGGCCTGATCCCGTTCGGCCGAAGCTTCGGGCCGGTCGTAGGCGAGAGTCAGGTACAGATTGCCCCGTTCGATCGCGAGGTCGGTGCGAGTGGGATCCAACCGGAACAGCTCGTCCAGGACGGGGGCGAGCTGGGCCGGGTCGCTGGAGGTCGCCAGGACCGCTTTCTTCTCCAGCAAGTAGGGCAATTGACCGGGGTGGGCGTCGAGGAGCGCGTCGTACGCGGAGAGCGCGTTCACCGCGTCTCCCGCGGCAGAGTACGATCGGGCGAGTTCGAGCTGCGCGGCGATGTCCGTCGGGTCTTCGGATAATATCGCCTGCGCGAACTCCCGGACCGCCGGGTCGTTTCCCGAGCTCCGGGCGAGCTCGAGCCCCTTCCGGTGCTCGACCAGTGCCTGGGGCTGCGCCTTCACGATCGCACGGTAGGTGTCGAGCGCTTCCGGGGTCTTCCCCTGGGAAACCTGGAGTTCGGCCACCCCGCCGAGGGCGTCCAGATTGTCCGGTTGGGCCGCCAGGATCGCGCGACACGCGGCGAGCGCCGCGTCGACCTGGTCGAGTCGGACGGCGAGGAGGTGGAGCGCGTGAAGATTCTGCAGGTTGCGCGGGTCGACCTCCGCGAGCCGCTGGCGTGCGGTCAACGCGATCTCCGGTGCGGGCGCCTCCAGAACACGGGCCAGTTCCCCGAGAGTCGACGCGTCGGGGGGTTCGGCGCGGGCGATGAGCGCCTTCGAGCCGGCCACACCCTCGTCCGGAGTCCCGAGCTCGAATTGAAGTCGGATCGCCAACAGGTTCGCCGGGTCGCTCGGCGGGTGCTCGCCCCGGAGGGGAGCCACCGCCGCCAAGGCGTCCGTCGGTCGCCCCACGGCCGCGAGCAGACGCGCCCGGGCCAGGCGAAGTCCGGGGTCGTCGGGGGAGCCCTTCAACAACTCGTCCGCCGCCTCTAGGCCGCTCAGGTCCCCCCCGAGTGCTTCGGCGAGGTCGAGCTTCATCCGAAGCGCTTTGGGATCGGTGGGGACGAGTCGCAGCGCCTTGTCGACGTACTGGGTCGAGCTCGCGTCGAGCTGCTGCGCGTGGAGGTACGCTTCCGCGGCGTCGGCCGGTTTCTCGAGCAACTTGAGGGCGTCGCCGCGGGTCGCCCACAACGCCCGGTCGTTCGGAGCCCCTTGGAGCGCCTTGCCGACGAGGGCGAGGACTTCGGGGAGGTCCTGGTTCTGTCCGAGGAGGATCAGGGCCTTGTGGTGCAGCAGGGGAACCGCGCCCGGTTGGAAACCCAATCCGAGGTCGATCGCCCGGAGCGCGAACGCGCCCTGTCCGAGCTGATTGAACTGCATCGCGACATCATCGAGCAGCGGACCGACCTCTTCCCCGGACGGGACCAGATCCTTCTTCCGGGACTCGGCCCCGGCCAGGAACGCTTTCAGGAGTGCGACCTCCTGATCCCGGTCACCGCCGGTCTGCGAGTCGGCGGCCGCGCGGTACAGGGTGCGTACCTCGTCGAGCGGAGCCCCCGGAGGGTTCGCGGACGGCGGAGACGCGGGCTCCGGCGTCGACATCGGCGAAACCCAGCGCGGACCACCGCATAAAATCGCGCGACCCGAGGAAGCGTCGTCGATCCTCGGCCCGTCCTCTTATCCTACGGCTTCCTCGCGGGGCCGTGCCTCGTCGAACGGGCTCCCTCCGGGGGCGCAAGTCGATCTACGACCCCGTCCACGGAACCGTCACGCTCGAGGAGACGAGCCTCGACCTCGTCGGTACGAAAGCGTTCCAGCGACTCTGGGGGATCCGTCAGACGGGATTTGCCCACCTCGTGTTTCCCGGGGCGAACCACACGCGTCTCGAACACTCGCTCGGAACCTACTCGGTCGCGGGGCGCGTCGCAGAACACCTCGGACTGGATCCGGAGGAGGCCAACCTCGTCCGGGCCGCAGCCCTCCTCCATGACCTCGGCCACGGGCCGTTCTCCCACACGCTCGACGGGCCGATGGAGGAGGTGCTGGGCTTCGGTCACGAAGAGCGGTCACGCGCCACGATCGTCGGAAGCGCCGGGGTCGGCGACATCCCCGCGATCCTCGAGCGCGCGGGACTCGTTCCGAAACACGTCGCGGATCTGGTCGACCCGCCCGTCCGGTCGCGGCCGCGCTCGATCCTCCGGGAGATCCTGCACGGAGCGGTCGACGCGGACCGAATCGATTACCTCCAGCGGGACGCCCACTACACCGGAGTCGCTCACGGAGCCATCGATGCCGCGCGACTTCTCGATACGATGCACGCCCTGCAGGGGCGGCTGGTATTCGCCGAAAAAGGGCGCAGCGCCGTCGAGGGCTTCTTGGTCGGTCGGGCGCTGATGTACTCGACCGTGTACTACCACAAGACCGTTCGCGCCGCGGAGATGATGGCCCAAGGGGCGCTCGAGCGGATGCCCGGTTATCCCGATACCGCCCGTCCCTCCTTCGATTGGGAGGACGGCGAATGGCTCTATCGCGTGGGAGCGACCGGAGGGATCAGCGAGACGCTGGTTCGGGGGCTGGTCACCCGCCGGTTGTACAAGCGCGTGCCCGGGCGGCGAGCCCTGACTCCCGCGTCGCGTCGCGCTTGGAAGAGGTACCTCGAGCACCCCGCCGACCGCCGTCGGCTCGAAGATGAGATCGCCGCGCGGGCGCGGGCTCCCCCGGGATCCGTGCTGATCGACCTCGCGGGTCTGGTTCCGCGGGGGGATCCCGCCCGAGACTGGGGGGAGATCGGCCTCCTCGAGGACGGGAAGCTCACGTACCCATTCCGGCGGCCGAGCCTCTGGCTGCTCCTCGCCACCCGCCCCCCCTCGGACTGGGCGGTCAGCGTGTACGCGACCGAGCGCTCCCGCGCCGCGGTCGAGCGCGTGGTTTCGCGGGACGCCGCGTTCCTTCCTTGACCCTCGACGGGGCCGGGGGCTCCACTGGCGATGCCGCTCGCTCGATCAGACGTTTCCACGCTCGATCCGGAAGCGGCATCACCGAAAGGCGGGAGATCCGCAACAGGTCGATGCCCTCGAAGATCGGGTCCGTACGGATCTCGGCGAGCGTGACCGGACGGGGAAGCGGGCGCACTGGGACCACGTCCACGTACCACGAACGTCGCGGGTCAGTCGGGTCGGGGGCCGGCTCGGTGACGATCCGGAGGATTCCTACGCACGCTCGTTCCTCGCCGCTATGGTAGAACATCGCCTCGTCGCCAGGGACCATCCGACGGAGATTCTGGAGCGCGGTCGCGTTGTGGACTCCGTCCCATCGAGTCCGTCCGTCGCGGACGAGGCGGTCCCAGGAATACGCGGTCGGCTCCTGCTTGACGAGCCAGTGGGCCATGCCGTACGGACGCCGGCGGGCAGAAATCTCTGTCGCAACGGGCTATCCGACGACGAAACCTTGCGGCCCAATGACGAACGGCCGGCGTTCGGGGTCGTGAGCGCATCCGCGCATCCGTACGACCTTGACCTGGCGGAGGGAGCGGTCGCCGATCCATTTCCGGGTGAGGAGGATCTCCCCGCGCGTGAGAATCTCTTCCGGCATGAGGACCCCCGGATCGCTCGGGGTCGCCGTGACGAGGGCGGTGACGTTGCATTCCGAAAGGAATCGCAGCAGCGATTGGATCTCCGTGCGCTCCGCTTGGGGGTCGACCGAGGCCTTCACCGCGAACCGTCGGATCGACGTCATCGAATCGACGACGACCCGGGAGAAGGGTACTCCTCCCATCTGCTGACGGAGCTTCAACTGAATCCCCTGGATCGCGATGTCTTCCGCATCGGCCGGACGCTTCGTCTCCTGGGAGATGTCCCGCATCGTCTTCAGGTCGGTCATCGTGCGGATCTCCTGCACCGCCGCCTGGCGCTTGATCGCCCGGGTCCCGGGGTTGGCGTCCAGGGTCTTGACGGCCGAGAGGTCCCAGCCGAACGCCTGGACGTTCTCCATGATCTCCCCCGGAGGTTCGTCGACGGCGACCAGGAGCACTTCCTCTCCCAGACGGAGCCCTTCGAGCAGGAAGGTGAGGCCGAGCAGGGTCTTCCCGCTCCCGCTGCCTCCGGTGACGAGGTAGGGTCGTCCTTTCCGGAGACCGCCGCCGAGCATCCGGTCGAGCCCCGGTATCCCGGTCGCGACCCGGTCTCCGCCTCCGTCTTCGGGGAGACTCATGGCGCCTCCGGGGGTGGGGCGGCCGCCACCGTTTCACTCACCGGCGGTGGATTCGGAGCGGGTGGGTCTTCCTCCGGCGGTGGGCCGGCTGTGGCGCCCACCACGGACGGGGCCTTCTTTTTCCGGATCACTCGTCGCTTCGGACGGGGCGGGGGAGGTTCGACCGAGAGACTGGGCACGACAGGGTCGGTGGCGATGGCACTGACCATGACCGGCGGTGAAGGGGTCGGAGCTTCCGCGACAACGGTGGGAACCGTCGAAGGTTCGGAGGGGAGCGCCGGCGCCTCCACCGGAGTTTTGGTCGGAAGCGCCGCCGCTTTCTTTCGAGTCCCCGTAGTGGAGCGTTTGCGCTTTTTCGGCGCAGGGGTTGCCGGAATCGGATTGGCCGCGGCTTCCGCGGGCACCACCGCGACAGCGGAAACGGAAGGGGAAGTCGTGGGTGGAGCCGCAATCACGGAGGCCGCGGGGGCGACGTGGACGGGAGCTGGGGGGGCCGAGGGGGCGCGGTCCGCGCGGGGGGGATCGGGGGCGGAGTTGGAGCTGTCGCGGGAGTCGGGCCTGGAAGGTGAACTGCCTGCGGGAGCGGGGGAGGCGAAGCTCGTCCGGCGTGGGGAGGCCGAGGGGCCGCGGCGGGCTCGACGGCGGTTGGGGCCGCGAGCTCCGCG
>JAKIVW010000005.1:0-17675 GCA_022750355.1 Thermoplasmata archaeon
GGAGGTTTTCTGCCCGTCGGAGGTAAACGCCAGCCCTACTCTTCGGTAGGATCTCTACCCGGAGTTCGGTCACTCAGCGGTTTCCAATTCTAGGCCGTCTCGACTCGAGTTCTTGAGAAGCTCCGGATTCGGGGGATTGCGCTGTTGGGCCGAATCCATCACAACAGCTGAGAGCGGATTGCCGAACTTGACCACGAAGGCAAAACTGGCAGCGCTCAAGGCATCCTCAACCTGTTCTCTCTCCGCGCGCGTCTTCACCCGGACGAGCAGATCTACGTCGCTCGTGGTTCGCTCGTCTCCCCGTGCAACCGAGCCGAAGATGGTCGCCCCCTGCACCGGGAGCCGTTGGATCACACCCTCGAGATCGGACTTGAGTTCGTTCAACGAGTGAGTCTCGTCGCGAAAAAGGCGGGTTAGCGTCTCGGACAAGAGATGCTTCTCCGAGAGTCTCCAGACGTGGGACCGGCCAGCGATCTCCCGAAATACCACTCCAGAGGCTTCGAGCGAGACGAGGGAACTACAGACTTGCGACGGTGACGCGTCACACAGTCTCGCCAACTCCCGTCCGGTGAACCCCCGACCAGCCTGCCGGACGAGAGCGCGGAGGAGCTTGAGGCGAATCGGGTTCCCAAGCAAGTCATCAAGCGGGTTGTGGAATCGCATGTCCAATATATCGGACATGTGTTTGATTATATGAACATAGTCCCCACCCGCCCCCTTACCGAAGAGGCCGGCCGAGAAGACGAGCAGAGAATTCACCAAGAACCGTTCAAGGGTTCTTTCCTGTTCCGTCCCGAGTAATTGGGTTGGTTTTTCGATAGTCGTGAACCCACTCCGTGGGACCCGAAAGAAGGACCACTATGGGAGGGCCGGAAACGCGGCTAAGTGGTCGGTACGAGACCCACTGCTCCTAGCCTATATCGGGAGCTAAGAACCTCACTGATCTGGGCTGGCCAGTCTTGCGATGGATCGCAGTCTCTACTCCCTTCGGCCATTCGTCGAGATGGATTACGAACCGGTCGCACGGATCAGTGCGCTCATTGACCCTGAGTTTCCCGATTCGGCCGAAGACGAGCGCCATTGGCACGACATAATCACCGCAAAGCCGGGCCGACTGATGCTGAAGTGGGTGGTCGAGGAAATTCGATCGGAGGCCGTCGTTGGGTGGGGAGGCCTATCTCACACGCTGTGGAACTACCATCCCAACAAGTACTGGGTGCAAGCGACGGTTCATCCGGAGCATCGCCGGAGAGGCATCGCCCACGAATTGTATTCGCTAGTCGAGAAAGAAGCCAGGGACCGGAACGCGCTCTGCCTCTGGTCCGCTGTTCGGGAGGACGATGCCGACGGTGTCCAATTCCTTGCATCGAATCGATTCGCCCCCATGAGAAGGGTATGGTTTTCCCGCCTCGACCTCATCCATCTCGACCTCTCGAGATTCCCAAATCGGTCGCAGGCCATGGAAGAACAGGGGATCCGTATTACGACGTTTGGCGACGAAGGGACTGAGCGTGCCGAAGTCCGGCGCCGACTCTTCGAACTCGTCCAAAGGGGCGGCGCAGACGTTCCCCGAATGGGGGAGTACACCCCGATCACGTTCGAGGAGTTTGTCGCGGCCGAGATCGAGGGGCCCAAGGCCCTTCCCTCCGCGACCTTTCTCGCGGTCAAAGGAGAGCAGTTCGTCGGAATGACCTCACTCGAACGGGTACCGGGTGTGCCCGACACCATCGGGATAGGGTTCACCTGCACGCTTCCGGAGTTTCGCGGGCGCGGAATCGCGTCCGAGCTCAAGCGGCGAGGAGTCGAGTTTGCCAGAAAAGAAGGATATCGCTCCCTCGTCACCGGTAACGATTCGCTGAACCCACGAATTTGGGCCATAAATCAGAGGTTGGGGTTCCAGCAGGAGAGAACTTGGATTCAGGCCCAAAAGACGCTGGGGGCGACGTAGGCCGAGTCGGACAACGCAACCGGCAGCGTGTGTTCAGTCGCTCCACGGGGTGACCAGGCTCGGGAGTTCTTGCGGCCACTAACTGAGGCAATGGGAAATCTCTTCCGGTTCGGGGGAATGGGAGGTGTGTAAACAGGACTGCACCCACGGCGACCTTCGAGGGGTCAGGAGCGGTCGAAGGCTCTTGCCTAAAAGGGAACGGGGGAGTAGGGCGGGGGCCGGGACGCTGGAGAAAGAGAGCCGGTTCATGACCCGCACGGAACCGATCATGGTCGCGCAGTGCCCGAAATCACCACGTCGCCTTCCGGACCGGTGAAAGGATTGCCGACCCCACCACCCGCTCCCGTTCGCCCGGGTTCGATGAGGGCCTGGGTCATGGTGAGTTACGGCCCACCGGAAGGGTTGGCGCTCCGCGACGTTCCGTTTCCGGGATTCAAGGACGAGGGCGAGGTCTTAGTACGCGTCCTAGCCACTTCCATAAACCCCGCGGACCGCCATAATTTGAATCTTCCCCTCTTGTTCCGAAAGGGCAAAGGATGGCTGAAACCAAAGTCGGGAAGCATCGGACTTGACCTCGCCGGTCGGGTCGAAATGGTCGGCAAGAACGTGAAGGATATTCACGTCGGAGACGAGGTTTACGGCGTGGGACGAGGGGCCTTCGGTGAATTCGCCGTCTCCGACCAGATCGAATTGGCGCCGAAACCCGCCCGTCTGAGCTTCGAGCAAGCCGCCGCCCTACCGATCGCGGGCATCACGGCCCTCCAGGGACTGCGCGATAAGGCGCAGATTCACGCCGGCCAGCGGGTCTTGGTCAACGGGGCCTCGGGCGGGGTTGGTTCCTTTGCCGTGCAGATCGCGGGGGCCCTTGGGGCTGAGGTGAGCGCCGTCTGCAGCCCCCAGAATGTGGAGCAGGCCAAGTCCCTCGGAGCCGTTCGGGTCTTCGACTACACCCGCGAGGATTTCACGAAGAGCGGCCAACGGTACGATGTCATCGTCGATTTGCAAGCCAACCATTCTCTGGCGGCCTATCGGAGGGTCCTCAATCCCAACGGACTCCTCCTGATGATCGGCGCGGGCCCGGGTTCGATAGGCCGTGTCCTTCCCCGGATGCTCAAGGTCATGCTGGGGACGAAGATCGTCGGCCCCCGGATGAAGTTCTTCGTCGCGTCGGTGAGGACGAAGGACCTGGTCGCCTTGAAAGAACTCGTCGATGCCGGAAAGGTAACTCCGGCGATCGACCGGCGATACCCCATGGACCAAGTCCCGGCCGCGATGCGATACCTCATGGAAGGCCACGCTCGCGGGAAGATCGTCGTTAACGTCTGATGCCCACCCTCCCCGAACGCCGCCTCAATTTCTCGGCGGTCTCATCCCGCCCGAACCACTCCAGGAGGAGATACTCGCTACGTGGGGAAGCTCCGCCGGGTCGCCCGGCTCGATTTGCGTCCCCTGACTGACCACATCATCGGGATCAGTCCCTCATTCTCCCGGAAATGCCAGTAACCGAGGCGGTCCTCGGTCATCGTCGAGAACCGTTGCCAAAAAGTGTAGGGGAACTCCTCCACCGCCTCGATCTCGACCCCGTGCCGGATCAGCGAAGAGAGGACCTTCGACACCGGATGGATCCACGAATACGTCACGCGATGCTTCATCTTGGCGCTGGTCGCGTAGGTTCCGTCATACACTTCACGGAGGGCGTGGGAGGTGAAGTAGGGAATTTTCGGCTCCAGACCGGTGAACGGGGGATCGTTCGGAAAGACGTCGGTGATAGGATGGTCCTCGAGCAATAGGAACCGCCCACCGGGTTTCAGAAACCGTGCGACGGTAGCCGCCCACCGATCGATGTCCGGAAGCCAACACAAGGCTCCCCTTCCCGTGTACACGATGTCGAATTGGTCGTCCAACACATGGGATAGGTCGTAGATGTTCGATTGGAGGAAACGGGCCTTGATACCGGCCCGCCGGGCGAGTCGTCGAGCCGTTCGAACGGCAGGGAGGGAAAAATCTACCCCGGTGACTCGGGCTCCCCGTCTCGCCCAGGAGAGCGTGTCGAGACCAAAGTGGCATTGAAGGTGGAGCAGAGTCTCTCCCTTCACCGAACCCAACGACTTGACTTCGATCGACTTCAAAGTCGATCGCCCGCGCAGGAAGGACGGGACGTCGTAGGAGGGAGCCGCGAAGTGCAGCGGGACGCTTTCGTCCCATTTCCCACGGTTGACGCTCATGCGTCGGGTGTCGGACTTTTTCACGGTACCGGACTCCCCACCCGAAAGATAACTTGGCGGGCGAGTTTCTTCCCAGTATTCGTGGGCACTGACGTGGAATTCAGATTTTGTCCAACTCTCCCCTGGACGATGTGGGACGTCCTCGCCCGGATACCGTCTCATCGGGGTTGGCCCCCCGGCCCGGGGTTTAATCTAACGAAGGTCGTTCTCGGGCCATGGCCCCGACCCGACGCCTCGCCGCAATCATGTTCACCGACATGGTCGGGTCCACGTCCTCGGCCCAGACGAACGAAGCGGAGGCGCTCCGAGCCCAGGAAGAGCAGACGGAGCTGCTACGCCCGCTCTTTGCGGCCCACCAGGGGCGCGAGGTCAAGTCGATGGGAGATGGATTCCTTGCCGAGTTCGATAGCGCGTTGCGCGCGGTCGAGTGCGCGATTGCGATCCAGTCGCGGATCATGGAGCGGAACTCTCAGGAGACGGTTACCCCGTTCCACCTCCGGATCGGCATTCACCTGGGGGACGTGGAAGAACGAGGGGGCGACATCTTCGGGGACTCCGTGAACATCGCGGCCCGAATCGAGCCGCTCGCGGACCCCGATGGGATTTGCATCTCCGAGCCCGTATTCGGTCAAGTGCGGAACAAGATCTCGCACCGACTGGAGAAACTCGAACTCCAGACGCTCAAGAATGTTCGCTTTCCGCTGGAGATCTACCGGATCGTCGTACCGCAGACCGGACCTTCGGTCGCGGTCGCAGCGGAGAGACCCACACGGCTGGCGGTCCTTCCGTTCGCCAATATCAGCCCGAACCCGAATGACGACTTCTTTGCAGACGGGCTGACCGAGGAGCTGATCACGGTCCTGTCGCAACTCGAAGGGCTACGAGTGATCGCACGCACCTCGGTCATGCAGTACAAAGCAACCCCGAAGGCTGTCTCTCAAATCGCCCGAGAGCTGGGGGTCTCGTCGATCCTGGAAGGGAGCGTCCGAAAGGCCGGTAATCGCCTTCGAATCACCGCGCAGCTGATCGACGCGAGCTCCCAAGATCACGTCTGGGCCAACACGTACGACCGCGAGCTGGACGATATCTTCGCGGTCCAAACCGAAATCGCGCAGCAAGTTGCCGGCGCGCTCCGGCTCCGACTTCAGAGCGCGAACGAGGGACGGCTCCGATCACGGCCCCCGGTGACAGCCGATTCCTACCTCGCGTATCTCAAAGGCCGAGCTCTTCTGGGCCTCGATGGTCGCGAACCGCTCGAAGGGGCCAAGGCCCAGTTCGAAAGGGCCATTTCGCTCGACCCGAACAATGCGGTTGCCCATTCCGGGTTAGCAGATGCCATTCGCTACCTAGGCTGGTACCACTCCGGGGTTCCCCGCGCGGAGTGGGATGCCGCAGGCCGCCGCTCGGCCGCTCGAGCCATCGAGCTCGCCCCCCATCTTGCGGAAGCGCACGCTTCCCTCGGACTGATTCTTTGGGACGACGCCGATTACGCGGGGGCCGAACGGGAATTCAAGACCGCCCTAGAGTTGAATCCCAGCTACTCCCAGGCGCACAGCGGGTACGGGCTTCTTCTCGAGGAGCTAGGCCAGGGCGACTTGGCTTTGGTGGAATTCCGGTTGGCCGAGGCGTCGGACCCGCTCTGGACACACAATCTGTACCACCTCGCTCTGCTGCTCATCTGGTTGGGGCAGCTGGACGAGGCGCTCCTCACGATCCGCCGGCTGGCCAAGCTCGTACCGAACGGTACCGGGCCGCATTCCCTCATGGCCCGATGGTATGCCGCCCAATCCAATCTGGAGGGGACTCTCGCGGAGCTCCAGCTCGTCGAACAAAACGGAGAGGAACCCCGTCACAAGTCGAGGACCCGGTCCTTGTTCTGCATCCAGTCGGGCGATACCGAGGAAGCGCGTAGGCTACTTCGAATCGAAGAAGCCCTTCCGCCCGAACCTCAAACGGCCTACGAACTAGCCTACCAGTATGCGGAACTGGGGGACTTGGACGAATCCTTCCGGTGCATGGAACTCGCCTACCAGCGGCGGGTCCTTCCCATGATGGCCTTTCGGCTGGACCCTCGGCTCGAGCACGTTCGGAAAGATCCGCGATTTCGGGAAGTCCTGAAGAAAGTCAAGCTGGGCTGACCAGGAACGCCTAGACCGGTCCTGATGGCTTCGTGATGTCCGATAGGACGGGGTCGAGTTTGTCGTTGCTCACGATGATCTTCCACGCCTCGACACTCGCCGTTTGGAGGATCCCCTCCCGTACCCAGGGATCCTCGGCGAGCCAGGTCCGGACCGCCGACTCGGTTTCCGAGTGGAGGATCAACAACGCCCGGTGGATCGTCCCGTCGCCGAGCGGTCCCCCGAGGATGACGAATCCGGCGTACATCGCGGCGTTCACGAACGCGGCATGCTCGGTCCACAATTCTTGATCTCGCATGGGGCGTGAATCGACCCACGAGGGACCCTGCTCGTTCACGACCACGTAGTACCCCATCTTCGAGCTCCTTCAATCTCCCCGAGAACGGTTGCACTCTTGAGTAGACCGGGGGAGACCGGTCGGTCGGCGGCGGGCCATTGCCAGGGATCGGAAACGGGCCGTCGGGGCTCACCTTAGAGGAGCTTGGTCCAGCTTCCGCCGACGAACTTCCAGGTGCCGCTCAGCGGAAGCGTGGAAGCGCCGAACCCGTCGAAGAGGAGGACGTAGTGGTCCTTCCCGTCGTACGTCATACACGCCGAGTCCCGTGCGTTCGGGCTCGGGGAGGGCGTCAACTTGGTCCAAGAGCCTCCGGAGTAGGTCCAAGTGTCTCCCTGGACTCCCGACGAGATGAACCCGCCGAAGAGGACGACATACCCATCTTTCGAGTCGTAGGACATCGTGGCAAAGATCCGGCCGCTCGGGTGGCTGGACGGAGCCAGCTTGGTCCAACTTCCACCCACGAAGGTCCAGGTATGGGAGATGTATCCGGTGTTCCCCTTTCCGCCGAACAGCACCACATAGCCGTCTTTCGCGTCATACGCCATGCTCGGGGCGAACGTCGCGGGAGGGTGGTGAGAATTGGTGACATTGGTCCAGACCCCACCCGCAAAGGTCCACGTGTCACTCAAGATCCCCGAGTACCCGTACCCGCCGAAGAGGACCAGGTAGCCGTCCGCTGAATCGTAAGCCATCGCGGAGTCGTACCGCGCCGGGGGCGATTGCGAGGTCGTGAGTTTGTGCCAGGCTCCCCCGATGAATTTCCAAGTGTCGTTGCTCACGCCACTCCCCGGGGCACCGCCGAAGAGGACCACGTACCCGTCCTTCGCGTCGTACGCCATGACGGCGTTGTATCGGGCGGCCGGGTGGATGGTCGGGTGGAGCAGGGTCCACTTGCCACCGACGAATTTCGAAGTGTCGCTGAGGAGGGCGCTGGTTTTGTTGACGCCACCGAAAAGGACGACGTACCCGTCCTTGGCATCATAGGCCATCACTGCGTCCGCACGGGGCGTCGGAATGTAGGCTGAGTGTACGACCGAAGCGGCCGAGCCCGGATGGAGCGACTGCTCGGCGTCTGCGAGGGAGACGGCCCCATCGGATCCGGTTGGAGCTGCGTGAATCGAAGGCGAGACCCCGGGCAACACCGGCGCCGCAGCCGCTAGCCCACCGAAGATCATCGATCCTACCAAGGTTGAAACGAGAAACATTCCGATCAGGACAGCCGCCATCGTCCCGCGGGACGGCATCGATACTGGGCGCCTGGGATGCTCCGTTGCGACCGACGTCCTCATCACATCACCGAGGGGAAATCTGCCCCGCGGCGCCGTAGCGGGTGCCCCGATAAGTAGCCACCGAAATGGGCGGGACAGCTCCTGCGTGAGTTGATTCCTGCCCGATCTCCAATTCGATGCCTCCGGCCCCCTCGCCGGAGGTTCTGCCTCCGCACGGACGAGGGAATGGGTTTGCCAGCCAAGGAGGCCCCTACGACGGGGGGTTCAATTCGGAGGGCGGCCACGCCCTCATCGGGGGTCGGTGGACCCCCCCTCATGCGGGCCTATACGATCCGACCGTCCTCGATCAGCGATTTGCCGTCGATGCTGACGTCAGCGCCTTTGACCACAGTCCAGGTTCCGAAGGGAGAGGCATTCTCTCCGCCGCGGAAGGTATTGCCGCCGATGTGGAACAGCGCGGCCCCGAGCTCCTGGTCCTCCATCTGGGGTATTTTGGTGATCTCCGGGTTCAGCCCTACGGAGAAAAAGCTGAGGCGATCCCTCCCGGCCCGGGGCGCCTTGGCGTAGGCCGCCTCGGTCGGCCCGCCGCCGGATTCGTAGGATTGTTCGGTCAAGTGCCCGTCGACAAAGGTCCATCGAGTTCCGGTGACGGGTCCGGCGTCCGGGTAGGTCGTGTGGTTCCCGACGATCGTTCCGTCGGCCGACTGGTGATCGATGGAGAGACCCACGACCCCGCCGGGAATCGTGGCCATGTTGTTTCCCGCCTTCAGATCGGCGGCATCCACGACGGCATCATCGAGCAGGATGGGGAACTTCCCCAGACGGAAGGAGACCTCCGTACCGTTCGAATGGCTCACTTTCACGAGTTTTCCCTTGCGGAGCCGATTGGCCACTCGAGTCCCCATTCGATGGAGGTCGGCCGGAGGCACCAGGCTGGCACGGGCCATCTCGTCTCGCCACGCGTCCAGGTCCAACTTCCATCGGTCCGCGGCGAGTTGGCTGGTTCGACCCAAATATAACCGCGCCCCGCGGATCTTTGCCTTGGCCGCACGACGATACCATTCTTGGTTGTAGGCGGCGACTCCCGCCTGCTGCTTGGGAGGGATATCATCAAATCGAGGCCATTCGGAGGGGCCGAAGAAGAACACGTAGGCGGCCGTCTTTCCCAAGGCGGCCCACTCGTGCGCACCCACTCGGCCGGTGTGGCGTGACTGTCCCGTCTTCAAGGCATCCCAGAAGGATTCCTCGTCCTCGTAGAGCATCAAGGGGTTGGCCCCCATCCGGCGGGCTTCGACGACAAACGGCTTGGCCCAGGGGAGGGACTCGGACCAGGCTTCGATAACGACATTCTCCCCTTTCCGGATTCGAAGGGTATTCGAGAGGACGTTTTGCGCGACTTTCGTGGCCAATTCTGGGGAGGGGTCGGACATGGCGCACCGAACCGTTCCACTCTACTTGAAGTCGTCACCGTCGACGCGCTTCCAGGGCGGCTTCGGCCCTCCCTTCCAAGCAGTTTCCGGATGTGATTCGATGGCCGAAGAGCGACCGCAGAAGCGCCTAGACCTTGGGATTCACGGGGGAGGGCCGACCCACCCGGTGGGGACGGCTCTCACGGAGCCGCGTGGCCCAAGGTCATCGCCTCGATGGGCAACATAATCCGTGCCGTCGAGTGAACGCCGACGGCGGAGAGGGTCGGATTGGATCTGTTCACGCACGTCATTTTCGCCTATCTCCTGTCCTTCATCATCTGGGGACCGGCCGCTCCCCAGTTCATTGCGGCCGGAGCCCTGGCGGGCGGCCTCCCCGATGCCGATGTTCTTCTCTTCCCGTTGACTCGCTGGATCCCTGCGCTCCACCACCGCGGCGCCGTCCATACGGTCGTCGGGGTGACGATCATCGCGGCCGTGGGGAGCCTCCTGGTCCCCTACCTCCCCTACTTCACGCATGCCTCAACCCTGTGGTACTTCGTGGCCATGGAGATCGGGGGCCTCTCCCACCTCGCGCTCGATGGATTCACGAATTACTCCGTCCGACCCCTCCTTCCGTTTTCCGGTCGACATTTCCGGTTGAACGCCGATGTCGCCGTGAGTCTTGTCACGATGGCCCTCACCGGGGTGACCCTGGTCGTCCTCATTCTCGAACACGGAACCGTCCCCTTCGGGGTCTGGGAGGAGACGGCCTGGATCCTCGTTGGGGTCTACGGCGGCTACTTGGTGTTGCGGGGCTTCGCGCGTTGGCGGGCGGGGCTCCTCCGTCGGAAATTCGGGTATGCAGAGGTCCTGCCCAGCACGAACCCGTGGAAATGGCTGTTGTTGGAGGAGGTCGAAACCCCGGAACGGTACCACATCCGATTCCATCGCCTCATGTTGGGTTCTGGGATGACTGGAACTGATCGAACGTTGGACATCGCCAAGGTGGCCCCTGTTCCGGGTCCGGTCTCATCCGCACAGGCCGCGCTCGAGCGCACCTACATTCCTGCCATGGCCGAGAGCGAATGGTTGGCCGAGAGCTACCACTTTGGCGAGGCGGTCGAAAAGGGAGGGGTTTTCGAAGTCTGGTGGTACATCGTCAGCCAGGCTGCCGGACGACGCGCGTACGGAGTGCATGGGGAGATCGATCGAGCAACTGGAACCACTCGATTGAAATCGGGCTTCATGCGACTTCCAACGGCCGGTCCGATGTGAACGAGTCCGGTCGGCGAGTACTGATGAGCCGGAAATTTCCCAAACCCGGTACCAAGAGGAAAGGTGCGCTAGGGGGAACACCATTCGGCCAGACTTCATCTATCGGATTGCAGTTGTCGTAGGTCGCATGACTCGCGTTCAGTTCCAAATCCCTGAATCGGAGTATCGTCTCCTTCGGAAGCGAGCCGTTGCCACTGGATTACCGCTGGGGAAAATCATTCGGCAGGCCCTCCATGCCTACCTTTCGAGCGAGTTAGTCAATCCTCACGACCCGATCTTTCAGATGTTCCCGCTCGGTTCGAGCGGGAAGCGAGGGCATCGCACCGCTCGACACCACGACGATCTACTCTACGAACCCGCCCGGTGAATCTCGCGGATTCGAGCGAGCTGTCGACCACACTCGACTTCACCCTTCACGATTATGCAACGCCTATCGCCCTTTGCCCGTGCGTCGGATAGAGGGCGACTGGAAATCGGGGGGGACGAGCCGTCTCCTCACCGAGGCCGCAACGAGCGGTTGCTGTCATATCGGGCTCACCCCGGAAACTGTTACGGAAGTCATTTCGGTTTGATACACGACGGACCTCGGGGTGAGGCAACCCCTCCAGAGACCCGGAGCCGCTCCGGTCGAGGGCGGACTGCGTCCCCGAATCGGGCCGGAGACTTGCCGCCCACGGGATTCGAGCGCTCGGTGCGGAACTTGCGCGATTGGCTGCCTTTAGATAGGGAAAGTCGGGGTTTGCGCCGAGCCAATACGTATGATTCCCATCAACAATCTTTGGCTCGCCCTGCTCGCGTTCGGGGCCGCCATCATCAACGGCGCGGTGGGGTACGGGTTCTCTTCCACCGTTACGCCAATCGCTATTCTCTGGTATTCGAACAAGGTTCTGAACCCCGCCCTGGTCATCGTCGAGGTCGTCGTCAACATCGCCCTCCTCACCCGCGAGCGGAAGCACATCTCGGCGACGTGGGCTCGGGCTCGGCCCGTCGTGCTGACGCTGCTCCCCGGGGTGATCCTCGGTACGATCGGGTTGGCCTACCTTGCGGTCAACGACGTGAAGGTCGTGGTCTACGTCGTACTGTTCCCACTCATCATCCTGCAACTCTGGGGCTACTACCGCCCCTTCAAGAACGAACGCCGCAGCGCGGCGGCGGTCGGACCGGGAATCGGGTTCCTGTATTCGCTCACGACCATCTCCGGGCCGCCGCTCGCGCTGTTCCTCCGAAACCAGGGTATGTCCAAGAACGAGTTCCGATGCACCATCGCCCAGATCCGGGTCGCGGAATCCTCGCTCACGCTCGCCACATACTTCGCCTTCGATGGGCTCCTCGGAACCAACCTCATCTCCTTCCCCGCGGTCAGCTTGCTCCCGTACCTGTTCATTCCCGTGCTCATCGGTGTCCCGTTGGGCACCCTCCTGCTGGGGGCTGTTTCGCCGGAATTCTTCCGACGCTTCGTCATGTCCGTCGACGGGATCTTCGTCTCCTACGGACTCTCCCGGGTGATCATTGCCCTCAAGTGGGTGACCACGGACCAGGGCAACTTCATCCTCGGGGTACTGCTGCTCCTCGTCGCCATCCTTTCGTGGGTCTCTCTCAATCGGGTGGTGCGGCAATCCCTCCCCCTGCCGGGGGGACCCGGAGGTCCCGGTACGCTCGCCGGCCCGTCGACGACCCGGGCCGCGGCGTCAATGGACGGCTCGCAGCCTGCCGGGGATTCCTTCTCCGGAACCTAACGTCGAAAACCCTGCTCAAGGGGTATGTGCAACAGACGTTGCACCTCCCTTCGAACCACTGCGGGTCGATTTGTGCTCTGGATTCGAAGCGCGGGACTCCCCACGGCCGTGCCGGCCATTCCCGCCCCACCCGGACTGCGGTCTGGGGGAATCCGCCGGGAGTGAGGGGGGACGGAAATCACCTTGACTGGAACATACCGATCTGGACATCCCCGGGGGCGTGAACGACCGCATGCCAACCCAGGCCCGGGATTTCGGTCTTCGGCATCACCACGTGGGCGCCTTCCTTCTCGGCGGCCCGGAGCGATTCCTCCAAGTTCGCGACCGTCACGAACGCGATCGTCGAGGGGGGCTGGCCCGGCTCGAGGCCCCCCACGCCGGTCGCGGCTCCGCGCACATCTAGGTCGTTACGAACCGCGTAATTTCCCATCTCGGGGCCCAAGAGGTCGAAATGGAACCCGAGCACTTTTTCGAAGAATCGGCGGGTCGCGTTCGGGTCCTTCGACAGGTACTGGACGTGGTCGGTCGTCGCGACCGGCACGGGATGCGTCATCGCTGGGTCCCCCTCCCCGGACGCGGGTTTCCTACGGTTCTCGCCGGCATCGTGGCTCCCGCTATTTCCGCAACCGCTTTCGATGGGCCTTGGCCCGAGACGGTTTCCCGACCAACCCGCAATGCCGCGCGAGCCGCTGGTGCTCTTTCGGGCTGATCCATTCGACCTTGAGATAGTCGAGGAGTTGCTTCTTGGTCATTCCGATGCGCTGGCCCTCCTTGACGGTGAATCGGTACGCTTCGATCTCCGACGGGGCGTCGACGTAGCTGAGCTTGGGGTAGAACAGTGGTTTGCCCTTCTTGAACTGCTTCACATGACACAGTTCGTGGACGATGTCGAGGTAGACCGTCCGAAACTCGGAGTCACTGAGGTGGTGGGAGCTGATCAACAAATGTCCGTCGATGTCGCTGGTTCCCATGTACCCGAAACGAGCCGAGAAGAATTCGACCTTGAGCGATTTGAGGATGCGGCTGGTTTGCTTTCCAAACAGGCCCTGGATGGCCGGCACCGACTCGAATCCGTGGAAGAACTTCAGGAAGGGGAGTAGTTTGGTCGGGGCTTTCCGTTCGATGCGCACTCCCAGGCCCGATTCCACTGACATTCCTTCCGACTCCGTCCGCGGGTAGGAGGGCGAGGACTAAGCGGCTTCGGCCGGGTACCGGGCCCGTTCGTCGTTGCGAGGATCGGTCGGAGTGCGATGGCCCGTCGGACGGTCGACTAACTCAGTCGGGCCCCACAAGCTTCGCAGAAACTGTGGTACGGGGCGTTCATTCGGCCACAGTGGCTGCAGTACCTCATCCCCGGATTCGATGGGGGCGCCCCCCAGAATTCCTGGGGGCGATAGGCTTGGTTTAGGGCGGTCCCGAGTTCGGAGTAGGCGATGAGATAGAGGATCCCGGAAACGATGCTGAGGGTCATCAGCGATAGAATTCCAAAGACGAGGGTCGGGGCCTGGGCACCTTCGTAGTTCCCGTCACTGGTCCGTCGGTAGGAAAACAGGTAGACACACACCAGCCAAATGATCATGATGAAGGCAATGGGAAGGACGAAGAGCGCGAGGACGGAGAAGAAGATGAACAGAAACCCGAACGATAGGATGACCGCGGTTTCGACAACCTGAAGGATGAGTCCGATCAGGATGAGTGTCTTCGCCGAGTGGGCAGCCGGGCCAGGGGGCATTCCCGGATGCACGACCATCACATCGAGAACCGACTATTTACGACCCCAACAGGCAAGCGGGGGCCCGTCGCTTCGGAGCTCGGGCACTCCCCTCCCTCGGGCCCACCAAGCCCTTCCCCTCCGCACGCCCTCCGGTGACTCGTGACCGAGCGTGACGCTCACATTCCCCTCGCCCGGGTGAGGCGCGAGCTGCAACGCAAGGGTTTGCTTCCTTTCGCTGACCCCGTGGTGCCCTCTCTTGCTTCGATCGTGGCGGGGACCCCGGTGGCCGGGTCTTGGTGGGGGCATCCGGCGGGTCGTCAGATCTACCTCGTCGGGGAACTTATCGACCTCGATCCGGACACGGTGGTCGTCAAGTTGTGGCGGGGAAAGTTGACCCTCCTTCATCGACGCTTGTGGCCCGCCCTCGTCCGAATCGGGCGCGCCCGCTCGACCTGGCAAACCACCGGATTGGACGACCGATCGACATGGGCGTGGGAGCACGTCGAACGGGAGGGGGCGGTTCGCGCGGATCAGCCTCCCCCGGACTTCCCGGCGGGAGCGGCGGAGTTCCGCGGCGCGATCCGGGACCTCGACCAGCGCCTGCTCCTCCGCGCCCATTCGGTGCACACCAAAAGCGGCGCCCACGCCCTCGAGGCGCAGAGTTGGACGTCGTGGAGCGACCTCGTGGGGGTGCCCCGATTCTCGGGTTCGGCCCAATCGGCTCAGCTCCTCATCGAGCGCGCGGCGGACCGACTCACTCCGGGAGCCGATTCTCGGTCCGACTTCCCGTGGGGTCCATCGCGGTCGACGGTCCGCTCTTCCCGTCCGTCGAACTCCCACCGAGCGGTCCGAATCGGTCGGGAGCGGTAGGTACCTCCGGACGCGTGGTTGCCTCGGCCGCGACGAGTGCGACCTGCTAATACGCCCGCCCGACTTGCGCGGGTGAAACCATGGGTTGGGGAGGAATTGCGAATCTTCCGCCGGGGTTCGATGTCTTCGGCGGGAAGAGAGGCCCTCCGAACATCGTGGACGAAGCCAGCCGCGGGCAGGTCAAGGGGCTGAATCCCGCACGAGAGTCTCTCTTCGCGGACCTGAAGCGGAACTTGGTCCACCAGGATTACGCCCGGTACTTCGATTCGTGCATGGTGTGCGCGAGTGTGCTGGCCGAGATCGAGGGGGGGAAGTACACGACCGAAATATTGCGCGACATCGTGGAGCCGGCACTCGCCACGGCCGTGGAACAGATGGAATCCATCCAAAAGGACGCGGCCCGCAGCCGGGACGCCAAACGCAAGATGCAGTACGAGCCGCAACCGTCGCTCGACCAACTCCATCTCAAGGCTCGACCGATCGCGGTCGCGTACCCCCAGGCCAAGGGCGCCCAGGATCTGGACACGAAGTACCGGGAAATCTCCGATTCGGTCCGGACCATGCTGCTGCCCGAGTCGTAGCGCTCGACCGCTCCGTCGCGGAAGTTCACCCGGAAGGACAACGTACTTGCGTCGTATCTCCGGCCGCAGTTCAAGTAGCCGTCTGCCGATCGAAGACTCGGGTCCCAACCCGATGTTACCTACATTCTACCGACACGTCCGGCCGTTCGTGGTCGTCGGGATCGTGGTCCTGATGGTCGCGTCTCTTCTCGCCGGATCGAACTTTCTCGGCGCGACGACCCCGACGGACGTCCGCCACTCGCTCCCTTCGACCCCCACGGAGGGAGGCCGGAACGCCGGAATGGCCTCGGCCCCCGGAGGCGAAGCCAACGCGCTTCCCAGCCCTACGCACCCCACCCAGGCGGTCCCCTTGCAGAATTCCTGCGAGCGGGTCCGAGCTTCGGAACTACTGCCCACTCGCGCCTCCGACCGTGCCGCAACGCTTCGATGTGCTGCGAACGCCGCCGCGGGCAGCGCCGCCCCGAGTTCCGGGGCCCCCGGCTGGTCCGGGGCACCGACGTTGCCGCCCGGGTTTGAGATCTACAATCAAGCGCTCACCTACGACGCTGCCGACGGCTACTTGCTCCTGTTCGGTTCTGTCGGAGGCTCGGGGCCGCTGAACGGCACCGAAACGTGGACCTACGCGGCGGGAGTCTGGACGCAGCTGCATCCCGCGACGTCCCCGGAGAGCTGTCTGTCGTCCGCCCTGGCGTACGACTCCGTGGACCACTACGTCGTCTACTTTGGCGGAGGCGGTTGGTACGGGGGGAATTGCACCTCCACGGACCAGACCTGGACGTTCTCGGGCGGCGCGTGGGCCCAGATCCATCCCGCCAGTCCCCCTCCCGCCTTGGAAGCGGGCTCGTTTACCAACGATAGCGGAGACGGGTATCTGCTCCTGTTCGGTGGTCTGCTCGACACGGCGACGCTCCCCCAGCCCACGAACGCTACGTGGAGCTTCGTCGGGGGCGTTTGGACGCAACTCCACCCGGCGACGACTCCCCCGGCCCGATCCTCGGGTGGGCTGACCGACGATCTCGCGGACGGCTACGTACTGCTGTTCGGAGGGAACGGGGCCGGCTACACCGTCTGGGCCGACACGTGGTCGTTCGTCGGCGGGGTTTGGACCCAGCTCCACCCATCGAGCCATCCGATCGCACCGTGGCCGGACGGTCTGACGTACGATGCCTCCGACGGGGTCGTCGTGTACACTTCGGCGGAGAACCTCTCCAATCCCGAACCCGAACAGGTCTGGACCTTCACGTCCGGCGTGTGGACAGAGTGGCTGGCCGGCCCCGGTAACACCGGGGTGGTCCCCCCCGAACGCCTGGCCGAGGCAACGGCCTACGACTGGGGCGACGGCTACTACGTACTGTTCGGCGGGTCCGATGGATCCTTCACCCCTCGCACCGACCTGTGGTCTTTCCACGCCGGTAATTGGACGAACCTCACCCCGAACGCTCCCTCGCCCCGGGAACTGGCCGCCGAGAGCTACGACGCCGCGGACGGCTATCTCCTCCTCTTTGGCGGGGCGGGGTCTTCCGGCTATCTTTCGGACACGTGGAAGTGGGCGAGCGGAACCTGGACCCTCGTTCACACGAACCAATCCCCGCCCGCCCGGGCCGAGGCGGGGTTGACGTACGACGCGGCCGACGGCTACGTGCTCCTGTTTGGCGGAGCCGGCGCCAGCGGTCCGCTCAACGACACGTGGGAGTACACGAACGGCGGTTGGACCCAGATCACTCCCGCCGTCGCCCCTCCTCCGGCGGATGCCTACCAGACGATGGCGTACGACTCGGCCGACGGGTACGTCCTGCTGGTGGACGAAGGGAACCTGGCCTCCGAGACGACGAGCTGGGCCTACCTCGCCGGAACGTGGACGAACCTGACGGCGCGCTCCGGAGGCACGACCCCGGAACCGGCCAACGGGATCGCGTACGATTCGATGGACGCCCGAGTCGTCCTCTACGGAACGTTGCGCGTCACGGGCGGGAACAGCTACGGGTATCCGGGCACCTGGACCTTTCTGAATGGGAACTGGACGAACGTCACCTCCACCGTCGGGGCTGCCCCTCCGGCTCGAGAGCTGGCGGCGATGACGTACGACTCGGATCGGGGGTATGTGCTCCTGTTCGGCGGAGTCGATTTCGGGTTGAGCAATTTCCTCAACGATACTTGGACGTTTTCCGCCAATGCCTGGACCGAGCAACTCACGGACGCCACCCCCTCCGGGC
>JAKIVW010000005.1:17699-31629 GCA_022750355.1 Thermoplasmata archaeon
GACGCCGCCATGCTGGCGTACGACCCGACCTCCCAATCGGACCTTCTGTTTGGGGGGGACGGACCGGCATCACCTCCCTCGGCGGGGGACTGTTCCTCCAACGGCGAATGCGGAGGCACCTGGCTCTGGTCGACGACCCTGAGATCCTCCCCCATGATCCAATCGTTCCAAGCCACGCCGAACAGCGTCGAACTCGGGATCTCGACCACCCTTTCCGTCCAGGTATTCGGAGGGGTCAGCCCCTACACCTACTCCTACTCGGGACTCCCGGCCGGCTGCTCGACCGCCAACGTCTCCCAGCTGAACTGCACTCCTACGGCCGCCGGCACGTTCTCGCCCTCCGTGAACGTCGTGGATTCCGCGGGGAACGGGACGGAAGCGTCGACCTTCCTGCGGGTGGCCCCGGACCTCACGATCGCGTCGTTCAACGCTACTCCGGGCTCGATCGCCGTGGGCGGGCGGACGTTGCTCTCGGTCGACCCGGCGAACGGGGAGCCACCGGTCGGTTACACGTACTCGGGTCTGCCGCCGGGCTGCTCGAGCCAGTCGGTACCGACCCTGCCGTGTTCCCCGACGCAGAACGGGACCTTCACGATCACGGTCCACGCGACGGACCACTTCGGGAAGAACGCGTCCGCCTCCCTCCCGTTGAGCGTGCACCCGGCGGGAGGACCGACCGGTCCCCGAGTGGTCTCGTACGGGCTCTACCCGAACTCGCTCACTCTCGGAAACTCAACCACGTTGTTCTTGAACGCCTCCGGCGGAAACGGTCCCCTGACATACGCCTACTCGGGCCTGCCGGCCGGGTGCGCGACCGCCAACCAAACGCCGCTCGCCTGCACGCCCACGGTGTCGGGGGTGTTCGCGATCACCTTCTCCGCGATCGATTCGACCGGCGTTTCGGTCGCTGTGGAATCCAACCTCACCGTGTATCCGATCGGGGGCGGCGGGGCCGCCTTGATCACGACCTTCGGGGCATCGCCGGGACTGGTGGTCGAGGGGAATACGACGGTGGTGACGGTCGAGGCGAGCGGGGGTACCGCTCCGCTGACATTCACCTACCCCAGCCTTCCGCCCGGATGTCGTTCGGCGAACACCGCCACACTACCGTGCACCCCGACCGCGGTCGGAACGTTCACGATCAGCGTGATCGTGACCGACGCGCGGGGGAACAGCACTGGCGCCCGTACGACGCTCACGGTCGTCCTCGGCTCCACCCGGACCGGCGGGCCGATCGGGACCTCGGGATCCGGGATACCGATCGTCTACCTCGAGTGGATCCTCGGCGGCTTCCTCGGGCTGGTCGCGGCGGTCGGCCTGACCGACCGGGTCCTCGCCCGACGTCGGGTTCGGTTGGAAGGCGAAGCCCTCGTGCAAGCCCTGAGCGAAGAGGCGGAAGTCCGGGCCCCACCGCCCCGGTGATCGGACGCTCATGATCGACCCCCTTCGGCCCGCGCGTCGTCTCCTCGGGAGGGAGTGACCTGGCGGACCTCGACATCGCCCTCGGGATCGCGATCGGTGTCGGAGTCGGGATCGCCGGTCGGATCCTGTGGGACCGGCTTCGGTCGAAACCGGAGGACCTCTCCGAGGGTCGGCCCTCTCCGAACATTGTCGGGCCCACCGAGGGCGTCCCGCCGCCGGGCCCTCGTGCCTGGGTCGTTCCCGCGGCCGCACCGCCGACCGAAGAGACACCCACGGCCCCCGCCCCCCGGCCGGCCCGCTCGGATCGGGCTCCGTCGTCGGCCACGTTGAAGCTCTCCCAGCGGCTCGTGCTGCACATCTACGCCCAAGGGCGCCCCACGGAGTACGTGGCCCCGGCGTCCCTCTCCCAGGCGGGCATGGGCGCCGCCCTCGGAGAGCCGCAGAACCACCTGGCCAAGGCACTCGCGCGCCTGGTCGCGGGGGGCGTGCTCGTGGTCGCCCGCCGGCACGTCTCCGGCAGTTCGCGCCGTCTCCTCGTCTACTCGCTCACGCCGCTCGGTGAGGCGTTGGCCCGGGACCTGCGTCGGGCCTCTTCCCCCGGACCCGCGCCCGCGACTCCGGCCTGGATGGGTCGGCCGTAGGGGAACTCCCCGGCGGGACGACTACGTCGCCGCCGCCCTGGGAGGGGAGGAGATCCGGGCCACGATCTCGCCCGGATGCCGCCACCAGTAATACAGGATCGCGGCGACCACGATGGCTCGAAGATAGATCGACAATCCCATCATCCACGAGGTGACGGCGAGGCTGAAATTGCCCCCTTCGAAGTACGTCACCACGGCCGACCCCTGGAATCCGAGTTGACCCGCGATCCAGGGCCCGAGGGGCACGTGGAATCCAAAGATCAGATTCCCGATGAAGTAGTATCCCACGTCATTGAACAAGGAGACGAGCAGGCCGAGACAGGTGGCGAGTGGCCAGGACGACCACCCCTCGAAGACGAGCAGGACACCGAAGGGGGCCATGTAGGTGAGGATCAGCCAGACCCCGTAGCCGGGAACGGTCTTGCCGAACAGGTCGATCCAGTTGATCAGGATGAGGCCGTAGAACGCCGCGAAGAGGATCAGCTTGAGGAGAACGAACTGGCGCGGGTCGGTCGGACGAAGCCCCGCGACCACGGTCTCGATCCCTCCGACCAGCAGGATCACGCCGACGAGGATCGCGAACGCCGCGATCGCGACACCGTAGAACGCGAGGGAACCGACCACCAGCACGACGCTGAGCACTCCGGTCCCCAGCGAGGATCCTCGGAGCCAGAGGGGGAGGGTGACCCCATTCGAATGGAAGATCCGCCCGAGTCCCTGCGAGACGAGGGCCAGCGCCAACACGAACACGACGACCTTCACCGCGAGGTTGGAGTCCGCGGCGGCGAACACGGCCAGGATCACCGCGAGCAGGCCGATCCCCACGACGCCCCACGGCACGAGCCAGCGCGTCCAACGAGATCCGGGTCCCCGGCCATCGACGTCCTCGGGGTCGAGAAGTCGACCTCCCGCCAGGACCGTTTGCGCCGAGACCGAAGCGACGGCCACGGCGAGCAGGGTGACGAGGGTCGACAGGGAAACCTGAGGCTGGGCGAGAACGACGATCGCGAGACCGGCCGAGAACAACCCGAGCAGTACCTGAGCCAGACGCCCCAGTTCATCCCGGAGCTCCCGCTCCCGTGGGGTCCACCCTCTCCGGCGTCGGCCCAGGAGCACGTGAACGAATCGGGACACCCGAGCCACCGGTGAGCGGGCGGGTTTTCCCTCTTTCTTGGGAGTGTCCGACGGTTTTCTCGTCACGGACGCGTCCGGGGCACGGTGGGGCAGCGATCCCCGAATTTTAGAAGTTGCTGGAGTGAGGAGGACCACCGCCCGGCGCGGCGAGGTCGACGCCGGGGAGCCGAGATTCCCCGGCCCCGACCTCCACCGGTCGCGCCGTCCGCGTCGTTCGATCGTCCGGCGCCGCGGGGGGACGGCGCGACGTTCGGGTCCCGACGCACTCTACGTGGTGGCGGATTTCCCCGCCACGGGCTCGGCGGTGACCTTCGCCCGTGGCTGGAATTCGGCGATCGCGGCCCAGCGCGGGAACCGCTTCTCGATCTGGTAGTCGAGGCTCCACTTGCTCGGGCCGTAGGTCGCGTTGATCAGGATGAGCGACAGGAACAGGAGCGAGTACATCGCTCCGGTTCCGATGTCGGTGGATCCGGGGCCGTACGGTCCACCGAAACCTTCGGGAACCGCCCAGATGAACAAGCTGAGGAGGGCACCGCCCACGTACGCGATCTTCCGCATGAACCCGAAGAGGAGCGCGAGTCCGAGCGCGAGCTCGAGCGACCCGGTGAGGTAGACCCAGAAGGCAGTGTTACCGTTCACCGCGTTGGCCCAGAACGTGAACCAACCCTGCAGCCACGCCGGCTGTCCGTCGCCGGAGACGCTGCCGGCGAACGCCCCTACGAACCCAGGGGCGAACTTCAGGGAACCGTCGATGACCCAGATGAACCCGAACAGCATTCGGAACAGGGTCTTCAGCACCTGCGCGTTCCGGGGCCACCAACCCTTGACCTCGACCGTCGTTCCCGTACTCTCCTCCACGTTCTTACCCGCGGGGAGCACTAGCGCGCCCTACAAGAGCGGCCGGTTGATTCCAGTTGACGGAACCCGGGGGCCGTCGGACCGATTCAATACCCGCGAAACATCTCGTAATCGATGTCCTCTTCGGGGATCGACAACGCGCCACCCAGGGTCGCTACGACCCCCTGAACCATCTCGGGAAGTCCCGCGACGTAGAACAGCGGTCGTTCGAACGGGGCGGCCACCTCCCGGATCCAGTCGGCGGAGATCCGGCCCACCCGCCCGTTCCAGGTTTCGCCGGACTCGGACGGCCGAGTGATACTGTACTCCACCCGGACCTGGGGGGACGATCGGGCGAACTGGTCGAGCTCCGAGCGAAAGATCAATTCTTCCGGAACGCGGGCGGTGTAGAGCAGACGCTTCTCGGAAGAACTACCCGTGTCCGCCGCGTACCGGAGCATCCCCCGGAACGGGGAAATGCCGATCCCGCCGGCGATGTAGACGCTTGGACGGGCGCCGTCGAACAGGAAGGAGCCGAGCGGGCCGACCACTTCGGCCGTATCTCCGGGAACGAGGCGGGAGAGCGCCTGCTTGAACGGAGTGTCCGTGATCTTGCACGTGACCGCAATGGCATCCGTCTCGGAGGGGCTCGAGGAGAGCGAGAACGTGCGAACCGCACCCCACGGGTCGTCCACCCCCGGAAGCGAGAGGCGGATCGCCTGGTTCGAGAGATATTCGAATCCGGAACCCTTCGTCGCGAAGCGGAACGTCATCGCTGTCGGAGACTCCCGACGGCTCTCGAGGAGCGGAAGGACGACCCGCTGAGGTCGAGGCAACACGGGAGGAGCGCTGTCCAACGGTGGCACCGCCGGTACGACCGACGGACGCCTATAATGACTCAGTGACTCCGAACCGAATCACGCCGATCGGCAACGCGCCCGGGACGATCGTCGATGGCGAACGGTACGGGGGCACCCTTTCGAAGCGACTCTGTGCGGAGCGTTCCGCCCGATTCTTCCCCGAGAAGGGGGAATGGGGCTCTCCCCGGAAGGAGGGTATCTTCCGGATCGCGTCGAACTACGTACGGGCGCGCGCTCGTATCCGGGACGGAAACACCCGATTCCCACTCCCCTTCCTGGAATCGAGGTGATCGATCTCGCCCAGGATCGCGATCGCCCCCCGTCCGCGGACCGTGAGCCGGTACCGTTCGCGGGCCACGTGGGTGATGAGCCCGCTCTCCTCGAGTTTGCGCAGATGGAACGCGATCTTGGAGGTGTCGGTGAGATGGGCCGCTTCCATCGCTTGGGTGAAGCTGCACGTGCCGTCGGCGAGCCGGTGAAGGACGAGACGCCGGATCGGGCTGGCGAGCGATTCGAGGGTCGTGTTGGCATCCGCCGATACGATCGAGGAACGTACCGCGAGCGCCCCCGTCGCGGTGATTCGGTTCGGGTCGTAGCCCACGGCGAGGGGTCCCTTCCCGACGAGGAACGCGCGGAGCTCGCCGAGGAGGTTCGCGATCTCTTCCTCCCGGTGATGCTCCAGCAACTGTTCGACCGCGGCCAGCACGACGGCGGCGCGATCCTTCGGGGTAACGAAATCCTCGACTGCGTCCCGGATCTCGAACGGATTCTTGGGGTCGAGCGGCAGGATGCTGACCCGGTCCGTTGTGACGTGGACGGGCGGCGGTGAGATCAGCAGCACCTCGTATCCTCCCTCCGCCGCCAGCGCGCTCGCGTACCGGCCCGGGTCGAGAGGTTTGGCCCCCGCCCGGGTCAGGGCGAGCTGCTGGTCGACCAGTTCGAGCACTCGCTGCACCTGGTCGGCGCGGATGGGCTTCCGGAGGTAATCGAAGGCTCCCAACTGCAGGGCACGGATGGCGGACTCCACCGTCGCCTTCCCCGTCAGCATGACCACCAGGAGCCGGGGCCATCGTTCCCGCGCTTCGGTGAGGAGTTCGATGCCGCTGTGTCGGCCCATCCGAAGGTCGGTGAACATGACGTCAAACTCGTCTCCGTCGAGCGCGGTCAGGGCGCGGGCGGCGGAGGGGACCGCGATGGCGTCGTGCTTGGCGTCGAGGAGGAGCGACGTCAGCTCTTCCCGGAATTCCCGGTCATCATCCACCACCAGTACCCGCATGCTGCCCCCCTCGGATCGTGGCCCGACCGGCGGCCCGGCGGGGCCCCCTACCGAACGTTTTACGAAAAGCCTTGCCGGATTGTCTCCCGTCCGAGGTTCACGATGAGACTCATTCGAGCCAACCCGTGGAAATGCGGGAGAATCGTCTCCGCTTCTCGAGTCCTCGGCCTTCGCTGCGGGATTTTCGTGCGTCCTGCTCAATCCCAACTAAGGGCGGCTATACCCCCGTCGCGCGGCTGGGGGCGTTAGGCAACCGGGAGAACTTGAAATGGAGAACATCAGCGTAGCGAAGCACGAGACCATCGCCCGGAAGATCGTCGACGTCCCCGTTGAGGCGGGAACCGTGGTCGTAGCCGCGGCGGAGACGCTCGGACACGACGTCAAGAAGGGCGTTGTTGAGGGAGTTACGGCGGTCGTGGACGTGACCACCACGGCGGCGCGCGATATCGACGTGGCAGGGAAGGAAGTGGTGCGAGATGTGAAGCACGTCGTCGCGCCGCGACCCGCACCGGCCGAAGCCGAGAGCGCCTCCGCCGCCGTCGCGCTGCCGCCGTGAAGGTGGACCGATGCTAGGATGGATTGTAGTCGCGGTGGTCGTTGTCGTGGTCCTGGTCTTCTTCGGATACTTGACCCTCTAGCGGTCTTCGGAGCCATCAGGCGGGGCGATGCTCGGGCACCGCCGGGGCACGACCCCGGATTTCTGGACGCCCATCCGTCGCCCCCGAACCCTTTCCTAACTACTCCCCAGCCGGGGTCTTGAACGTCCGGGGGGCGTGGCCTCGTGATCGAACTTCGGCCACCGGCACGATGATCCGAACGGTAGAGCGACTCCGCCGACCTCCGCCCGAGAAGCGTCCCGAGGGGGTGGATCGCTCGCTTGATTCCATTCAAGCGAGCCCTCATCCCCTCCTCGACGGTTGGGACGATCATGGCAATCCACCGAATCAGCTTCGCCGGCGCGCTCTTGATCATCCTCGTGGCGATCCTTCTCTTGATCTTCATCGGCCCCTTCGGACTGCTGGTGCTGATCCTCGCCGCCGTTCTACTCTGGTACGCTTTCGGCCCGGGTCGGATCGTCGTGACATCCTAGGGCCCCCTCGGACCCGAAAGGGTCCCGTCGGCCCCCGGAGTGAGCTCCACCGAGGTCGCCCCGGGACGGAAACCCTCGCACGCGGTCACGTCACCGAGTGGGAACCTGCCGGAACCCCCTTCGAAAGGCGGATATTATCGGCACGAATCGTCGACGTTGATGCTAGGGTCTCCCCGGGAGAACGCTTCCCCTTCCCCGGTCGCTCGCTCCGAAGCATCCGCGATGTCGGAGTCGACCCCTTCGGGTCCGGAGGGCGAGCGCACCACGGCGATCAGTCTCCTGTGGAGGTTCCCCGTCAATCGCCGGTCGTTCGACGATCCCCGACTGTGGTGGCGCCGGGTGTTCGCCGAGACCTTCGGGACGTTCTTCCTCGTCGTCGTGGCCGCCGGAGCGCCCGTCGTCTCGGCGGTCAGCCACGGCACGGTCGGGCGGGTCGAAGCCGTGGTGGCGCCCGGCCTCATGGTCATGGCCATCATCCTGTTCATGGGTGCGGTCTCGGGCGCGCACCTGAACCCGGCGGTGACGATCGCCTTCGCGGCGCGGGGAGATTTCCCGTGGCGACGGGTTCCCGGGTACGTCGGGGCCCAGCTGCTGGGCGCGGCGATCGCCTGTGGCTTCCTCGTCCTGATGTTCGGCACGGTCGGGATGGTCGGCGCGAGCCTACCGGGTCCAGGGATCACCGACCTCCAGGCGCTGGTGATGGAACTCGTCCTCACCCTGGGGTTGGTCAGCACGATCCTCGGAACGGCATCCAAAGCGCAGAACGTGGGTCCGATCGCCGCCCTCGCGGTGGGAGGGTACATCGCGCTCGCCGGGCTGTGGGCGGGTCCGATATCGGGAGCCTCGATGAACCCGGCCCGTTCGTTCGGGCCGGACCTGCTGCTCTTGAATTTCGCCCACTTCGGCGTCTATCTGATCGGTCCGATCGTCGGAGGGTTGTTGGCGGTCGGCGTGGCCCACGCACTTCGAGGCCCCGGGGGAGATCTGCCGGCCGTCCAAGCCGCGCAAGGCCGACTCGAGGAGTTCCTCCCCCCGTCGGCCCACCGGGGAGCCGGGGGAGATCTCGAGGACTCTCTGGAAATCCCCAGCGGACCGTAGGGAAGTTCGACCCGGCTCGCGAACCGGATCGGCCCCATCCGGCCGCTACCGGATGCGAACCGCCCGCAACTCGGGGAGGAGCAGCGGGTATCGCATGCGGAATCCTTGGAGGGTCGCGACGATCCGCTCCGAGACGAACAGGTCCCGGAACCATTTCCGGTTCGACGGGACCACGTACCACGGAGCCCACGGGGTGCTCGTCCGGGTGAGCGCCTCTTCGTAGGCCCGAGTGTAGGCGTTCCACAACGGGCGTTCCTGCAGGTCCGCCTCCGCGAATTTCCAGTGTTTCGTGGGATCGTCCAAGCGGTCCTTCAACCGTTTCTTTTGTTCGGCGCGGCTGATGTGCAGGAAGAATTTCAGGACGGTGGTGCCCTCTTCCGAGAGGGTCCGCTCGAACTCGTTGATCTCGCGATAGCGGCGCTCCCAGACCGCCCGAGGAATGAGCCCGTGCACTCTCGGGACGAGGACGTCCTCGTAGTGACTCCGATTGAAGAGGGTCATCTCGCCCCGGGCCGGAACCTGCGCGTGGACGCGCCAGAGGAAATCGTGGGCGCGTTCCTCCACGGAGGGGAACTTGAACGACGCGACCCGTACTCCCTGGGGGTTGACGCCGGTGAACACGCGCCGGATCGTGCCGTCCTTCCCGGCGGTGTCCATTCCCTGCAGGACGACCAGCACCGAGTGCTTCCGTTCCGCGTAGAGCAGTTCCTGTAGTTTCTCCAGGCGGGCCGTGAGTTTATTGAGTTCCCGATGCCCGTCGTCCTTGACCCCCGAGAATCCCGGTGTCCCGTCCGGATCGAGCCGCGCGAGCCGCACGCGCTCACCGGGCCGGACCACACATCGCTTCACCGGTCGTTCCCCCCTGGGTTCGCACGAGCCGCCAGGGCGAGCCGACGGAAGTACCTTCCGACCGGGAGCGGCTCCCTCGGATCCGTCCCGCCTCGAGCCTGGGACGTGGCGAGCTTCACCGAACATGGCCGCGGCTCACGAGACCCTCGAATCGCGCCCTCGCGGCTCGAGGGAGTGCGACCGCTCCTCCCGCGGGGCATCCCATTATAGAGACGGCCGCGATCGAAGGCCGATGGGAACCCCGGGCGCGGACCCGCTGCAATTCTACGGCGTTCGACTGCTGGTCAAGGACTTTGCCAAATCCTGGCGGTTCTACCGTGACGTCCTCGGATTAACCCCGAACAAGGGCCACGGACAACCCCCGTATGGGGAGTTCCTCTCCAAGAATCGGTCCGTCGTATCGATCTTCGATCGAAAACTCATGGCTACCGCCGTCGGCCTGGCGCCCGGCCGGTACGCCGCTACCGCCACCGGACGGGCGGCGCTCGTCTTCGAAGTGACGGACGTGGACGCCACCGCCCGCCGACTCCGGCAGCGGAAGGTCCGCCTGCTGCAGGGGCCTACGGACCGCCCCGATTGGCGCCTCCGAACGATCCACCTGAGGGACCCGGACGGATACCTCATCGAGATCTACTCCCCCATGGTCCACGAACATCCCCACTAGCCCACCAACCCGGGAAGGGTCCGGGCGAGCGGGCCCGCGAAGGTATATCTAGCGCGGTTCGACCCGGGACCTGGAGGTCGAAATGCCTTCCTCCGACGCGGACGCGGTGGCGCGGCTGGATATCGAATATCAGGCGGCGGTCGAACGGAACGATGCCGCCACCATGGACCGGATCCTCCTGGACGGCTTCGTCCTCGTCACTGGATCCGGCAAGACGTTCACCAAGGACGACCTCCTCGAGGAGGCCCGCAGCGGGAAGATCGTCTACGATCGTCAGGACGCCGCCGAGCGGACCGTCCGATGTTGGGGCGATACGGCGGTCGTCACTGCCCTCCTGAGCGCGAAGGGGACCGAGGCCGGGATTCCGTTCGCGTATCGGGTCTGGTTCACCGACACCTACGTACGAACCCCGTCCGGATGGCGGTACGCTCACGGTCAGTCCGGCGCCCGGCTGCCCGGACCTCCCTAGGGTCGGACTCGGGTGTCGGGGCCGCCGGCCCTACGTCAGAAACGACTCCGGCGCTTCCTGGGGATGGGCGGCGAAGTACTGACGGGCCGGCTCCATGCGCCGGTCCAACGCTTCGACCACCGCCGCCTTGAGGTCCTGCGGATGCAGCGCGCCGGACTTCCACGCCTCGAGGAATGCGTCCAGCGTGTCGAAAGCGAGCGGGCCCCCGAACTTCACGGGCCGCGCGACGTCCAGCCGCCCTTCCCAGGGGAACACGATGTACCGGACGATCTCGACCACCGAGTTGCCGTCCACTTCCTTCGCCGGGCAGAACGCCCCGGCGATCCGCTCGGCCACGATGGCCCGCGCCGCCGGGATGGGGATGCCGGAGGTCGGGTCCGATTTCGACATCTTCCGTTCGACGCCCCCCTCCGTCGGGTCCATCCGTCCGGCTCCCTTGAGCGAGGAGAGGAGCGGCGTGTGGATCGCGACCGGGACGGGCCAGTGGTACTGGTGGGCGATCTCCCGGGCGAGAACGTGGGCGCGTCGCTGGTCCATGCCGCCGTACGCGAGGTCGACGGGCAACTCGAAGATGTCGGCCGCCTGCATGGACGGGTAGAGCAACTTCGACGTGTCGAGCGAGGACTCCTCCTCCGAGCGCCCCATGATCGACATCGCCCGACGGGTGCGGGCGAGGCTCGTCGCTCGGGCCACACGGACGACGCGGGCCCAGTAGTCCGGTGAGGCGGTCAGCTCGGAGGCCCACCGGTACCGCACCCGGGTGGAGTCCGCCCCGAGCGACGTGAAGGCAGCCTGCATGTAGCGGCCGCTCGCCCGTATCCGCTCGAGGTCGCCGCCGAGCTTGTCGTTGATCCAGGCGTGCCAGTCGGCCAAGAACACGGTGACGTCGAGCCCCGCGTCCGCGAGGTCGATGATCTTGCGGGCGGTGATGAGATGCGCGACCGTGAGCGCCCCGGATGGCTCGAACCCGATGTACGCCCGGGGCCGATCGTTCCGTTCGAGGAGGGAGCGGACCTCCTCGGGGGTCAGTACTTCCACGGTGTGCCGAACGACGAGGTCGACACGCTGTTCGAGGTCCACGGGCCCGGAGGAGTCGGCTCGGTATTTATGGGGTGGCCGGGAGCGGCCCCGGTGCCGCCCCGCCCTCGGGGGATTCTATTAAGGCCCCCGGGGGGCTTGTTACGTTCCCTATCGGCCATGGACGGTGCGGCGGAGAACGCGACCACGGTGAGCCCTACGGCTCGCTCCCCCTCGGGCAGCGAGCTCGGCCGTGCTCTAGGGCTGTCGCCCCAGTCGGGGGAGGCCCTCCTTCTCGCGGGATATTCCGAACCGGACCAGGTCCGTAGACTCTCGGATGATGACCTCGCCAAGGCGGGTGTCACCGCCGCCGAGGTCGCTCGCCTGCGGGCCGCCCCCGCCAAGGGAGGCAGCTCCACCGCTCCGCCCGATTCGGACCGTATCCTGGAACGGTGGGTGGGTTCGGTCCGCAAGGCGGAGAAAGGGCGACGGAAACGCCCCGCTCCGCCGATCAAGGAATCGTCCGACGTGCTTCGAAAGTGGGTCGGAGGAGACGACCGGGCGATGGAGGATTGGATCCGATCTTCCGAGCCCCCCCCATCCTCGGCCCCCGTCAGCCCCTCCGCTCCCTCCCCCACTCCGTCCCACGAACTCCCCTCCTCGGCGGGCCGCATGCCCGGATCGGGCGGTAGCCCCGTCTCCGAGCGGGAGGAGACCGTCGTCCGCTGGCTCACGGGCCTTCTCGACCGGGTCAAGACCGACCAGTTCGACCCTTCCTCGCTCATCCAGGAGGGGCAGGACCTGCACCGCCAGCTGTTCGACGAACGGGCCCGGCGCAAGCAGCTCGAGGACGAGATCGAGCACGTGAAGCGCGGCTCGATCGCCGTCATCAAGTACGTCCGCTCCCGCGAGGCCAAGGAGCGGGAGATCGCGATCCGAGGGAAGGAGGACGAGATCGCCGAGCTGAAGCTCCGCCTGCTCGCCCTCGAAGGGGTCGACGGGAGGGCCCCGTCCGGCCCCACCCCTACTGAGTTGCTCAGCGCGAATCCGCGCGCGACCGCGGACGCGGCCGAGAAGGTCGGACGAGAGGTCGATTCCCGACTGCGCGAGGAGTTCGCGACCCGCGAGCACGAGTACATCGAGCGGGAGACCGAGCTGCGTCGACGCATCGTCCAACTCGAGGGCGAAGTGCGCAACCTCCGCGGCGAGACCGACCGGATCCGCGAACGGGAGGAACTGCTCGCGAACGGGCGGGGCCCCATCTCGGACGAGGTCAAGCAGCGCCTCGGCGAGGTCGACTCCCGCGAACGGGACCTGGTCTCCCGGGAGAATGCGCTGCGGACCCGGTTCGAGGAGATCCGGATCCAGGCCGAGGAGATCGAACGCCGCCGCTCCCCTCTCGAATTCAAGGAACGCGAGCTCGAAGCCTACGAGCAGCAGATCCAGACCCGGAAGCAGACCCTCGACCTCGAAGCGCGCCGGCTCGAAGAGATCCGCCGTGAAGTGAGCACCGGCGGCAGCGTCACCGCCTCCGATGAATCCCGCCGACTCGATGACCTCCGGCACCAGATCGAGCAGAAGGAGGTCGAACTGCGGGCCCGCGAAGGCGCGCTTCGGGAGCGGATCGTCGAGCTCGAGAAGATGAGCGGCAAGGTCGCCGAATCCGAAGCCGACCGGATGCACGAGGAGGCGGTCGCGGACGTGGCGACCGCGAAGGTGAAGAGCGGCGTGCGCCGGCTGGACGACCTCCTCTTCGGTGGATTCCCGAACGGGGCCCAGGTCCTGGTCAACGGTCCGGCCCACACCGGGAAGGACATCCTCACCCGCCTCTTCTCGGTCGAAGGACTCCGGATCGGGGTCCCCTCGATCTGGGTGGTCACCGACAAGACCTGGAACCAGGTACGGGACGACCTGGCCGGACTCTATCCGAAGTATGCGGAGGCGGAGAAGGCCGGGATGATCCGGTTCGTCGACATGTACTCCCGGTCGGTGGGTTCGAACCAATCCGCCCCCGGCGTCCGGCTCCTCTCCTCCTCGGACAAGGCGGTCCTCGACCAGCTCGGCTCGGCGGTCAACGGCTTCTCGGAGGAACTCAAGTCCCGCTTCCAGGGGTACCGGCTGGTGTTCGAGTCGGTCTCGACCGTGACCGCGTACCTCGACTCCGCCTCCACCTTCCGCTTCCTGCAACCGTTCATCGGTCGTCGGCGCATCGACGGGGCCGCGGCGTTCTATACGCTCGAAACCGGAATGCACTCCGAGTCGGACCTCGAGACGCTCGAGCACATGGTCGACGGCTCGGTCAACATGAAGATCGAGCAACTGAAGACGTTCCTATCGGTCCGGGGGATCGCCGAGGCCCAGTCGCGGGCGTGGATCGGGTACACGTTCACCAAGCGTTCGATCAACCTCGGCTCGTTCAGCCTCGACCATATCCGCTAGGGAAGACGCGTTTCGGCGCGCGACGGCCGTTCCGGCCGGCCCGCCAAACCCTAAGTACGACCTCCTGCGTCGTACCCCTGCTAGGCTTGACCGGGGGGTTGGGCGTCCCCTTACACACCGAAACCGTCCTTAGC
>JAKIVW010000202.1 GCA_022750355.1 Thermoplasmata archaeon
TCGCGTGGTCGGTGCGGTTCGAGGTCTTCCACTCGCCGTCGCGGACGACCGCTTCCATGAACGAGTCGGGGATGCGGACGGAGTGGTTTGCGTTCTGGTAGGCGATCGAGGCGTACGCGGAATCGGGGTCGGTCCCGTCGAAGTTGGACGAGTAGCCCTGGCGGATGAGGGCGAGGGCCTTCTCCTCCTCCTTGACCTTGCACTCGATGAAGTCGACGATGTCGGGGTGGTCCATGTTGAGGATGACCATCTTCGCGGCGCGTCGCGTGGTGCCGCCGGATTTGATCACGCCCGCGAGGGCGTCGAAGGCCCGCATGAACGAGACGGGTCCCGAGGCGATCCCGCCGCCCGAGAGGCGCTCGCGGCTCCCGCGGAGCGCGGAGAGGTTGGAGCCGGTCCCACTGCCTCCCTTGAACAGGCGGCCTTCGCTCGTCGCGAGGGCGAGGATCGAGTCCATGTCGTCCGTGACGGACTGGATGAAACAGGCCGAGCACTGCGGGGGCTCGCGGACCCCGACGTTGAACCAGACGGGGCTGTTGAACGCCGCCATCTGGTGGACCATGAGGTAGGAGAGGCTCTCCTCGAAGGTTGCCACTTCCTCCGGCGTTTCGAGGTAGCCGAGTTCGAGGCCGCGCTCCGCCATCCAGTGGCAGACGCGACGGATCATCCCATCGACGGACGACTCCCGCCGGCCGCCGATGATGCGGAAGTACTTCGACGCGGCGATATTCACGGAGGTCTCGGACCAGGAGGCCGGAGCTCGGATCCCCTTCTGCTCGAAGATGACCTTGCCGTCGGCGTTCTTGATCACGGCATCGTGGGTGCGCCACGATACGGAATCAAAGGCGGTCTTGCCCCGCGGGACGAGGCGGGGGACGGGAATCGGTTCGCGACCCAACCGGGTCACCGGCCGCGGGGCCGGCGATTCGGACGAGGGCGTTGTGCGCTTTTTGGATACGGCCATTGAGGACCACTCCGGAGAATCGAACGCGATGTCCGAATCGAGTGACAATCCCTGCGCGCTCGGACTAACCCTTGGCCGACCTCGTGAAACGCCCCTGATGAGGGGGCGTTTCGCGTCCGCCGGTGATGGGAAGAGGCGCGAGGGGTGCCGCTCGGGACACTCGTCTTTACCCTCCGGGTGCGGCCAAGCATCCTCGGGTATAAGCCGTATAGGTCGGACCACTGGCACGGACGCGCCGGAGCGCGTCGCGGGAAGCGTACCGACCGTTCCGGAGTAAGACGAACCGCGCATCTCGTACGCTATCCGCCCGCGACGTGCGGGCCCAGCACGCCCCCCGGAAGGTCGGCCCCCGAGTCCAAGCTCCGGGGGGCCGCCGGGATCGGGCCCAGCCTCTCCGTAACGGTCCCTCGGGGGCCCAGTGGTCGAGATCGCTCCGCCGAAGCCGGCCCGACTGGGGCTCGTGGTCACGTTCTTCCGCCGTCACCCCGTGCCCCTCCTGCTCGCCTTAACCCCGGGCCTCCCCGAGTATCTCTCGGGGTCGACCGCGACCGGGCCTATCGTCGTCCCGCCGCTCGCCTCTTTTCCGTTCCTCGGCCGGTCCGGACCCGGGGTCCGCCTCGTCCGGGAAGCCTACGTCCCGAGGAATCGAGTCCCGCGCGCGACCTGTCGCGACGTCAGCGCGGCAGGGTCGGAGCGGGCGGGGGCAGCACGCGCATCGTGCACGGCATGAGGGAACCGCAGTCGCCGCAGTAGAGTCCCTCCTCCGCGACCCAGAGGAACGCGCCGCAGCGCTCGCACTTGCGTGGGTCGTCCGGATCGTTCCGACAGCCCAGTTCAATCGCCCCGACCGTGCCAACGGATCCGGGTATAAGGTCCGGCGGTCCGAATCGAGGGGTCCGGAGAACGAACGGCAAAAAGTGTCGAGTGGGCTCCCTCCCATCGGAGAGAGCCCTTGAAAGGGTGGGGCCCGGTTTACGCGTTCTTCATCTTGGCGCGGGAGATGAAGCCCTTCTTGTCGAGGAAATACATGTACCCGTCCTGACGGACGATCTTCTCCGTCCCGACCCG
>JAKIVW010000081.1:0-2197 GCA_022750355.1 Thermoplasmata archaeon
TTCCGATCTGGATGTGCCCGACGTGGTCCTCGACTTTCGTTTGGATGAACTTCCCTTGCATGTGGGTGCCTCCGCCGACCGGCGGACGACGGTCCGCATCGCCGGGAACGGATAACGCCGACGGTCCGACGGGGGTCGGTCAGGGCGCCGGACGATCCGACGGGCGCCGTTCGACGACCTGTCCGTCGGGAGAACCCACCAGCACCCGGGTCGCGATCCCGACGAAAATTCCGACCTCCACCACCCCCGTCCGCCGCCGGAGCTCGGAGGCCGTTCGGCCGGGGTCCGCCAGGGGTTCCGACGGATTAAAATCCAGGATCTCGTTGCCGTTGTCGGTTCGGAAGGGGCGGCCGTCCGGAATCCGACGGAGGGCGACCCGGAACCCCTCCCGGCCCAAGGCCTCTTCGACCGTGGGTCGCGCAAAGGGCACCACCTCGATAGGGATCGGCGCGCGCTCCCCCAGTCGGTGCACGAGCTTGGTCGGGTCGACCAGGATCACGACCTCGTGGGACAACTCGGCGAGCAGCTTTTCCCGAAGGAGCGCGCCGCCCCCTCCTTTGGTGAGGTTCAACCGCTCGTCCACCTCGTCCGCCCCGTCCAGCATGCGGTCGAAGCGGTCGCCCGGACGGAGGTCCCGCACCGGGATCCCGAGGGACCGCGCCAGGTCGGCGGTCGCGTTCGAACTGGCGACACAATCGAACCGCACGCCGGGAAACCTCTCCGCCAGCGCGCGAACGGCATAGGCCGCCGTCGACCCGGTCCCGAGGGCTAGGCGCTCTCCTGGTCGGACCGCTTCCACCGCCTTTCCCGCGGCCGCTGATTTCGCGCGTTCGAGCGCCGGGTCCACGGACAGGGGAGGGGACCCGGCTCTTGAGCCCAGCGGCTGGCGACAGCCCTAAGTCAGGGGCGCCCTCCGGACGCCGATGTCCCCTCGGGCAACGCCGACCCGAACCGCGGTGGTCGTCTCCGTGGGGGGCTCGGTCTTGGTCACCGGGACGGGCGACGAACAATATTTGCGGACGTTGGCCGCCCTCCTCCGGGAGTGTGGAAAAGCGATGCCGCTCGCGGTGACCGTGGGAGGAGGTCGCACCGCTCGGGAGTACATCGCCTTGGGTCGGTCGATGGGATTGACCGAGGTCGAGCTCGATGAGATCGGAATCGATGTGACCCGTTTGCACGCCCGCCTCCTGGCGGGAACGATCGGAGGTCCGACGCCCGACCGCGTCCCGACCTCGGTCCGGGAGGCGGTCCTCGAACTGCACCGGGCGTCTCCGATCATCATGGGAGGGACCGAGCCGGGCCATACCACCGACGGAGTGGCTGCCCTGATCGCGGTGCGACTCCGAGCTGCCCGCGTGGTCAACGCGACGGACGTCGACGGGGTGTACGACGCCGACCCCCGCACGCACCCGCGGGCCCGGCGACTCCCGGCGCTTTCGTGGCCGGATTTCCGCGCGTTGGTGAACCGGGTGGCCACGGGATCTGCCGGCCAGAACCTCCCCTTCGATCGGCTGGGCGCCGAGTTGCTCGCGCGGGCGGAGATCCCCCTCGATATCGTCCGAGGGAGGGATCTGGCGAATCTGGAGGCCGCGATCCGAGGACGCCCGTTCGACGGCAGCCGGATCGGCTCGTAGGACCGACGTCCGAGGAGCTTTACACCGAGGCAGGGTCCGACGACCATGCATCGTATCGTATTCTTGGGGCCCCCGGGCGCCGGGAAAGGCACGCAGGCCGCCGTCCTCGCGAAGTCCCTCGGGATCCCCCACCTCTCCACGGGAGACCTGCTCCGTTCGGCGGTCGCGGCCCGGTCGCCGCTGGGGCTCGCCGCCGAGGCGCACATGGCGGCTGGGCGTCTCGTTCCCGATTCGCTCGTCCTCGAGATCCTCGAAGAGCGGGTCGGTCGCAACGACGCCGCCCGAGGATTCTTGTTGGACGGCTTCCCTCGAAACCTCGCGCAGGCCGAAGCGCTCGACCGGCGGGCCCCGATCGACGTCGTCGTCGCCTTCGAGATCCCGGTCGACCAACTCCTCCCCCGGCTCACCGGGCGACGGAGCTGCCCTACCTGTCACAGTGTGTACAATGTGGAAACCCGGCCGCCCCGCGTCCCCGACCGGTGCGATCTGGACGGCACCCCGCTCGTCCAACGCCCGGACGATCGACCCGAGGCGGTTCGGATCCGTCTCGAAGTCTACCGGGA
>JAKIVW010000081.1:2207-8287 GCA_022750355.1 Thermoplasmata archaeon
GCCTCTACTTCAGTACTACGCGGCGCGGGGGCTCCTCCGCCCGATCGACGCTCGCGGAGATCCGGTGGCCGTCGGAACCCGCGTCCGGAACGCGGTCACCTGAAGTCCGCAACGGGACCGTTCGAATCACGGCCCCGTCGACCCATCGACCCCGGTCCCGGTCGAGCCGGATGCCTTCCAACGGCGCGAGGGTCGCCCCCCACCGGATCGCCAGATCGGGGACGGCGCCAGCGGCGCCCAGCTCGACGACGCCGGCGTGGGAGACCAGGAGCATCCGCCCTCCTTCCGGCAGGCGGTCGAGTTCGTTGCCCCACCGGCGCGCGAGCGCCTCGGCCGCCGCGCGAACCTCGTGGACGGTGGTCGCCCATCGAACGAACTCCCCAAATGTCGACGGGGCCTCCCGTTCCAGAAAACGCCCGACCGGGTCGGCCATCGAACCGAGTTCCTCCCATTCCGCATCGACCGAGTACCCCATCGCGATGGCCGTTTCGACCGCCCGCGGCTTGGGGGAGGTCACGACCCGATCGAACGGGCCGGAGGTTCGGCCCACCTCCCGGGCCAGCGCGAGCCCCTCCGAGCTGAGGTGGACGTCTCCAGGCGCTCGCAGGCTGTGGCGTCGGTGGATGAGGGAGCGCATACCGGCCGGACCCGAGCGCCGAGCTTCGTCAAGTTTATACGCCATGGCCTGCTCGACAGACCGTCCCGGCTTAGCTCAGTGGTAGAGCGGGGGACTGTAGGCGCGACTGCCGGGAAACCGGCAGCCCCCGTGGATATCCTCAGGTCGCCTGTTCGAGTCAGGCAGCCGGGACCTGAGGAAAACACCGATCCCCCGACGTTTCGCATCCGGGGTGCGTAGGTCCGGGCCGACCGCCACCGTGCGCCTATACGTCCGTGACTCTATCCCGGGGGGAGCGAAATGACGATTCGAGGGGTCTCCGCGGCGATCGCCGTACGGGATCGAGCGGCCGCGTCGCGGTGGTACGTCGACACGCTCGGCTTCCGCATTTTCGACGACGACCCGGAACACTGGACCACGGTGGGAGACCGTTCGGGCAAGTTCCGTTTCCATCTCTGTGAAGTGAGCGGAGCGGGCAAGAAACCCCCCCGGTCCGAAGTGGGCAACACGGGGCTCCTGCTCACGACCGATGAGCCGTTCCTTCGAACCTGCGCCCGACTGAAGAAGGCGGGGGTGCGATTCTCGATGCCCGCGAAGAAACTTCCCTGGGGCTGGCTCGCCAAATTCCTGGGCCCGGATGGGAACGAATTCTGGCTGATGCCGGCCGACTGAAGCCCCCTCGAGTCCCCTCCGGGGAGGGATGCGGTTGTCGGGATTTGAACCCGAGTAGGTAGCTTGGGAAGCTACCGTCCTAACCACTAGACCACAACCGCGCGCCCGACCCGGAGGGCCCTCGGCTCTTACGCTTTGTGCGGGCCGGGCCCCGGCCTACAGCAGAAGCCCCACCGATTCACCGGGGATCGTCGGGGCCCCCGCCAGAAGGTCGGAATTCGACATCGGGCGGTCGTTGATCGGCATGGCGAACCCGGCCCTCCGGAGGACCTTTCGGGCTTGGGCCAGGTCGGTGGCCGAGAAGGCCACGACCGGCTGGTTGCTCTCCCGGGCGATGAGGATCGCGACGCTCTGGATGTTCACCTTTGCCTTGGCGAGCGTTTCCAGGACCCGGAGAAAGCTCCCGGAGCGGTCCTCCAGACGAACGGCCATCAACTCTCGGACTTCGGGATTGTAGCCGGCCGCTTCCAGGAGCTTGACCGCCCGGTCCGGGTCGCTCACGACCAGGCGCACGCGTCCGCGGCTGACGGTCGAATCGACACTGATCGCGGCGAGGTTGATCCGGTCCTTCGCGAGGGTCCGGGAAACTCCCGCCAGCGCCCCCGGACGGTTGGGGAGAGTGAGGGAGATCTCGCGCAGGCCCATCTGAATGGACCGACACCTGCCGACCCTAAAGGTTCGACGCCGGAGGCGCCCCGCGCTCCTCTCGCTTGTGTAGGTATTTATACCCGAATCGGACCTAATTCATCGCAACCGCTTCCCGGTCGGGGGGGCGGCTGGTCCATCGGAATGGGGGGAACGCCGAGTTTCAGCGCCAGCCGTCGCTACCGCCGGGCACGGCGCCTGCACCACAACCAGCGCGGCGTCGTTTCCGTGGTCGGCACGCTTCTCGCCCTCCTCGTGTTCTTCACCCTGTTCGGGATCTTCCTGACGCAGTACCTCCCCCTCTGGATGACGGACAACGAATCCCAATTCACCGCCCAGGCCGCGTACTCCTTCGCGCAGTTCAAGTCGAACGTCGATACCCAGTACCAGTACCCCGCGGGGAGCCCCCAGACGCTCGGCACGCCGTTCGTCGTGAGCTCGCAGGGGATCCCCTTGCTGGCTCAGCCGACCCAGGCGACCCTCGTCTTCCTTCCCTCGACGTGCCCCTCCGGATTCTACGCCAAGGGCGTGGCGGGTGCGACCGCGGCCAACTACGGTCAACCGGTCAACTCCGGGCTGTGCGTCTTTTCCAACGTTAGCTTCTCCAACGGACCCGGCGGCTCTGGGTTCTACTCCCAGCACATCGCGACCGGTACTCTGGAGATGCTCCTCCCCAACCGATACTTCGCGAGCCAGGAGTTCTACTTCGAGGACGACGGCGTCATCCAGAGCCAGGCCCAGGGCTACCAGATCATGACCGTCAATCCGCCGCTCAACGTGACCTACCAGGCCGGAAACCTGACGGTGACCTCGAGCCTCCTCCAACTGTTCGGGAACGCCTCCACCTACATCGGGCAGGGCTCCCAGGACGTCTACAGCCACTTCCGCTTCAGCCAAACCGCCGTCTCCAACGGCCTGCATGTGATCGCGAACAACTCCCAGATCCCGTTCGTCTTTACGTTCGAGATCGGCACCCAGTACCCGTGCGCCTGGTCCGCGTTCCTGCAGAAGACGCTCTACGGCAGTGGCGTCCCGTCGGCGAGCGTCAGCTTCACTCCGTACGCGGGGTCGTGCTACAACGCGCTCGGCACCTCGACCGTGCTCACCCTGAAGATCTCGAACGTCGACTACTCGCAGCTCTTCTACGCGGGGGTCCAGGTCAGCCTGGGCGTCGGAGGCACCTAGGCCATGGCGTCCACAAGTTCCTTCCGGGTCAAGATCCCCCGTTCGGCTCCGGCACCCGAATCGGCCGAGCTCGAGCCGGCCCGACCCACCGAGCACGGGACGGACGTTCCCGGGACGTTCATCACGGCGATCCCTCCGCTCCCCGAGACCGAGATGCGAGAGCTCGAGGTCCAGGCGGTGAACCCGCCGTACTCCTACTCGCGGGTGTCCTACAGCGACCGCACGAAGGAGTACCTGTACGAGGTCATCGAGCCGCAACTGACCGCCCACGAGCGGGGTCTGGTCCTTCACCTCAAGTCGACGCTCAACCAGATCCTGGGGAGCGAGACCGGAAATCTCTCCATCACCGACAAGCGATCGTACCTCCGCGGCGAAGTCGAGGAATACTTCCGGAGCCGCGGGGTCACCCTCTCCCCGCTGTCGACCGAGCGGGTCATCTACTATGTGCTCCGCGACTTTGTCGGATACGGTCCCGTGGACGCACTCATCCTCGACCCCGAGGTCGAGGACATCTCGTGCGACGGGGTCGACGTTCCGCTGTTCATCTTCCACGGGAAGTATGAGTCGGTGAAAACCAACGTCGTCTTCGCGGACGAGGACTCGCTCAACTCGTTCATCGTCATGCTCGGGCAACGCTGCACCAAATCCGTCAGCGTCTCAGCCCCGATCCTGGACGGAACGACCCCCGAAGGCCACCGCGTCCAGGCGACGTACGGACGCGAGGTCACCACCCGGGGGGCGAGCTTCACGATCCGACGTTTCAAAGAACGTCCGTTCACGCCGGTCGATCTCGTCCTGATGGGGAGCGCGAACGAGGAGATGGTCGCGTACTTCTGGCTCGCCGCGGAGCAGGGGGAATCGCTCATCATCTGCGGCGGCCCCGCCGCTGGGAAGACGAGCACGCTGAACGCCATCGCCCTCTTCATCCCCCCGACCTCGAAGATCGTCTCGATCGAGGATACGCGGGAAGTGAACCTGCCGCACGACAATTGGATCCCCGGGGCGACCCGGACCGGGACGGGGGACCGCGGGCCGGACGGGAAGACCGCCGGTGAGATCGATATGTTCGACCTCGTCCGCGCCGCCCTCCGGCAGCGCCCGAACTACATCATCGTCGGAGAGGTCCGCGGGCGTGAGACCTACACCATGTTCCAGGCCATGGCGACGGGCCACACGACCTACTCGACCATGCACGCGGACAGCGTGAAGTCGATGGTCAACCGTCTCGAGAACCCACCCATCAACACCCCGCGCATCCTCCTCTCGGCGCTCAACAACGTCATCATCCAGATCCAGGCGCGGACCGAGAAGGGCGTCGTCCGTCGGCTGAAGCAGGTCCTGGAGATCGTCGGGTTCGAGCCCGAGACGAACGAGCTCATCACCAACACGGTCTACGAGTGGGACCCGTCCACGGACGGTTTCGTCTTCAAGGGCCACTCGTTCCTGTTCGACAAGATCACCGAACTGAAGAATTTCACGTCGGAGGAGATGGACGCGGAGTTCCAGCGCCGCGTGGACGTGATCAAGTACCTCGTCCGCAACAAGATCACCGACTACCGGCAGCTCTGGAAGACGGTCGCCCAGTACTACAAGGACCCGAACGAGGTCATGGCCCGCATCAAGCTCCCGCCCGTCGTCCCGGGGGCCTAAGTTGCCGTCCACGCCCACCGTCACGATCGGCCGCCCCTCGCGTACCGGCTCCGCCGCCGGTCGCGCGGAACCGGGCACGCCGACCCCCCCGGCCGCCGCGAATGCTCGACCCGTTCGCCTGAAGCGGGGAGCGCAACCGACCCACACGTCCCTCACCGCGTTCCAACGGTGGTCCTGGAAGACGTTCCGCGCCAGGGTCCTCGCCAAGCCCCCCGACCCGACGCTCGAGGAGAACCTCCTCAAGGCGCACCTGCGGATCCGGGCGGACGAGTACATGGCGACGTGCTACGGCACGACCCTCGTCGCCGGCGTGGTGCTCTCGGTCGTAGGCGCGGTATTCTACCTCCTCTTCTCGGCGAGCGGGCTCGGGATCATCGCCCCCCTCATCGGGCTCGCGCTCCCGGTCGCCGGGACCCCGCTCGTCTTCGCCATGATGCCCGGACGACCGGGGTCGGTCGCGAAGGGCCGGGGCCGGAAGATCGATCGGAAGATCAGCGCCGCGATGAGCTTCGTCAGTGCGATGAGCTCGGCCGACGTGAACGTCGACCAGATCTTCAAGGAGCTCGCCCGGCAGAAGATCTACGGCGAGGTCGCGGAGGAGGCGGCCTGGATCACGCGCGACACCGAACTGCTCGGGTTCGACATCCTGACCGCGCTCCGCAACGGCGCCCAGCGCAGCCCGTCCAAGCGGTTCCAGGATTTCCTCCAGGGGGTCGTGACGACCGCCACCAGCGGAGGGCAACTGAAGCCCTACTTCCTGCTGAAGGCGGAGCAGTACGAGCAGGAGAACAAGCTCGAGATGCTCGCCCGCGTCGAAACCCTCGGACTTCTCGCCGAGACGTTCGTCACGGTCGTGGTCGCGTTCCCGCTCTTCCTGGTCATCATCATCGCCATCTTCTCCGTCATCGGCGGCGGGGGCTCGTTCATGATCGACATCCTCTGGGTCCTGGTCGGCCTGATGATCCCGATGATGCAGTTCGGGTTCATTTTCTTCATGTATTCGCTCACGCAGGATATGGTGTAAGATGGCGACGGCAAACGCTCCGGCCTCGGTCCTGAAAGTGAAGGCGCTCGCCCTCCCGGACGCGGACCAGTCGCGCTCGACCGGCCTGCCCAAGGCCACGTGGGCGCTCATCATCGGAGGCACCGTCGGGATCGTCTTCTGGGTCCTCGCCGCGCTTTCGTGGGAGGGGACGCTCACGTTCGTCCTCCGGCCCGGGACGACGCTCGGCCTCGATTCGGCCATCGACTACATCGTCTTCGGGATGATCGCGATGATGGCCCCGTACGGGTTCATCAAGAGCCGGGAGCT
>JAKIVW010000203.1 GCA_022750355.1 Thermoplasmata archaeon
ACCGCCCAAGGCCAAGCCCGCACCCCCCAAGGTCCGGCTCATCGCCCCCGCCCCGGCCCGCCCCACGCACTCGAAGGCGCCGCCGGCGCGCAAGCCGGTTCCCATCCCCGCGGCTCGCGCGTCGACCTCCCGACCACCGGCCGGCCGCGACCGGCCGAAACCGCCGGAGGTGCGCAAGCATGCCCGCCCCTCGCGCCGCTAACCCTCCGGTCTACCTTCGATCCCAGCGCTACATCGCGGAGCACGTCAGTGCCGCACTGGAGCGGCTCGATCCCGCCACGGTCCGGAAAGCGGTGGACGTCCTCAGCCGCGCGCCCCAGATCTTTGTCTACGGCGCCGGCCGGAGCGGGATCATCGGGAGGGCCTTCGCGATGCGGTTGGTCCAGACCGGTTTGACCGCCTACGTGATCGGGGAGAGTGTGACGCCGATCGTCAAGAAGGGCGACGCGGTCTTCATCATCTCCGGACAGGGCGAAAGCTACTCGAGCATCCAGACCGCCAACATCGTCCGACGGGAGGGGGCTTCGTTGGTGGTGCTCACCTCCAAGTTCTCGTCCAAGCTCGCCCATACCGCGACGGTCCTCTTGGCGGTCGAGCTCCCGGACGACCCCGATCGCTCGCGCTACGCTCCGCTCGGGACGATCTTCGAGGCCGCGAGCCTCCTCCTTACCGACGGCCTCATCGCCGAGATCCTCGTCGCGCACGGCGAGACGGAAGCCTCCATGCGCCGCCGCCACGCGATCATCGTGTAGCGCGCCGGGCGGCCCAAACTTTAAGGAGCGCCGGGCATCAGCCGGACCGTGCCCGCCCGCGGAACCCGCACCGAGGGAACCCTCGTTCCGATCCCGACCCGTTTCTTCGTCACGAGCGGCAAGGGGATCAACAAGACCAGCGAACTGAACGCGTTCGACCTCGCCCTGCTGCAAGCCGGTATCGGGGACCAGAATCTCGTCAGTGTTTCCTCCGTGCTCCCGATCGGGATCCGCCAGGTCGACCGCACCAAGATGGCGCGAGGGGCGATCACGCACGCGGTGCTCGCTCGGTTCAGCGGTGGCGAGGGAGAGGTCGTCAGTGCGGGGATCGCGTACGGGTTCCGGACGGACGGCCAGGGCGGCTACGTCGCGGAGGGCCACGTGCACGGGACCCAACGTTCCCTCAAGGAGTTCCTCAAGTGGCGCATGGAGGAGATCGCGCACTTCCGCGGCGTCGAGCTCCGTCGCATCCATTACCGGACCGAAGAACTGTCGATCCCGATGGACCACTACGGGGTCTGCATCGCCGCGTGCGTCTTCCTGCCCTGAACGTCCGGACCCGGACCGGCCCCAACGGGCGTCAGGAGCGTCGGGGTCGGACGGTCTCGACGGCGACGACCTCGGCGCGCACGAGCGGAAGCACGTCGTGGACCCGGACGACAAGGTCTTCGACCGCGCGTCGGGGAACCGTCCCCCACAGTTCGAGGGAAACGGCGTGCAATCGTTCCCGATGAACGCGCCGGACGACGAGGTCGACCCGGAGCCGGTCCGGTCCCGAGAGGCGGGCCGCGAACGAGTGGGCCTTTCCCACCGGCGCCCATGCTTCGTCGGAAAGCGCCCGGACGAGGTGGGAGACCGGCTCGGCGAGTTGGGCGTGCGTCGCCTCGGGCAACGGCAGCCAGCCTCCCGGCCGAGCTTCCCAGTGATCGACCCGCCGGAAGCCGGCTCCGGTCAGCGCCCGCAGAAGTTGTCCGGTCAGCTGAAGGAGGTCCTCGGTGGACTCGACCTCGCGTTCGTGAAGCAGCGTCGTGAGCGGGGCCAACAACGAGAGGCGCTCCGCGCGGTACCCCTCGTGCACCGCATCGAGCTCGAGCCGGACGTGCGAGAACCGTACGCTCCGGTCGACCGCTCGGGAGTGTTTGGGCCATTCGATCCTCGGCGGCCCCGCCGATCGATCCCGGGTCGTGCCTCGGGGAGCGGAACGGACCATCGGCCTCCCGTCGCCCGCGCCCCAGAAGAGACTTTGCCTGGTCCCGCAACCCAGC
>JAKIVW010000204.1 GCA_022750355.1 Thermoplasmata archaeon
CGTCCATCCCCTGGATCCCGATCTTGGGGTCGTACTTCATCCCGGAAAAGTCCGTGTAGTCGGCGACCCCGAACGAGAAATTGCCGCTGCGGTCGATCGAGTCGCCGTCCAGCTGACGGTCCCGTGCCTCGAACGCCCGTTGGAGGAACTCGACCGCGCTGGTGCCCCGCAGCGTGACCTTGGCCCCGATCTCTTGACCCTCACGGATGCCGAAGTCCCGGTTGGTCGAATGCGCCCGGGTGGCGATCGGCTTCTGCCGGGTCAGCATCTGGAGCACCCGTTCCGCCTTGGTGCGCGCCTCTCCCGACTCCCCGACGCCGGAATTGACGACGACCTTGATGACACGGACCGCCCGGTACGGATTGATGGCGGGTGTGCCGGCGGCGGGGGTCGGGACGGTGGTCGGGGACGCGCTCATCGCTCGACCCCTTCCGCGATGGTGACCTCGGGGGTCTTCAGGCCGACGACGAAGACGTAGTCCTTGATCGTGGAGAATCCCTCGGCAAAGTGGACGAGGTTGGGCTGCGAAGAGTTGCGCACCTCGACCTTCTCGACCCGCGCGATCTGTCCCACGTGGGATCCGCCCGCGACGAACGCGAGGGCCCCGGGAGCGAGCTTGAGGTGGTCGACGACCTTCTGGGTCGGCACTTCGATCTTCACCGAGTCGCCGACCCGGTAGGGGGTAGTCGCGGGGAGAAGCAGGTTGCGACCATCGTGGAGGGTCACCTCGACCTTTCCGGTGGGGACGGTGTGCTTGAATCGGACTCGGGCGACCTTGAGGCCGGCCTCGGTCGAAGGGATCGAGATGAGGACGAGCTTGCCCCGGCGGTCCTTGACCATGCGGAAGTGGGCATCGAGCGGCGCGGCGAACGAGAGAGTGTCCATGAGGCCGAGGCCCCGGTCGAGGTCCTTGGAGACCTTCCCGTCGATGCGGACGGCACCGGTACGGAGCAGCAAGCTCGCCTCGCGCGCACTGCGAACGATGTGGCGCAGGTCGCGGAGCACGAGCAGGAGAGGGATCGATTGATCCTGGGCGTGGGGGCCCGGGCTCGGACGCTTGATCCACTTCGTCCCCTTTCGAGGGACCGTCCAGGCGCGCGGGGCGGCCCGGCGCTTCAGCCGGAACGTCATGGCTCGGCCTCCTTCGGCCCGGGGGTGGTGCGCTTCCGCGCCGCGCGCGGTGGGGTGGTCTTAGCGGGCATCTCGGTGTCCGCGGGCACGGTTGGGGCTTCGGGCTTCGCGGGAGCGGCCACGACCGGCTCGGTCTCCGCGGCCTCGGGCGCCTCCCCGCGTTCCTCGGGAGTGACGTCCTCTTCCTTGACGGCGAGCGTGCGACGCCGCCACGCGTCCGCCAGGTTCAGCTTCGTCAGGACGAGGTGGCTGGTCTTGATCGCGAGGGGCTTCAACTTGGATTCCCCGGTCTTGAGCGTGACGTTGTCGAGGGTAACGCTGTAGCCGCGGCGGTCGATCTTGGCCACGCGCTCCTCCCGACCGACGAAGCTCCCGGACATGACCATGACGGTGTCGCCCTTGCGGAGGGGGACGGAGCGGCGCTGGAAGCGCCGGCGGAGTTCGCGGGAGAGCGGGACGGTCATCAGGATGCGGCGCTCGAAGGTCGTCGCCTCGTAGACCGATTTGCGCTGACGGCGGGGAGAATGGGGAGAAAGTACCGACATGTGACCTCCTAGACGATGATCGACGAGGCGGCCGCGATCCGCGGCCAGCGCTCGGCGGCCTCCTTTGCCACCGGCCCCTTGATCTGGGAACCCTTGATCTCGCCGGTCTCGGTCGTGATGACCGCGGCGTTGTCCTCGAACTGCACCCGGGTCCCGTCGGCCCGTCGGATCGGCGCGCGGGAGCGAACGATGACGGCATGCAGTACCTGCCGTCGCATCTCCGGGGTGCCCTTCTTGACCGAGACGATGATGAGGTCGGCGATCCCCGCGCGCGGGTAGCGACGGTGCGTCCCGTGCCAGTTGCGGACCGCGATGATCTCGACGATCTTGGCGC
>JAKIVW010000082.1 GCA_022750355.1 Thermoplasmata archaeon
CTTTGCGGAGAATGACATACAGGTGGCCCGTGCGCAGCGCGGTCGCAACCACGAGCGGGACGGCCCCGAGCTCCATGCCGGCCAGTCGGTCGGCCCGGCCGACCCGGTCGGCAAGGGCGCGCGCGAGCAGGTCGAGTCGGCGGGGGTCGGTCCACGCCTTCTTGACGTCCACGTAGACGTCACTTCGTTCCCCCGAGGTCAGCGTGAACTCGCCGAACCGGACGGCGCCGGCGTCCAGCAACATCCGGAGCACGGCCTCCTTGCTCGGAGGGGCGTGGCCGTCCGACTCGTTCACCACGGCACCTTCTTCAACCCGACCTTGTAGCCGATCCAGTTAAAGAGCGCGTGCAAGACCAGCGTGTAGAAGATCAACCACAGGACCGCCTCGACGCTGCCGAAAACACCCCAGAAGAGGGAACGGTAGAAGATCAGCCCGAGGGCGATCGGGACGACCACGAACGGGAGTTGGTCGAGGAAGATCGTTCGGGAACCGCTCGACCGGTTGAGGCGGCGTTTGACGAACGAGCCGAGCGCGTCGCCGGTCATGGCGCCGAACGAGAGCAGCGCGGCCAAGGGTATCGCGTCCCACACGGTGGGGGTCAGCACCGGCACGACTTGCCACACCGGCGGGGCCACCAGGATGAGCCACGCGAGGAACAGGCCGAAGGGGATCGTCGCAAATCCCGCGAAGAGGAACCCGGACCAGGTCTTGGACGGACCGAGGATGCGCCGTCCGTCCCACGGCCAGGTCCATCCCAGGTCCATCGGGGGCCCCCGGCCTTTCGGGATGGTCGCGAAGGCGTTCGCGATGTAGACGGGGATCATGAGCCACAACACCGCGAGGGCGCTCGCGAAGATCGGGTTCAGCACCGGGGGCACCCGCTACGGCTCGCGAATGAACCGCTCGATCGTCGTCGCCACGCCGGCCAGCAAACGGGGATCCACACTTTCTTCGGCGTCGTGGATGTGGGACTCCACGTCCATGCTCCCAAAGACGAGGGCGGGGAGCGGCCCCCCGAGTCGGGCGTCCAAGCCTCGGATCGCGCTTGCGTCCGTTCCGCCGTACTCGCCGTAGATGCCGGGGGATTGGACCGTCTCGGAAAGGATCTTCTGGAGGCGGAGCGCCCACGGGGAACCGGGAGGAAGGGCGTATCCCGACCGGCACCGGGCGGGAGGCGCCTCGACCCGGGCATGGGGAGCTCGACTCGACCCGCCCGCCCGAACGAACCCGAGGGCGGCGCGAAGTCCGTCCTCCAATTCCATTTCCGGGGGAAGCCGCAGGTCGACCGTGAACGTCGTGGGGGCGCGGTTCGCCCCATCGACCCAGCCCCGGTCGATGGCGGCCCTCAAGAGCTGGAGCGCGACCGGGACGGGGTTGTGGCCGCGGTGGGGATATCCCCCGTGGGCGGCTTCACCGATGACCTGGAACGCTCGCGCGTCCGACGGGATCGTCAGCGCGGTCGCGCCGGCCTTCTCAAATCGGAACGGAGTCGTGACCAAGGAGGAGAAGCGGGTTTCGAGTCCGTCGAGCTCGCTTCCCGGCCCCCGGAAGACCAACGTCACGGCACGGGCGATCTGATTGGCCGCATCGTTCTCTGCGTGGGCGGCGACCAGGCGAACCACCTCTCCTCCGTCCGGCTCCGCCGTAAGGTCGAGCCGCGTCACGGTGGCCCGGCCCGTGATCACCGGTTCGGGGGCGTGCAGGTCCGGCCAATCCCGGGAGGGCAAATCGGATTTCCAGGTTCGCGCGAGTTCGTGCAACCCGACCAGGACGTCCCCGAACGCTAGGGCCTCTCGCAGCGGGGCGACCGGCGCGAACGACCCGTCCAGGAACGCGACTCCGCTGGACCCGACGATCGTCTCCGGACCCGCGTCGGGGATCAGCACGACATCGCCGGCGAGAATGCGCTCGGCGCTCTCCGGGGCCAGCGCGGCGTCGTGGTGCTTGATCGCTTCCACGCCGCCCTCTCCGCCGGTCTCCTCGTCGCAGCAGGCGACCAACCGCACGTTGCGGGGTGGAGGAGTTCCGTCCGCGAGCCGGCCGAGGGCGATGAGCGAACCGACCACACCGCTCCCGAGGTCGTCGTTCGCCCCTCGGGCGTACAGTCGGCCGTTCGCACGGGCCGTGAGGGTGTGCGGCGGAGTTTTCCATCGGCCGAGCTGCTCGGCCGGCACAGGGACGACGTCGTAATGGGCCATGATGACCACGGTCTCCGCGGCCCCCACGTTCAGTTCGGCGATGACATTCGGACGCGGAATATCGTGCCAGTCGCCCGGTACGTCGCCTTCGACCAGCGGGTCGTAGATCCGGGTCTCCAGACCCCGGGCTCGCGCCGCGCGGACGATCGCGTCCGCCGTCCGCAGGTAGTTCGGCTTTTCCCATCGGGCATGGCCCGGGTCCTCCACGTTGGTCGGTGCGGTGGCCACCAGCTGGGTCAACAGGCGCATCCCCTCCTCTCCGAGGATCTCTTTGGGGTCGGAGCGGGACGAGGGGTCGGGCATCGCCAGCACCTCCTACTGGAGCGCGAAGATCGCCACGAGCGAGCCCGTGAGCAGTAGCAGGAACGTCGCCGCGAGCATGTACGTGAACATCGAGAGGGTGTCGCCGAGCGAGGTCAAAAGGCGTGCGGTAAAGCCGGGTCCGAGCACTCGAACCGCGGGCACATCGCGGGTCCCGAACCGCACTTCGGTCGGGGCCAACTCCTTGATCGCCTTCGTGACCGCCTCGGTGGCCCCGGCCACGAGTGCCTCCAAGCTGAGGCGCTCACCGACGGGGTTGATCCCTCCGTCGACCTCGTGCACGACATGGTTGTCTGTCGTCATCACTTCCGCCGTGTCGACGATCGTTTCCAGCGCATCGACGATCGGACCGCGCCGGCCCTGCACCAGATTGTTCCCGTCGATCAACACGTACGCCGTGGTCAATCCACCGCTACGGACGACGAGCGCACGGATTCCGTGCGGCCCGATCCCATCCCGGCCGATGTCGTAGCCCGACCGGACTCCCACGCCGGCCTCGACCGGGCCCTCTCGGCCGGCATCGATCGCGGCTCGGACGGCCGCCTTCGTGTCCTGAAGTAGCTTCTCCGCCGCGGGAGTTCCGTACGTGATGTCGCCCTGGCCCTCGACGTAGGAGTTGTGCGCGTCGATGAGTGCGATTCGTGGCCCACCCGCGGCGGCGATCTCCCGGACGATCCGGTCCGCTACGCCAAACGCGATGTCGTCGGTCGGTTCCGGAGCTCGGCTCACCACCACGAGTGCGACATCGCCCAGCAACTGGGCGCGGGCGAACGAATCTACGTAGGGCGCGACCAACGGGCTGGACCGGGCGGGGAGCGCAGGACCCAAGTCGTGGAGGAGGGAGCGTGCGGCTTCCCCCACCCGGGCCAACTCGGCCTCGGACGGAAGGTCCAGATCATGATCGGAGGGTGTGTGGGGCACGAAAACCGTGCCGGCGTCGGGCCCCAACTCTGCGGACATTTTCCGGGGAAGGTCACTCGCCCCCAAGGCCGCGAACGGACCGGGGTGCACGGTCGGGAGCGCCACCGTTGCATAGGATTTCCCCCCTCGAGAGAATCCCAGCAGGCTGACTCGGAGGTCGGCCGGTTGGGCGAATTTGAGGAAGAACGCCTCGAGGGCGGAGGTCGCTTCGGGGTCTCGGCGAGACACATGATCGAGGAGCGGGCGGATCAGACTCACTCCCGAGCTTTGGAATTCTCGCCGGAGCGGTCGGTCGGCCGCGCGGATGAGGGCGAACGCGCACCCGAAGGCGATCAGGCCGCATGCGAGCATCGCGACCAGCTCGGCGAGCGATACCGGGAGGAGCAGGAGGATGCCCAGCGCATAGAGTGCCGGTTGGACCAGAGCGACCGGAAGGACCCGGACGTGGCTCGGCCGCGCGATCCCGAACAGGCTCAGTTGGCGGAACCAGACGACGGGGCCGATGAGGAACGCGGCGAGGAAGACCACTCCCGGAGTCGAGGCCGGTACGACGGTCAGGCCGAGCCTCCACAGTGCGGCGAGTGGCAGCTGGATGAGGAGCCCCGTGAGGGCAAGAAAGCAGGATCGGTGGAACTCGAATCGGCCGCCGAGGGCACTCGAGAGGGGGCCAGTGAGGCCGGCTGCGACGAACGCAGGTAGGGCGAATGCGAGCAGCCAGCCCTCCAGAAAGGGACGGAGGGAGACCCCGAAAACGAGGGACGAGAGGGCGGCCGAGACCACGACAATCAACCCGAGCGTTATGGCGGGGGGCGGAGCCTGGAACAGGACGTGGCCCCGTTGAACGCCCGCCTGGGGAGAGGGGGGAGATTTCTTAGCCGCCACGAGACCTCCGCACTTCGGCCAGAATCCCCTGAAACGCCGATCCGACTCCCTCTTCCTCGGTGATCGTGCCCGTGACCAGTCCGTTGGCCCCGGCCTCCAGGAGGGCACGGGCCTCTACCGCCGAACGGATGCCTCCCCCGACGATGATCGGAATCGATAGCACTTCGCGAACGGCCTCTACAATCGTGACGGGGACGGGCGCGGGAGCGCCCGAGCCGGCCTCCAAGTAGACAAATCGCATCCCGAGGTATTCGGCCGCGAGCGCATACCCGGCGGCGGCCGCGGGATCGTTGCGGGGGACCACATCGACCTCCCCCACTTCTCCGACCCGCATTCCCGGCTCGATCACGATGTATCCGAGTGGGATCGGCTCGAGGCCGATCGCTCGGACCGCCGGCGCCGCCTTGGCGTGGGCCCGGACGACCAGGTCGAGCCGGCGCGAGTTCAAGAGGCTCATGAAAAGGACCGCGTCCGCCTCCCGGCTGAGAGACCCGGGGCCTTCCGGGAAGATGATCACCGGCACCGGTACGGCCGCCTTGACTGCACGAGCCGCTGCCCCCATCTTCTCGGGGGACATCCCGGTCGAACCGCCCAGCAAGATCGCGTGACTCCCTTCCGCGACGGCGCGTTCGGCGACTTTTCCGGCGGTTTCGCTGGGGGACTTGTCCGGGTCGATCAGGGTGAAGTGGATCGGCCCCTTCACCATCTGGTCGAGCAGGTAGCGCTCGACCTTTCCGGGACCGTCTCGAGGGGTCACCGGAACGCCACCGCCAAGAAAGCGAACAATGCGACCGTCATCCCGACCTTGCTCATCGTTTGTTCCCAATGCAACCGGTTCGGAAGGTACGCCACGGAAAGGACGAACACTCCGTCGGCGGCGAGGACTAGGACGAGGTAGATAATCCCCGCGACGCTTCCCAATCGCAGGAACCAGAGGAAGGGAGCGGCGCTGAGGGCGATCGCGAGCCCCACGGCGCCCCGAGCCACCGCGCCGGAGAGGCCCATTCCCCGGGTCTGAGGCAGCGTTGATCGGCCGACGTCCCCCTTCACGTCCTCCATGTCCTTGATCACTTCGCGACTGAGAGTGGCCAAGAACGCCATCGACGCGAAGGGAAGGAGGACCAGGGCGTTTCCGGCGGCCGCGGCGCCGTAGACGAACACCATTCCCGTCAGCAACCCGACCACAATATTCCCCACAAACCCGCGGCTCTTGAGCCGAAATTCGTACGCCAGGAGCGCCCCAACTGCGAGGGCCAGGAGGAGGCCGAGCAAAGGCTGGATCAAGACGACCGGCAGGACGACGACGATCCCGGCGACGAACAGCGCGGCGGCGAGCACGCGGGCCGTTCCGACGGAGACCGCGCCCGTCACCAACGGGCGGTCCGGATGGTTCGTGCGGTCTCCGTCTCGGTCCAGCAGGTCGTTGAGGACATTGCCTCCCGCGGTCACGAGCGAAGTGGACGCGCCCGCCAAGAGCACCCATATCCAAACCTGAAGGGGGATGCCGACTCCTGCGCCGCGGGCTACGAGGCCCCCGACCAGGGCCCCTGCGAAGGAAACGCCGAGATTCCCGACGCGCACCAGCCGCAATGCCGGATGCACGGCGCCCGATGGCGGGGGCCCTTGCTTAACCATTTGGGTGGGGCTCCCTTTGAGCCGCGAACGACCAACGGCGGAACGGCCGAACCCCTCATCACAAGTGTCAGCGGCCGCTCCGGTCCACCCGGGGGGGCGCCCGGCCGGTCATCCGACGGCCATTCGAATCACGGGAGCGAAGCGCGAAGCGGCATCTCCGGTCGACTAAAGCCCCGAATCGCGCGCGTCCCCCTAAAATCGGCCGCGACGTGCGCGCAGGGCCCGGTTTCCACGGGACAGTGTTTGGGCCCGAGGGTTCCGGACTCCTTACATTTTCTTTTCGAAGTCCAGGATGGTCGCGAAGATCGCCGAGAAGAGGTGGTTGGCCCCGGACTCGAACTCGAGTTCCCATACGTCCCGGATCGCCAGGATCTTGTGACGGACCCGGCCCACTTCCCTTCCGTCGGGCCCGAGTATCGCGTACTTCCGACGGATGATATTCCCCTTCGTATTCAACCAGGGCTGGCCGTCCGACCCGAACCAGGTCGCTTTCAGCCCTCCGATCAGACTCCGCTTGAGCTCGATCCGGCCGAAACTGGTCCCCGTAACCACGTCGACCACCTGAAACTCCGCCTTGTTCCCGCCGGAACCCTTATTGATCGCGAGGGCGACGGTGCCGTTCGCGTCCCGAACCAGGTAGGTGTAGGCGAGGCTCCGCCCGGCCCATCGGCCGATGTATCCGCCCGCGACCTGACTGACGACGGAGGTAACGGCCGCTCCCGTCATGTTCTGACTCGCGTCGAGACCGACCTGACAGAGCACCCGCTGATTCGGGTCCATCACGTCGTAGTTCTTTCCCAACGAAAGGATCCTCATTTTCATGAGGAGCTTCGGCTGATTGGCGAGGGCGGCCACGATGCCCGAAGCGTACGGGTTCATCCCCTGCATGGGGTCAACCTAGTCTGACCGGGTACTTGTGGGTTGTGAAGTTCGACCCCGACGCGGCGGACGGCGGAATCCCGTTAAGATGACCCACCTCTCGTCCGTGGTGAAGTCGGGGCCACCTCCACGTCCCGAGTTATATGCGCCGAAGGGCCCCAAACGTCCAATGACCCGTGGCGCGGGCGCTCGTCCGAAAGTCCAGTCGTTTCGACTGGCCAACGGGCTCCGCGTGCTCCTCGCGCCCCTTCGAGGGAGCACCACGGCCAGCGTCTGGGTTTGGTACCAAGTCGGCTCCAAGAACGAGCAGCCAGGAATCACAGGGGCCTCCCACTGGGTCGAACACATGCTGTTCGAGGGGTCACCGCGGTATCCCAAGGGCGCGATCGACCGCGCGATCATCCGAGTCGGCGGGGAACTGAATGCATTCACGGACACGGACTTCACGGCTTACTTCTCGACGGTTCCGCGCGATCACCTGTCCGTACCGCTGGACATCGAGTCCGACCGGATGACCCGCGCCCTCCTCACCGACCGGGAAGTGGAGCGGGAACGGACCGTCATTCACTCCGAGCGGGAAGGAAACGAGAACTGGCCGGAATTCCGAGTGGAAGAAGAAACGTACCAGCTCGCATTCCGGGTCCACCCCTACCGTTGGGATGCGTTGGGACGTCGGGAGGATATCGAACGACTGACCCCGGGTGAGTTGCGGGAATACTATCAGAAATACTACGGGACGAGGAACGCGCTCTTGGTCGTGACCGGAGGCTTCGATCCCCGAAGCACCGCTGCGGAAATTCGTCGTCGATTCTCGAGCCTACCTCCCTCCGGAGCGGAGGTTTCCGTCGGCCAGGTCGAGCCCGCCCCCCAGGGAGAACGAAGGGCCGAGCTTACCGGACCGGGGACCACCCCCTACCTCCAGATGGCGTGGCGATCCCCCGCCCTCGATGACCCCGCAACGCCGGCGACGATGCTCGTGGACACCGTGCTGGGAGGCGAGAGCCGCATGTTCTCGGCCGGACCCGGTTGGGGTCGTGCCTCCGAACATCCGAGCGCCCGGCTCTGCCGCGCGCTGGTGGAAACCGGACTCGCGGTCCGGGCGACCAGCGAGTGGCGCCCTCGAATCTACCCCGGCCTATTCACGATCCAGGCCCAGGCGGTCCGAGGCGTTCGCCTCGACCGCTTGGAGGAAACGATCGACCGGGTCCTCGACCGCCTGATCAAGAAGGGCCCGACTGCTCTCGAGATGAGCGACGCGCGCACCCGGATTCGGCGCGGAGCGGCCCTCGCGTACGAGGGTGCCTCCCGCAC
>JAKIVW010000205.1 GCA_022750355.1 Thermoplasmata archaeon
TTCCAGTCGCGAAAGAGCCCTCGCTGCTCCTGTTGGAAGGCTTCCATCAGCCCTTCGAGGGCCAGCATGAAGTTTCGGCTCGCCTGCGACATTCAACAACCGGCCGGGGTGTCCTTCTCCCTGACCATTCCAAGGGTCCGTTGCGGATATGAGTCCGCTGGTCGCCCGGTCGGTCTCCCGCCTCCGTTGCGCTCCGAGGGGGATTTCATCGGCCTGAGGGGGAATGTTTCGAAGCGTTCCCGGACGGGCCTGCTCCGACCCTCGAAGCGCCGTCAGAAGGACCCGACGCCGAGTCGCGTCACGCGGGGCGAGGTTGATCTCCGCGCGGACCCCTTGGGGTCGACCTAACCCGCCCCCATCGACCTGACACAGCTCACGTCGAAACAATCCCCAGTGCGAGTACATCCCCTACCCGGGCCTGGTTCGCCCACCACCGTTCCTCCCCCGTCTCTCGAGCTGCCCCAGATTGGCCGAGGGATGTCCAACGGCCTTCGGGCGAAGACCGGCCCGATTCCGCGCTTCGTCAGTCGCGCATGGTGCCGGAGGTCGACTCGGGTCGCACGAACTTCGAAGTCATTCCGAGCACGGCTTCGAGGACCTCCGGAAGGATTGTGGGCCGGCGAACACCGTGAGATAAACCGCTCGCACTCAAGTCGTGGAACGCCTCAACTTGAACCGGCGAGCGGAGGTTCCGACGGGGCGGTGGGTCCCGCTTCCTTGGCTGCGCCGTGCGAGGGCCGAGGTATCGTCCGGCGTCCCCCACGTGCGACCCGACCCCCTAACAACGCGTACAGAGAGGGGGCAGTCCGCACGACCACGTATATTGCGAACGCGATCGTGACGATGATGAAACTCGCGGGATACGGGGTGTAGAACGCCACGAAGAGCCCCGTCCAGGTAGCGAAGAGCGCGACGGAGATCGAAACGAGAACCGCCGAAAGGGGACGCTTGGTGACTCGAACCGCGACCGCGGCCGGCGTCACCATGAGGGCGAAGATGAGCAGGACTCCGATGATCTGAACCGCGATCGAGATCGTGACCGCCAGCAAGAGCATGAAGGCGACCCCCAGTCCGAGCATCGGGAGCCCTTTCGCTTGCGCCACATCTTCGTCCAACGAGGCGAAGAGCAGGGGACGGTAGATCACGGCGAGTACGGCGAGAACGACGAGGCTCGCTTCGAGCGTGAAGACTACTCCGCTGTCGCTGATGCCGAGGACCTCGCCGAACAGAATCGAGTACGCTTCCGTGGCATAGCCCTTGTAGAGACTGATGAACAACAGGCCGACGCCCAACGCGAAGGCGAGAACGGTTCCGATCTCCACATCTCGGTTTGCGGCTCGGGGGCCGAGCAGGGCGATGCCGGTTCCGGTGGACATCGTGAACAGGAGGAGGCCGTAGACGGGGTTCACGCCAAACAGAACCGCGCCGGCGGCACCGGAGAAGCCGGTGTGCCCCAGCGCGTGGGTGGCGAACGCGGATCGACGCAGGATCACGAAATACCCGACCAATCCCGCCACCACGGAGATGATCGTCCCCGCTTCGAACGCATTCCGCACGAAGCTGTAGACCCACATCGCGCGGAGGTCCGTGATGAGATTCCAATCGAAGTTCATGGATTCTCATCCCCGTGGCCGTCTTCCCCACCCACGATCACCAGGTTCCCTCGAGAGTCCCGAAGGACCTCGACCGGAACTCCATAGAGCGCGGTGAGACTTTCCGAAGTCAGGACCTCGGCCGGGGTCCCGGTCGCGACCCTCCCGTTGGCAATGTAGATCACCTTGTCCAGACAAGGGATGAGCGGGTTGATGTCGTGGGCCACGAGGAGCGTGGTCACTTCGCGGGACCGGACCAATCCGTTGATCAACTGAACGAGATCACGGCTCCTCCGAAGGTCGAGATTCGACAGCGGCTCGTCCAGCAACAGCATCTCGGGGTCGCCCACCAGGGCCTCCGCAAGGAATACTCGCTGCA
>JAKIVW010000006.1:0-9689 GCA_022750355.1 Thermoplasmata archaeon
CGTTCGAACCGCCGCGGTCTGCTCGTCGAGGTCCTTCGGGGTCGAGAGGAGGAATTTCTTGAGGAGTTTTTCGAGGTCGTCGCCGGCGATCGCCCGGAGCCGGTCGACGCTCACGCCTTCCGTGTCGACGTAGAAGACCCATCGGCCCTCCCGCGCGACGCGGTGCGCGACCTCGAGGCAGAAGAGCGTCTTCCCGCTCCCGCCTTCCCCGTACACCTCGGTGACGGAGTCGGTCTCGAGTCCGCCGCCCAAAAGGCGGTCGACCGAGGCGATCCCGGTCGGCAGCCGGTCCGGTGCCATCGCGCGCCGAGAGCGCCCCCGTGCCTTAATCTCTCGGCCGCGCCGGGGTCATCGGGCGCGGGTGAGCGCGTACGCTACCCCGAGCTCCGGCGGATGAACGGACGGCCCCGCCGCCTCCAAGGCCTCGGGGTGGGTCGTGTGGATCGGGTAAACGGTCCGCGCGCCGGTCGCCCGGATGATCTCGAGGAGCTCGGGACCGGAGGCGTGACCGCTCGCGTGCATCTGATGGAACGCGAGGCCGAAGTGGGAGAGCCAGTTGTGCATGACGTGGTCGTCGACGTCGTCCTCGCTGAACGGTTCGCTCATCGAGTGGATGAACGGGCTTCCCGAGGGCGGTCGGAGGTCGATGAGTTCGGCGAAGTGGCTCAACTCGAGGGAGAGGAGGTACTTCGACCCGTTCGCGCGGACCTCCGCGGAGGACAGCGCGGCCTCGAGGTACGGGCGCTCCCAGAGGTAGGAGGTCCGCTTCTTCCGGGCGTAGACCCGTATTCCCGGGCTCGTGCCGGGGATCGGCAACATCCCCGCCGGGAATCGCGGGGCGACCTGCGTCAGCAGGTGGGCCGTCCGCACGGAAACGACGAGTTCCCGGTCGGCGTCGACGGCGGCGGCGTAGAGCGTCGTCAGCCGGTCGATGTCCCGAGGGTAGGTGCACGCGAACGCCAGTTGGTCTTCCGAGTCCAGGATCCGGTCGACGCCCACTCGCACGCCCTCCTCCGACAGGTTCCGTCGGGCGTCGGGCCCGGCCCGGGTCCCCTCGATCAGCAGGGCATCCACCTGCTCCTTCCCGACCGCTTCGAAGAACGCGAGCGTGCCGCCGCGGGTCCGGACGATGAACCCGTACGCGAAGGGGATCGAATGGTCGACGGGGTAGGGGATCACCTCGATCCCTCCGACCCAGATCGGGGTCCGGTCGGCGAACACCCTCCAGGGGTGGGTCCCATACTTCATTCGGGTTGACGTCTCGATCGCGCTGAGGAGGGTTCGCGTGCCCTCCCCTACATGGATGGGGATCGCCGGATCGACCAGGTCGAGGTACCCGGCATGGTCCGCGTGGGCGTGGCTCACGAAGATCGCGTGTACTTCGGGCTCGGTGTAGGCGAGGTCGGAGTCGGCGAGCGATTCCCGGGAGTACAGCCCGGGAATACGGGGCAACAGGTCGAACTCGAGCAGGTCCTTCGCTTTCGCGGTGGACCGGGGTTGGAGATAGTCCCGGTAGTACTCTTCGATCCGCGGGGAGAACGACGGTCCGAAGTCGAACAGGACGCGATCGGGACCGTCCTCGATGAGGATCTTGTTCCCTCCGATCTCGCGGACCCCGCCCAGGAAACGGACGGTCGGCTCGGGCATGCGGACCGGGAGCGGTCCGCGGGATTAGAGGGCTCGGGGGGGACCCCGCGCTACCGGGCCTTGAGGACCTTCTTCACGTTGGGGTGTTCCTTCGTGAAGATCTTGCCTCCGCAGTTGTCGCAGCGGACGCCGAAGAGGTTGGCGTCGGAAGGGAGCGCTTCCTGGCAGCGAATGCACCGGAACATCGTGAATAAACGGAGACGGGCGGCTTAAGCGTTGCCCGGCGCCTCCTCCTTGGTCGTTCGTTGGATGGGCGGCGGCGCCTCGAAGACGTAGGCGTTGGAGGCGAACCGAACCCCGCACCGGCGGCATTCGAAGACTCCGCTGGCGACCCGATGCAGCGTGACGGTCGAGCAGCGGGGGCACGCGGCGTCGGGGCCGCGGGACCGGTCGAGCTCCAGGACACGGCGGCGGATCCGGATCCCGTACCGGGGTCCCATCCAACCGGTCGACCCGACCTTCTTCGTCCGTTTGCTCATGTCGTCCCTCCGCGCGCAGCGATCCGCATCCGGTCCCCGTGAACGAGGGCCCGGCGGACCATCTCCCGCACATCGTCGGGGGAGAACGCGCCTACAAGACCCTTCTGCATCGCCACGACACGGCCGGTCTCGTCGGTCGCGATCGTCACGCGGCCCTGGGCCGCTTGCTCTTCGCTGAAGGTCGGGTCGACGACCAGCGCGTCGCCGAGTCGCACGAACGTGCATTCGACCGGGACGTGCTGGAGGTCGAGCGGGTAGTCGGCCTCGGCGACGCCGAATCGCTTGGCGGGGACGGTCGCGTGGGCGAGCGCCGAGACCCCCGCGAGCATCGCCGCGTCGATGAGGTTGCCCGAGTGGTCCAGCACGTGCAGGTCGACGTAGCAGACCCACGTCTTTTCGCCCGGGGTCACGCACAACCGCGTGAGGTCGATCGCCTCGGCCGCCCGGATCGCCCGGTCGACGACGCGGGAGACCTCGATCGCGCCCGGTTGGGGCGGTCCCGGTTCGAAGACCGGCGAGGAGAGTGGGATGAGCTCGGCGTTCGTGGTCAGGACGCCGGCGTTGGGGGTGTCGGGGAACGGCTTGCCGAGCTCGAGCTTGACGCCCGCGAGGACGGCCGTGTCCCCGATGCGGACGAGCGCGGAGCCGTCAGCGGTCGTGACGAACCCCGGTTCCACCTCGATGTGGCGGTACTCATCGGGGCCGCGTCCGTCGAGCCGCTTTCCCTCGCCCGCGAGGTCGAGGATGTGGGCGGTGCGGATCTCGGCCGTCACTTCCGCCGTCATGCGGCCCCCGGAGCGACCGCGTCCACCGTGTACCGGTCCCGGAGCGCCTGTTTCATCTTCTCGTAGATCGATTTGCAGCCGACCACGCCGAGGTCGAGCGCCCGCGAAAGCTCCTCGGGGGTCATGTGGCCCTCCATCTGCATGAGCACCAGACGGCCGGATTGGGGGACGAGCGCCATCGGGAGGTCCGCCTCGCCGAAATTGTCCTCTTCCTTCTTGAGGTCGAGCGCGATCTGGCCCGCGATCTTACCCACCGCGACCGAGGGTACGAGGTCCACCATCGGGATCCCGGCATCCGCGAGCGCGACCGAGGCCGCGACCACACCGGCGCATCGGGTCCCGGCATTGGCTTGCAGGACCTCGATGTAGACGTCGATGCTCGTCCGGGGGAACTCCTCCGCGAAGACGACCGATTCGAACGCTTCGGCGATGACCTTCGAGATCTCCTGGGAGCGGCGGTCGAGCCCGGGGCGCTTGCGTTCGTCGACGGAGAACGCGGCCATGTTGTACTTGCACTGGATGATCGCCTTGTTGTTCTGCTGCAGGTGGCGGGGATGGACCTCGCGCGGTCCGTAGACCGCGGCCATCACCTTGTTGGCGCCCCACTCCACGAACGCCGAGCCGTCCGCCTGGTGCAGAGGGCCGGCCTGGATCCGGAGCGGTCGCAATTCGTCCAATCTTCGCCCGTCGATCCGCAGCCCCTCGGGGCTGAGGAGAACGGGAACTTCCTTTGCTCCTACGCTTCCCATGTTCTTTTTTCTCCGTGAACGTTCAATACTCGTCGGTCCCCGGCCCGACGCTGTCGGGGTCGATCCGCTCGTCCGCCGGGCCGACCGGGGGGACGTGGTGTGGCGGCGCATCTCGGTGGGCGCTCTCGCGCGAAGCGGTCTCCGGGCCCCGGTCGTTAGACGAGGAGGTGGAGACGAGGTAACTCTCCACGCGCTCGGTCAGGCCCCGTCGTTGACCCTGCTCTTCGATGAGGCGAAGCGCTTCGCTCGCCCGCAGGATCGCATCCGGGCTACCGTTGATCCAGACGCGGCCGTTCTGCCCCACGGCGACCTGCGCTCCGGTGTGCCGAGTGATCGTATCGATCATCGAACCCCCCCGACCGACGACCCGGGGGATGCGGGCGGGAGAGACGGTGACGATGGTACCCCCTTCCAGTTTCCCGAGACCATCCCCGAGCATCGTGACACCGATCCGCCCCGTCGGGTCGAGATTCTCGACGCGGACGATGACCGAATCGCGAACGCGGAGGAACTTCTCGGTCTCGCCGATCTCGACGTTCCAGGGGGTCCCGGTCATGTGGAGCGGAGCCCAGCGGGGCGCACCGATGTCGAGCAACCAGAACGTCCCCTGGCAATCCGTGACCGTCCCGATCACGACGTCTTCGGGCTTCGGGAGATACCGACCGGAGAGTGGGATGACCTGAAGGAACGGAGGTTTGGGTGAAAGCAGGCCGAGTACGCTGGCGTAGACCTTGCCACCCACGCGGTAGGTGCCCGGCCCGGGCCTGAGGCCCTGGCTCACGAGCTCCTGGCCGGGGAGAACTAGTATGCGATCCCCGGAGGGATGCGAGGACGAATCCTCGCGGCCACGCCGAGGGTGGCCCGTTCGCTGACCATGGGACATAGGTTGTGCTGCACCGGGGCGCGCCGACGGGGGGCCGCTATTTAACCAACGCGGTCTCGGCAGCGCCTTTCGTGCGCGCGTTCAACATTTCGTACAATTCCGTCTGAACTCCGGCGGGTAATTCGACCATCCCCGACCAGGTGCCGTCCGCAAGCCACTGCTCTTCGAGCACCTTTCCGAGCCCCTTCAATTCGCCGATGACGCGCGGATAGTGTTGGGCCGGCAGTCGGATCCGGACCTTCACGACATCCAATCGGATGGGGAGGATGGGACGGAGCCGGGCCAGGACCTCCTGGACCTGAACATCGACCGGCCGGAACGGGTCGACGTGGTACTTCACCTCCGTCATCGCCGCGTCGATGCGCGCCGCGGGGTGTGGGGCGCCGGTCTGGGGGTTCATCGCGTTGCGGGCGATCGTCTGGACGATCTGTTGGTGCTTGAGCGCCTGGAGCTGGTGACGTTGGTCGGTGGTGATCTGGACTTCGCCCTTGAGCACGATCTGTCGCGCGATCTTCGCGAGGTCGCGAGTGTGGAACGTCTTGTCCAGGAGGTCGTCGGAGACCTGGTCGCCCTTCTTGGCGTCCTTGAACACCTGGTCGAGCGCGAGCTTGTCGGAAAGGTCGACCTCCTTCCCGTCCTTGATCGCCTGCGCGGCTTCCGGGTCGACGAGGACTTCGAATCGAGTACCGTCGGTCTCCCACCGCGCGATCACCGCGGTCTCGACCGTGATCCGCGCCGTCGAGCCGGGAGGTCGTGGCTTACCGGACTTGGGTGGAGGCGAGTGCGTTCTCGAGATGCGGCCGCTCACGGCCGCGGCGCCCGGCTCGATCCCGAGGGAGCGGGCAGCCGGGTCACGTACTTCTGGATCTCGTCGCTCGGGAGGCGGGTCATCCCTTTGCCCTGATCCATCGTCACGACTTCCACCTGAGAGAGGTTCCCCCCCTCGTCCAATCCGGCCCGGAGCCCCTCGAGGGCGAGGAGGATCGCCGAGTCCCGATCCATGCCGGGCTTGTACTTTTGCTCGAACAGTTCCATCACCGGGCCTTTGTTGCCGCCCGTGCTGGACGCCTTGAAGCTCGTGAGCGAGCCCGACGGCTCGGTCTCGTACAGTCGGATGCCGGTGTCGTCGTAGCCGCCGACCAGCAACGCCGTCCCGAACGGACGGACGCCCCCGAACTGGGTATACTGCTGCTTGTAATCGCAGATCTTTCGTACGAGGAGCTCGACGGACATCGGCTCCGAATAGGTGATCCGGTTGATCTGGGCGGAGAGGCGGGCATAATCGACCAACACGCGCGCGTCGGCGACGAGGCCGGCGGTCGCGCAGGCGATGTTCTCGTCGATCTGGTGGATCTTCTCCAGGCTCGCGGCTTCCGCGAGCTTCGGGTTCGGGATCCGGCGGTCGGCGATCAGCGCCAGCCCGTTGGCGTAGACGACGCCGGCCGTGGTCGCACCGCGCCGAACGGCTTCCCGTGCGTATTCGACCTGGAACAGACGGCCGTCGGGCGAAAAGACGGTGATCGCCCGGTCGTAGGCCATCTGGCCGGGTTGCATCTCCATCGAGCGTCTCCGGCGCGGCCACCCGAGACCCCTTTATAAAAGGCACCGGGGCGGTTACGCCCCCGTCAGCCGATTACGGTCCGTCGCCGCGGCGCGGACCTCCGCGCCGGCCCGCCCGACAACCGTATCTGTCGTCTCGGACCGAAGGGGTCGATGGCGGGCGCGGAGGAACCCGAGCGCGTCAGCCGCCTTGCCGGGCGGAGCTCGGCGTACCTTCGAAGCGCGGCCGAGCAACCGATCGACTGGCACCCGTGGGGCCCTGAGCCGTTCGAACTGGCGAAACGGACCCACCGGCCGATCCTGCTCGACATCGGGGCGTCGTGGTGCCACTGGTGCCACGTCATGGATGAAGGGACGTACGTCGACCCCGAGGTCGGACGTTTGCTGGCCGAGCATTTCATCGCCGTGAAGGTCGATCGGGATGAGAATCCCGAGGTCGATCGCCGATACCAACGGCAGGTGGGGGCGCTCACCGGCGAGGGCGGCTGGCCCCTCACCGCTTTCCTGACCCCGGCGGGCGAGGTGTTCCTGGGAGGAACGTACTTTCCGCCCACCGACGGGCACGGCCGGCCCGGATTTCGGCGCGTCCTCAAGGAGGTCGCGCGGATTTGGGTCGAGGAGCCGGAAAAGATCCAGGAAAACTCGCGGGCCGTGCAGGGCGCCCTCGAACGGATGCGGGGGGCCCGCGCCCCCGACGCCCGGGCGTTGGACGCGTTCCAGAGCCAGGTCATCGCGGAGGTCCATTCCGGGTACGACCCCGTGAACGGGGGGTTCGGGATGTCCCCGAAGTTCCCCCATCCGACCGGGGTGGCGCTCTTTCTGTTGGACGGCCGACAGAACCACCGGGAGCTCAGCGACCAACGAGCGGCCGAAACGTTGGCTCACATGGGCGACGGGGGACTCTACGATCAGGTCGGCGGTGGATTCCACCGGTACTCGGTGGACGAAGGCTGGCACGTACCCCACTTTGAGAAGATGGGCGTCGATAACGCCGCCCTTCTATCGGCCTACGTCGATGGCGTGCGTCGGTTCGGAGACCCCCGTTTCGAGGAGGTGGTCCGGGGGACGGTCGGCTGGGTACGGGAGGTACTGGAGGACCCGGCGGGAGGTTTCGGGTCGAGTCAGGACGCGGACAACGCTCCCGGCGACGACGGGGGATACTTCACGTGGAGTCGGGCCGAGCTGAAAGCCGCCCTCGATCCGGACGAGGCCCGGTTCGCCGCGCGCTTCTTCGGGATCGGCACGGAGGGGCGGATGCCCCACGACCCGGAACGGAATGTGCTCTTTCGGATGATCTCGGTCGAAGAGGCGGCCGAGGGCCGTCCGATGCCCGGTGGACCGACGGCTACGCTCGCCCGCGTGCTCGGGACCCTCCGCGCCGTCCGAACGCGCCGACCGGCACCCGCGGTGGACCGCGCCCTGTACGCGGACATCAACGGACGGTTCATCGCGGCGTTCGCCCAAGCGGGTTCCGTTCTCGGGGAGGCCATCCTGCTCGCGGACGCCCGTCGCGCGGCCGACCGATTCCTCTCCCACGCGTACGACCCGGAGCGAGGCGTGGCCCACCGGCTTGACGCCGAGGGCGGACACGGATGGGGACTCCTCGAGGACCAGGTCGGCTTTGCGGGCGGTCTCATCGAATTGGCCGGCGCGCTCGTCGAACCCCGGTACGTCGAGGCCGCGTCCTCGTTGCTCGGGTTGGTGGATCGGGAGTTCCGCGGCGAGGACGGGATCCTCCGGGACATCTCTCCCCGACTGTACGACGGACCGTCGCTCGGGGCGCTGAAGGAGCCCAGCTACCCCCTGGAAGACAGCCCGCACCTCTCCGCGAACTCCGCGGCCGCGATCGCGTTCCTGCGACTGGCGAGCCTCACGCACGACGAACAGTGGCGAGCCAAAGCGACGGCCCTCCTCCCCCCGATCGCGGCCCGAATCGGCCATGCCGGCCTGTTCGCCGCGGGCGCCGCGCTCGCCTGCGGCCTGGCGAGCGGCGAGCCGGCGACGGTGATCGTGGAGGGGTCGGGTCCCGACGCGCGCGCCCTCGTTCGGGCGGCCCGCCGGACGTGGCATCCCAACGCCTGGGTGTTCGACGGACATCCCCCGCCGCCGTTCGGGCTTCCCGACGCCGCGGGAGCCCCCGTCCGCGGGAGCACTCCGCGCGCGTTGGTCTGTTTTGGAATGTCGTGCGCGCCGCCGGTCACCGACCCCGCGGAGCTGCGGAAGCTGCTCGAGAGCGGACCGTCGGCCGCGGTAACGTGAGCACGCCCAGATCGGTCCCATCGAAGAGGTAGGCGCGGGCGATCCCGCGAGAGAGGAACCTCCCGTAGAGGAACGATCGACCCCGGGCCGGATGCTCGCGGTTGAGGGCCTCGGTCCCGGCGATCGGATTGAACGCGGGGAGGACGATGAGCTCGCTCGCCCGCACCTCGGCGTGGCGTCGGCGTCGGCGGGTTCGCTGCGCCGGTGGGGGGAGTTCGACCCGGACCCAGCACCGCCGCTTGCCGAGGGGATCGTCCGGGCTGGGGGCTAGCCGAAACCCCGGGTGGAGATGACCGACCACCAATCGGGGCGCCCGGAGGACCCGGTTCGACGGCCAGCAATGCCCGTGAAAGATTCCGACCTGGTCGAGCACGACCCCCGTGGCGGGATGGACCAGAACCTCCTTCGGTAGATGGCGGGTGAGTCCGACGTCGTGATTCCCGAGCACGACCTCCACCGCGATCCCTTCCGAAAGGAGGGCCGCGAAGAAGTCGAAGACCGCGGCGCGCAGCGCCGGAGGAGTGCCCACGATCGGATGCTTCACGTCGCCCGCGATCACCACGCGGCGGGCCTGCGAGGTCCGGGCGGTCTCGGCCAGCCGTTGGGCGAGAACGGGAGCCGACGCTTCCGGTGGGCCGGCCGGCCGGTCCGCGCTCGCGCCCAGACCGAGGTGGAGATCGGCGATCAGGAGGCTGATGACGCCGTCCGAGCCCGGGCCCAACCGGAGCACCGGGACGCCGGGGACCGGGGCGAGTTGGGGCAACACACCGGTCCGACCCGGCTCGCCCCCATGACGATTCCGGCCCCCACCCCGGACGGCGCTCTCGAGAGGACCGACCATAGGTATTTATGTAGAAGTTGTAATCGAAATCCGAGGTGTGTCGATGCCCCGGACCCGCGAACGCTGGATCGAACAGATCCGGGACCTGCTCGCGCGCTCGGGGTTCTACGTCGCCGATTCGCACGGGGTTCGCCCGTCGAGCTTCGACCTCGCGGCCCGGCGGGACGCCACGCTCCTGCTCATCAAGGTCCTGAAGAACATCGACGCCCTCGGTGCCGAGGAAGCGACCCGCCTCCTCGAGCTGGGCCACCTGTTTCCCGCGACGGTCCTGATCATCGGGCAGGCTTCGGGGGCGGCGGAGCTCGACCCGGGCGTGGTCTACACCCGCTACGGCGTCCCGATCGTCAACGAGGAGACGCTCCGTGAGTTTCTCGAGGAGGGTGTACCTCCGTTCCTCTACGCGAGCCCCGGAGGAACGTTCGCCCGGGTCTCCGGGGAACGCCTCCGAGAACTTCGACTGGGGCGGGGGTTGTCGCTCGGGACCCT
>JAKIVW010000006.1:9699-30420 GCA_022750355.1 Thermoplasmata archaeon
GACGGTGGCGGGCGTGTCCCGCCGCGCAATCCAGCTCTACGAGGAAGGAGCCGGCGCCGAGATCGACGTCATCGAGCGGATCGAAACGTTCCTGGGGGAGCCGATCGTCTCCCCGATCCCGATCTTCGGGACGGCGTCCCCTCATCCCGCGCCCGGGGCGGGACCCTCTCCGACGACCGAACCTCCTCGCGGGTCGAAGGAGGAGGGGGGGAGCGCTGCGACCGGTCGTCCTCGGGCTCGGACCGGAGACGCGCTCCGGGACGGCGTGATCGACCAGCTTGACGGCTTGGGGCTCGAGGTGACGGTGACGGTCCGGGCTCCGTTCGACGCGTTCTCCCGTTCCCCCCAGATCCTGCTCACCGGGGTCGGGAGCCTTCGGACCGCGCTCCACCGGGCGGAGATCCTCTACGAACTTTCCCGGGTCGCGGAAGGGCACGCGATGTTCGTGGTCGCGGAGAACGTCCACCGTCCCTCGATCGATGGGGTACCGATCCTCAACGTGCGCGAGCTGCGACGGCATCGCGACCGGGACGACCTCTTCGACGACCTGTCGGAGCGCGAAGGACCGTGATCACGGCCCGCCTCTCGGACCGGGGGGACATCCTGCTGATCGCCCCGGTGCGGGGGCTCGCCAGCGAAGCTCCGGCGGCGCTCCGCCTCGTCCAAGGGCACGACCCCGCGGCGGTCGGGCTCGGGATCTCGCCCGAGGAGCTGCGGGGCTTGGTCGAATACTTCGTCCGTTCCGCCGCGGAACCGGTGGTCCCGCTCACGACGGCGGAGCGCAGCGAGGTGCGCGGCCTCGTACGGTTCGGAGAGGTCTCCGTCCCGAATCCCTCGTTCCTATCGGTGGTGCGGTGGGCGACCGCGGGCGGGGTCCCTACCGAGGGCCTCGACCCGGGCGAGGACGCGACCGCGACCCTCTTCGCCGACAACATCGGATACCTCGAGCTCGTGCGACGGACGGTCCGGGAACGGAACGTCTCGCGCAACCCCCCGGCGCCGGACACGCCGGACGAGTTCGCGCTCCGTTGGGACCATCACGTCGCCCGGGGACGGGGTTCGAGGAAGTTCGCGGGCGCCCGGGACCTCTACCTGGTCCGGGCGGCCCGACGCCTCGCCGCCACCCACTCGCGGGTCGTGGTGATCATCGACCGGGAGCGGTTCGACGGAGTGCGGGCGCTGTTCGACGCGCCGCCGACCTAGGGGCTAGTCCTCGTCCTTGTGGGCGAGGATCTTCTCGAGCATGGTGCGTGCCTCGCGCCGGAACGTATCGATCGGACCCTCGTTGAGCAGCATCCCGTCGGCGAGCGCGAACGCGTTTCCGATCCCCCACTTGAGTTCGCGCCGGTCGCGGTCGAAGAAGTCCTGGAGGCTCCCGCCGTCATCGTTCCGGCTGCGGGTCGTCATGCGGTCGTACCGCGTGTCCGGCGACGCGAAGATCCCGAGCACGAACAGGTCGCCAAAGTTGTGACGGAAGACCGTGACCTCCGTGTCCGACCGGCACCCGTCCACGAGCATGCGCGTCTCGGTGAGCTTGGGCAGGGCCCGTTGGGCCCAGATCCCGCCGCCGTGCTTGTCGCGTTCCTCGGAGGCGATCCGGCCCACGTTCGGATTCGTCAGCGGTAGGCCCCGCCGTCGGGTTTCATCCCGGACCAGGTCGCCCATCTTGAGGGTCGCGAGTCCGATCGAGCGGGCGATCTCGAGGAGCTCGTCCTTGCCGGAGCCGGGCATCCCGACGGTGACGATGAGCTTCATGGAAGGCGCGGAGGTTCATGGTTCGGAATGGTCGGCGGCACGGCGGTGGCCGTGAGGTGCGAGGAGACATCGGACTCGCTCGCCGCCTGGAGCCGGTCGGCGCGTTGACGGTAGGCGTTCGCTTCCTGTTCCTCCAGCCGGGCGACCTCGGTGTAGCGGTCCACCTTCACCTTCAGCTCGGCGGTCTTCTGCGTCTTCTGGGCGGCCCGCAGTTCGAGGTGTCGGGTCTTCTGCTGTTTGTCGACGACCTTCTGCTGGAGTTTGCGGATGCGGTAGTGCAGGCTCGTGACGTCGCTGGTCATCGCGACGGTGTGGCCCTGCCCCGGCGGGGCCGCGCTCTGTCGCTGGGTGGTGGAGGCATTGATGTCCCGTTCGTGCTGCTTGATCTGTTGCTCGAACTCGGGGATCTCGGCGAGGACCTTCTGCCCCTTTTCGCGCAGCAGGGTCGCCTGGTGGCGCAGCTTCTCGATCCGGGTGCTGATCCGGGCGGCGCGTTGCTGGGCGCGCGACGAGGCCCGGTCGTGGCGCGCGGCGTGCTCGCGCAGTTTCGTGATATCGGCATACTGCTGCCCGATCCATCGGGAGCGTCGGGCAGCGAGGGGGGTGCCCGGACCCGGCGCGTCGGGAGGGGTTCCGCCGGATGCCATCGAGAGAAAGATACCGAGCCGCGCGATATATCCGTTGTCGTGCCTCGGAAAGGCGCCGGCGGCCCCTACGCTCGGGACGGTCGGGGGGGTCGGAGGCCGGAGAGGATCCGATTCCCGAGCTCCGATCGGGGCACGCGCTCCTGGGCGCGGGAGTCGCGTTGGCGCAGCGTCACCGAGTCCTTCGCGGGTCCGTCCGCGAGCGTTTCGCCGTCCACCGTCACGCAGAACGGTGCTCCGGCCTCGTCCATGCGCGCATACCGCTTCCCGATCGAGCTCCCGTCGTCGTACTGGGCCGCGATCCCCCATCCGGCCAGCTCGTCCGTGAGCGCCAGGGCGTAGGCTCCGTGCTCCTTCCCGATGAGCGGGAAGACGCCGACCGCCACCGGGGCTAGGTAGCTCGGAAGCTTCCAGACCGTTCGCTCCCCCTCCTTCCCCAGGTGAACGTCGGCGAGCCCCCAGATGTTCCGGTCCACTCCGAACGTCATTTCGAGAACGTGGGGCAGGAGGGGTTCCCGTCCGGTCGGGTGCACGGAGAGGTCCTTGCCGGAGCCCTGACTGTGGCGCGTGAGGTCGTAGTCCCCGCGGTAATGGACCGCGCCGAGCTCCTTGTATCCGCCGAGACTGTCGAGGCGGACCTCGACATCGAACTGGATGCGGTTGTAGAACGCCCGTTCCTTGTCCGACTTCTCGTACAGACGGATGCGGTCGGCGGGGTAATGGAGGACATCCCGGAAGAATCGGACCGTGTGGACGAGGTGGTAGACGTAGAACTCGGGCAGCCCCCCGCTCCGCACCAGGTCGTCGGCCCGGATCATCTCGGGGGTCTCTTCGCCCCGCTCCCGACGCTCGACCCGCAACACCGGGAGCGAGTCCTCCCGGACCCGGTCGAACGGGACGGCGAAGCCGGCGGGGTCGAAGAAGACCTGGAGTTCGGCCTGCGTGAACGCCCGCATCCGGAACAGGACCTGGCGGGGCGCAATCTCGTTCCGGTACGCCTTCCCGATGACCGCGATCCCGAGCGGGAGGGCCCGGCGGCCCACATCCCACATCCGGGAGAAGGAGAGGTAGCTGCCCTGAGCGGTCTCGGGCCGGAGGTACGCCCGCTCCTTTCCCGTGACCCCCCAGTCCACGCCGAACATGAGGTTGAACGGCCGGGGGACGCTCAGCGTCAGCGACCCGCACGTGGGGCACTTCAGATGGTTCGCGGAGACGATCTCGGCGATCTGTTCTGGCGCGAGCCCGTCGACCCCCTCCGGTCGAACCTTTTCGAGGATCGTCTCCGCCCGGAACGCCGAATGGCACGAATCGCACGTCACCTCGGGGTCGGTAAAGTTCTCGAGATGGCCCGACGCACGGACCACCGCTTCGGGGAGGATCTCGGCCGGTTCGATGAGATGGTAGTCGTGCGAGAGTCCCACGAACCACGCGGCCCATGCCTCCTCGAGCCGCCGCTTGAGGGAGAACCCGAGCGGACCGTAATCGTAGAGCCCTTGGGTGCCGCCGTAGATCTCGGCCGATGGCCAAAGGACCCCGCGACGACGGAGGAGGGCGAACAGCTCGTCGTTCTTCATCGAGACCGACCGCTAGTCGACCCGGCCCGGGCGGACAATAAGGTGTTCGGTGGTGCGCGTGACCACTTGGTAGGCGGGATCGTCCGCGGGCAATCGGAGGACGAGGGGCACCGCCGGAGAGCCGGCGGAGATCGATGCCCCGTCGGGGGTTCCGAGCCAACGATATGGCTCGACCAGGGCACTCCGGGCGAGAAATTCGGTCGAGACCGGACGGCCGCGAAGTCGGGTCGCGACGTACGCGAACTCGAGCTCCCTCCAGACGGAGGGGGCGTGGAACATCGCATTGTCCGTCCCGAGCATCATGCGAATTCCCGCGCGCTCCATCCCGGCGAGGTCCGGCTGCCGACCGAACAGGGCGTTCGACCGAGGGCAGACCACGACCGAGACTTTTCGGGCCGCCACGGCCCGTAGGTCGTCCGGGGTCGCCTTCGCCAGGTGGACCAGAAGATCCGGTCGGGGGTCCAGGTACGAATCGGGCAACTCGCGAACCGCCTCGCTCGCGTGCAGGGCGAACCACTTTCCGGCCCGACGGCACGCCCGGGCGACGACGCGGCGGGTTTCGGGAGACTCGTCCCGGGCGCTCGAGAGACCGATCCCATCCCCCACCGATAGCACGGAGGAGAGCTCCGTCGGATCGATGGGCCGCAGTAACGGACGTCCCAGGATGAGCGTGCGGACGCCCGAACCGCGGGCCGCGTCGCGCAACAGTTTCTCTCCCGGAGCGCCCTCTTCCCGGAAATCGATGACCGCGATCGTTCCCTCTCGGCGCATTCTCCGCATCGCGTGACGGATGGCCCGGACCTTCTCGGCGCGGGACCGGTCGGCGAGAAGGCGGAACTTGTACCCGTTCGGGGACGCCACGAGCGATTCGACCGGCCCGATGGGGGGCTCCCGCGTCGAGACGGAGTCTCCGAGGTGGGTGTGGGCGTTGACCGGTGCCGGGATCACGATCCCTCGGAGTCGCCGCTCGCCGCCCCGACGTCGGACGACCCCGGGGAGTCCGGTCTCGACCACCCGGCCCTGACGGATGCGCACCGCGGCGCGTCGGGGACCGTCCCGGTCCAGGATCGCGCCTTCGACCAGCATGGGCCGGTCGTCGGAGCGACCGGCCCGCTTAAGGGCGAGCCCGAGCCCCTCCCGAAGGGCTATGCGCCGGAACGCCTCCTCCCCACCTCCCTCGATGGACGACCCGTTGCGGAACCGGCCGCGGGACCTGCTGGTCGCCGGCCATGTGAACGTCGACGAGTTCCTGCGCGTGGCCGACTTTCCCCTCGCGGACCGGAGCGTCCCGGTCGTCGCTCGGCGGTCGGAACTGGGCGGGCCGGCCACCAATCTCGCGCTCACCGCGTCTCGCTACGGCGTCGTGTGCGGCCTCGTCGCCCGGCTCGGCGACGGCTTCCCACCGGCGTTTCGGAAGGCGCTCGAAAAGGGACGGGTCGATCTGCGCGGACTCGAAACGCTTCCGCGGCGGACCACCCCGACGTGTTACATCGTGGAGGACCGGCGCGGCGGTCAACGGACCCTCATCGATCAGGGAGCGATGTCGGATGATCCTCCGCACCGGTTCCGAGCGGGAGCTTGGTTGTCCGAGTACTCGTGGCTCCATTTGGGGACGGGCCCCCCGACGGCGCTCCTGGAGCTACAGCATCGGGCCCGGGCGATGGGGGTCCACGTGGCCGCCGACCCGGGACAGGAGACGCACTACCGTTGGGATCGGCCCCATCTGCGCACTCTGTTGCAAGGTTCCGAACTTCTGTGGGGAAATCGTTCCGAGGTCGACCGGATCGCGGCCTTGCTGGGAGTTCGCCGGCCCGACTCCCTCCTTCGGTTCGTGCCGCTCGTCGTTCGCACCGAAGGTGCCGAGGGGGCGACGGCCTTCTCTCGGGTCGGGGCGCTCCATGTCCGGGCGACTCGCCCTCGCAAGATCCGGTCGGCGGTCGGGGCCGGAGATTCGTTCCGCGGGGGATTCTATTCGGCCTGGTTCGCGGGCCAACGACTCAAGGAGTGCCTCACGGCAGGGCAGCGCGCGGCCACCCGGTGGCTGGAGGGGGCCCGCTAGCCCGGTCACGACGATGGAGATGCACGCGTTCGGACGGTTGATCCCGATGGAGCTCGCTCGCCGTCGACTGCTTCGCGCGGTCCAGCCCCTCGATCGGGTCGAGCGCGTGCCGGTCGAGTCCGCGTTCGGTCGGGTCGTCGCGCAGACGGTTCGTTCGCCCCGACCCGTCCCCTCGTTCCATCGTGCGACGTGGGACGGCTACGCGCTGCGCAGTGTCGACACGAACGGCGCGCGACCCTCCCGACCGGTTTCGCTCCGCGTTGTGGGGGAGGTGTTCGCCGAGCAGACATTTCCGGGAACCGTCGCGGTCGGTGAGGCGGTGGCGATCGCGACCGGGGGGGCCCTTCCTCGGGGCGCGGACTCGATCGTCATCTTCGAGAACGTTCAGCGGAGCGGCCGCTCGATCCGGATCTCCGCCCCGGTCGGCCCGCGCGAGCGGTTGGCCGTCCCGGGCGATGACTTCCGTCGGGGAGCTGTCCTGGTCCGAAGGGGCGAAGAGTTGACCCCATCGGGCCTGGCGATGATCGCCGCCTGCGGTCTCGCGACCGTGACCGTCGTGGCACGACCGGTGGTGGCGATCGTCCCGAACGGCAACGAACTGCTCCCCCCCGGATCCCCCGCCCACGCCGGCCAGATCTACGAGAGCAACAACGCCAGCCTCGCCGGGTTGGTCTCGGCGGCGGGCGGCCTCCCCCGGACGCTTCCGCCGGTCCCCGACGACCCGCTTCGCATCGAGCGGGCCCTTCGAAGGGCGCTCCGCACCTCCGACCTGGTGTTGGCCACGGGCGGAAGTTCGGTGGGCGAACGAGATCACCTGCCCCGGATCTTCCCTCGGATGGGCCGCCTCCTCTTCCACGGGATCGCCGTCCGCCCGGGCAAGCCGACCCTGGCGGTCCGTATGCGTGACGGGTTGCTCGTGGGAATGCCCGGCCACCCCTCCTCCTGCCTCACGAACTCGTTCTGGTTGCTACTGCCGGTCCTCCGCCGCCTCGGTCATCGGCCGGGACCCGGCTGGGCCGAATCGTTCGCCCGACTGGAGAGCGGACCACTGACGGCGAGTCCGGGACTCGCGACGGTGATCCCGCTGGCCGTGCGAAACGGAGGAGTGTACTCGAGATACCATGGCTCCTCTTCGATCTCGAGCCTGTCGGGGGCGGTGGGATTTACGGTGTTGCCGCCCGGCAAGAGGACGTACCGGGCCGGGGATCCTGTACCCGTTAATTGGCTTCTGCCGCCCCTCGGCCCGGGTGCGGGTCCGCCCTCGCCCGGGAACGGTTAAACGCGCGGAACCGGTACGCGGCCGTGGGTCGTCGAAACCTGCGCGTCGCGTTGTTGGCGATCGAGGGGACGAACTGCGACGAGGAGCTCCGGGTCGCCCTCCACACTCTCGGGGCCCGAGCGGAAGTCGTCCAACTCAAGCAGTTCGAAGGGCGGGACGTGGAACCGTCAAAACGCCGACGCCTCAGCGACTACTCCGCGCTGTTCGTTCCCGGCGGATTCTCCGGGGGGGATTACGTCCGCGCGGGCGTGATCTTCGCCGCTCGGATCCGGGCTTCGATCGGTTCCGACCTCGAGGAATTCGTCCGGTCGGGACGCGTCGTGGCCGGGATCTGCAACGGGTTCCAGGTGCTCACCGAGCTCGGTCTCCTACCGGGCCGCCCTGGGGGGCACCTGGACACCCCCGACGCCGTGCTGATGTCCAACGACCGGGGGTACACCTGCCGTCCGACGTTCGTGGCGTGGCAGGGCGGGGTGTTCACCCCGCTTCAGGGGACCGCTCCCGGAACGCGTTTTCTGTTCCCGTCCGCCCACGGCGAAGGAAAGCTGGTCCTGGGTGGGAACTCGGCGGAACGACTCCGATCGCTCGCCCGGTCGGGCCAGATCCTGTTCCGTTGGGTCGCGCCGGACGGAGGACCGGCCTGATGCCCCATCCCGAACGGGCGTTCTTCCGCGCGCAAGCTCCGGGCTTCACCCGGACCGGCGGTCCCGTGGGGTTCGGGGACGGCCATCGATTCCTGGACGCGGTGCTCTCCTTCGCGGAGCAAGCGACGTAGAACCTCGCCCTGGCCGGGTCCGAAGTCGATAGACCTCGAGGCGCTCCCCTTCGAACTCGCGGCGGGCGACGCGCACCACGGTCCCGCCCTTCCGTCTCCAAGAGGCCCAGATCTGACGGAGCCGCTCCGCCGACTGCAAGGAGGAGGCGACGAGGAACCCACTCCCCCCGGGCTCGAGGTGGTCGCCGAGCTCGGCCACGAAGCGGGCGGTGGTCGCGCAACCGTCCGGTCCGCCGTCCAGCGCGAGGTTGTGCCAGCGGTCGGGGTCCCGCTCTTCGGGTCGGGTGGGGAGGTACGGTGGGTTCGACACTACCCGGTCGTACCGCCCGAGGCCCCGGGCGAGGTCGGTCCGGACCAGCCGAAGGTTAAGCCGTTCCCGGCGCGCGATCGCTCCGAGCCGACGCAGGGCGTGCGGGTTCAGGTCGGTGGCGGTGACGACGGCTCCGCCACGGGCGGCGGCCAACGCCACGACGCCCGAACCCGTGCCCACTTCGAGGAACGACGTTCCCGCGGCGACCCGGGCGAACGGTAGCAGGAGCCACGTGTCCTCTCGTGGTGGATACACCGGAGAGGGCGGGTCCGGACGACCCGCAGCGTCCCGGGTTCCGGTCGCCCCCGGACTGCCACGGCGCCACAGGGTCGGCATGGCTTCTTATTCGCGCCACGCCTAGACGGAATCGTCCTTAGGAGTTCTCCCCAATGCCTCGTCGCCTTTCGGCACCGGTGAAGATCGGTATCACCGGTCTCCCCGGCTCCGGAAAGACCCAGACCCTGCTGCGCATCATCCAGCTGCTCGAGGAGGAGGGGCTCAAGGTCGGCGGCATGGTGACCGAGCCGATCATCGTCAAGCAGCGCCGCGTCGGCTTTCAGATCACGAACTGGATCACGAAGGAACACGAGGTGTTCGCCCATGAGAGTCTCAAGTCGCGCGTCCGCTCCGGGCGGTACGGAGTGAACTTGCTGGCCCTCGAGGGGATCGGGACCGCCGCCCTCGCGCAAGGCCGCGAAGAGGCGGACGTCATCGTCATCGACGAGGTCGGAAAGATGGAGGTGGAGAGCGAAGTGTTCACGAAGAGCGTGATGGACACCCTCGACGCCAAGAAGTCGATCATCATGACCCTCCACAAGAAATCCCGGAACCCCCTGCTCCAGGATATCCGACGGAGGGACGAACTACGACTCCTCGAAGTAACGCCGGTGAACAAGAACCTGCTCGCGTTCAAGATCGTCCACCTGATCACGGGCCAGTCGCACTAATCCGGGGGCGCGAAGGAGCCGTCGAGCTCCTGCTTCCCCCGACCCGTCCCGGCCCCGGACCGCGACCCCGGGCCTCGGTCTTCTACAACCCGGACATGGTCCTGGACCGCGACCTTGGAGTCGCCTTCGCGCGGGCCTACTTCGGTTCCGGGTCGCAGCGGGGGTGGGATATGCTCTCGGCGACCGGCGCGCGGGGGCTAAGGCTTTTGGCAGAAACGGGCGCGTTCTCCTCGTTCCTGTTCACGGAAGCCCACCCCGAGGCCGCCGACGTCCTCCGACAGAACGCCATGCCGTATGCCGGCGCCACGGTTCGCTCGGCCGACGCTCGAGAGGTTCCGGCCGAAGCACCGTTCGATTACGTGGATATCGACCCGTACGGCTCCCCGATCTCGTTCGTCCCGACCGCCCTTCGGGCCCTGCGACCCCGCGGCGTACTCGCCGCCACGGCGACGGACATGATGGTGCTTGCCGGAGTGCAACCCGGCGCGTGCGAACGCCTCTACGGGAGTCATCCGGTACGAGGGCGGCTCGGACCCGAGGGTGGCCTTCGAGTCCTACTCGCGTATCTCGCCCGTATCGCGCGCACCGAAGGCCGGACCGTCCGACCGCTCCTCGCCTATGTCCGGGGGCACCACCTTCGGCTCTACGTCGAAGTGGCCCTGCACGACGCCTCCTCCGCCGCCGATCCGGTGGAAATGGTCGACCCGAATACCTGGACCGGGCCGTATCTCGGGGATCGCGGGCCCTACGGTCCCCTCTGGCTCGGACCCCTATTCGACCCGGAGCTGGCCACCCATCTCACCACCCCACCGACGGCCGCCCGCCCCAAAGAGGCGGAGGAGTTCCTCGTCCGGATCCGGGCCGAGGCGGCGGTGGACCGACCGTTCTACTTCGAGGCGAACGAGCTCACGGGCGCCCTCGGACTCCCGTTCCCGCCGGCCCGGGCGGCGATCGAGCAGGCCCTGGTCGAGCGGGGTTTCCGTTTCTCGCGCACGCACATGCGACCCGAAGGGTTTCGCACCGACGCGCCGCGAGCGGTGGTGGAAGCGACCGTCGCGGTGCTCGCCCGCGCGACGACCCGCGCTCCACCGCGGTCCGCCCCACCCTGAGCGCCCCGTCCCTCCGCGCCGAGCAGGGGGAGTTTCGCCCTAGTCCCAGAACGCCCGGGTCCGCGCATACGCTCGTTCCGCGCGGAGGATCTCGGTGAAGAACGCGTCGTCGCTCTGGTAAAGTCGCGCGAGCAGGCGACGCGCCGTGTCCGGGCCGATGCCGCGGGCGGCCAGTGCGTAGAGCGCACGATCCCCGTAGTGGGCGACGAGTTCTGCCGATGTGTAGCCGGTACGAACGAGCGTCTCGGTTTCCGGCGAGGGAGCTCGCTCGGGTCGGGAGCTCCGCTTGGCCGGACGCTTGGCCGAAGGTTTCCATTTCTTCTTCGCGTAGGTACGGAGGCGTTCGATATCGGCTTCGCGGCGGGGGGAGAGAACCGCGGAGAGCGATCCCTTGCAGAGCAGGCACCGACTCCCTCCTTCCTTCTGGTACCGTCCCGGCGTCGTCTGACGGACGAACCCGCACCGGAGACAGACGAGGGCCAGGGGTTCGTTCGACAGCCGCTCCCGCACCGCCTTGAGGAGCGTCGGGGGCGGAGTCTCGGGGAGGACGCGCCAGCGCAGTCGCTCGAGCGGACCGTCGGTCAGGGTCGACGGTGGCGTGGCCACCACTTCGAGGGTACCCGCGCGCGCTCGTCCGAGGACCTCGACGGCGTGAGCGATATCGTACCGGTCGTGGAGCGTCTTCTCGAGCGCTTCCTCCCCCAACGGGTTCGTCCGGGACTCCACAAGGAGCGGCTCAAGCGTGCGCAGGTCGCGCGGGTCGGCCGAGGAGGGGATCACCCCCAGCTTGCGGGCGATCGAAAGGAAGACCCACCGGTAGTCGAGCCCGCTCGGGACCAGACGCTCGACCAGCGGCAGGAGCGTCGTCGGGTCGATCTGGAAGGCGTCGACCAGGGTCGCGTCGTCGACGGCGATCGGAAGTTCGAGGACGAACCAGGTGGGCTCGACCGAGGCCACATCCGTTCGGGCCCCGAGTCGGGCCGTGAGGAGGCCCGCGACGGCCAGCGCGAGGGTATCGTTCGTCCGGGTGCCGAAGCACGAACCGTAGACGACCACCCGCCCCCGGGCCGTGATCGTCACCCGGCGGTCGGTCGGCAGCGTGCCGGCCTTGTCGCCCTCTTCCCGCCGACGGACCAGGCGTCCGCGGTCGGTCGCGTCGATCGGGTACGCGTCCAGCGCACCGTCGCGTCGCATCCGTCCGATCTCCTGCGCCACGTCGAACGGGACGGGGAGGTCCTCGCCGGCCCAGCGCGGTTCGGCCCCGATCTCGTGGACCGGCTCGACCAGGAGCTCCCCCTCCCGGAATTCCACGACCTTCCAGGTCTGCCCGTGCAGGAGGAAGATCTGATCCGGCTGGGCCAGGATCTGCGTGAGGACGAACCGTTCGTCCAGGGTACCGATGAGGCGGCGCGTCGCAATGTCCCGCAACCGGTAGGTCCGCTCATCCGGGATGAGCGACAGCGAGGCGTAGAATCGGGCGAGCGTACCGCGACCCGGACCCAGCCGCCCATCGTCGAGTCGGCGCGCCAGATGCAGGTCCACCAGGTAGCCGAACAGACCGTCCCACTCGGCACGCGTGAGGTCGGCGACCGCGCTTGCATGCCCCAGCGTCGCGATGAGGTCGTCGGGCGCGACCGCTCCGTCGGCCCGCAACGACGCCACCACCTGTTGGGCGGCGGCGAACCGGTTTCGGGTCCTCCACGCCACCGGCTCCACGAGCCCCTCGTCCGCTCGCCGAGCGAGGACCGCGGCCTCTTCGAGGTCGTCGTCGTCGAGCGCGAGGACGGTACCATGGATCGTACGGTCGAGCCGATGGCCGGATCGACCGACCCGCTGCACCAGGCGGCCCACCTGATGGGGCGACCCGAACTGGATCACGTGGTCGACGCTCCCGATATCGATCCCCAACTCGAGCGACGAGGTCGCGACCAGCGCTTTCAACTGGCCGTCCCGGAACGACCGCTCCGCCTCCTCTCGGACTTCGCGGGAAAGGGAGCCATGATGCACCGCGATCGCAAGGTCGGGGGCGAGCCGCTTCAGGCGGGCCGCGAGTCCCTCCGCGGTCGGTCGGGTGTTCACGAAGATGAGGGTGGTCGTGTGCTCGCGGATCTCCTGTTCTACCGCTCGCAAACCGAGCAAGAGCGGCCCGTCGGCCTTCAGCTCCGCCTGGAGAACCGGATCGAGCGGCGGATAGGAGTCCGCCGGACGCCGAGCGGTGAGTTCGAGGACTCGGCGTTGCTGGGCCGCTTGGACTTCGACGATCCGGGGAGCCGGCGAGAGGAACCGCGCCACTTCGGTCGGGTTCCCCACAGTCGCCGAGAGTCCGATCCGACGTACCTTACGCCCTGCCAACGCGTCCAGACGCTCGAGGGTGAGGCTGAGCTGGGCCCCTCGGTCCGACCCCACCAGTTCGTGGATCTCATCGACCACGACCGTCCTCGCGTTTCGAAGTCCCTCCCGCAAGCGAACCCCGACCAGCAGGATCTGGAGGGTCTCGGGCGTGGTCAGCAGGAGATCCGGAGGTTTTTTTGACTGGGCGACGCGGGACGACGCGCTGGTGTCGCCGTGGCGGACGGCGGCCGTGAGTCCCACCTCCTCCACCAACGAGACGAGCCGATGTTCGAGGTCGCGGTTGAGCGCCCGCAGCGGAGTGACGTACAAGATCGAGATCGCGGGGGAAGGGTCGGCGAGGCGGCGCGTCAGGAGAGGGAGCAGCGCGGCTTCGGTCTTGCCCGTCCCGGTTGGGGAGAGGAGGAGGGCGTCGGATTCGCCCCGAAGGAGCGGGAACGCGAGTCGTTGGATCTCCGAGAGTTCGCGGATCCCCCTACGACCGACCGCTTCCGCCAGTCGCGGGTCGATCCCGTCGAATGCGGAGGGGAGGTCGGTCGCCATGCGCGGAAGGGGAGAACGTCGGTTCGGAAGAAGGCGGTGCCGGCGGTCTTACGGGTCGGCGACCGGTTCCAGGTCGAGCATCCGAAGCCCGAACGTCTCCCCCAGAGGGCGTCCGAAGGTCCGCCCGGGGAACGTCTCGACGACGACCTCCTGGAGGATGCCCACGGTCGCCCGCAGCAGGTGGCCTCCGACAAGCCGGTGGTCGGGGCCGGCCACGGCCGAGTGGAGATGGATGGACGGTGAGCCGTCGACGGTAGCGATGGTTCCGTGCAGCGCAATGACCTCGTGCGGGACCTCGAGATCGTGAGGCTGGTACTTCGAGCCGTCCCAGTACCCGAACGTCGCGGTGCGGAACATCCCGATCCCGAACAGAATCGCCCCGGCCCGCACGCCCTCCTTCCGGGCAAAGGCGGTCAGCGCCTCGAACAGGTCCTGGCCGTCGTCCAGCCGGAGGACCCACTTTGTCCCCTCGCGCACGCTCTGCATCGGGTGGGCCTCGCGCCCCCAACTCGCCTCAGCGGCAGATACGGTTTTCCGCCTCCCACGGTTGGCGGTGGGCCTTCCATGTCCGGGTTCTCCGTTCCCCTTCAGGTCCCCCTCGACGAGCGCTCGCTCGCCCACCGCATCGCCGAGGGCGGCCGGGCGGTCATCGCCCTCTCGGGCGGGGTGGATTCCGCGGTCGTCGCGGCGCTCGCGTTCGAGGCGCTCGGGACGGATTCGATCGCGGTGACCATCTGCGGCCCGGCGGTCGCGCGGGCCGAAGTGGACCGGGCCGTCCGAGTCGCGGCCGAGATCGGGATCTCCCACCGGCTCCTCACCGTCGACCCGCTCGAACGGGCGGAGTATCGGGCGAATCCCGCCAACCGATGCTACTTCTGCCGGTCCGTCGAAGCCGGGCGATTGCTCGCCTTCGGAAAGGAGTGGGGGGCCGGACAGTACCTGGACGGGATCCACACGGACGACCTGAGCGACGACCGCCCCGGGTTGCGGGCCATGGACGAGGCCGGTTTTCGTCACCCCCTCGCGGAGGGGGGCTGGACGAAAGCGGACGTTCGGCTCGCCGCTCGCTCCCGTCACCTCGGCAACGCGGAGCAGCCCTCGGATGCGTGCCTCGCGTCCCGGGTCGCGCACGGGAACCCGATCGACGCCGCTCTGCTCGGTCGGATCGAGGCGGCGGAAACGATCCTGCTCGACCGGGGGTTCCGGCGGGTCCGCGTCCGGGTCCGGGGAGAAGATGCCCGTATCGAGGTCGACCCCACCGAGGTCGCCCGCCTCTCGACGGCCCCGCTCTCCTCGGAGGTCCTCGCGTCGGTTCGGAGGCTCGGTTTCGGGTCGGTCGCGATCGACCCGAACGGGTACGGCCGGCACACCGCTCCGACCGGAGGCACCCCATGAGCCGTTCGAAGTCGAGTGCGCCCGAGACCCTCCGCCTTCCCGGTCAGTTCCAACTTGAGACCGACATGGTCCCGCAAGGGGACCAGCCGCAGGCGATCGAGGGCGTCGTGCAGCGGGTCTCGGACGGCGAGAAGTACGTCACCCTTCTCGGAGTCACGGGCAGCGGGAAGACGTTCACGATGGCCCACACGGTCCAACGCCTCCAGCGACCGACCCTGGTCATCAGCCCGAACAAGACCCTCGCCGCGCAGCTGGTCAGCGAGTTTCGCGCCCTCTTCCCCAACAGTGCGGTCGAGTACTTCGTCAGCTACTTCGACTACTATCAACCCGAGGCGTACGTCCCACAGATCGACCTCTACATCGAGAAGGACTCGTCCGTCAACGAGGAGATCGACCGCCTCCGCCACCGGGCCACCCAAGCCCTGCTGACCCGCCGTGACGTCATCGTCGTCGCTTCGGTAAGCTGCATCTACGGCCTCGGGTCGCCCGAGGATTACCGGGCCTCGGTGGTGGAACTCCGGGTCGGGCAGACCATCACGCGCCAGGCGCTGCTCGAGCAACTCGTCCACATGAAGTATCAGCGGAACGACGTCGAACTGAAGCGGGGGCGCTTCACCGTTCGGGGCGGGACGGTGGACGTCATGGGCGCCGGGGAGACCGTCCACCGCATCGTCCTGGACGGCTCGACCGTGTCCGCCATCGCCGAGATGGACGCGGTGACCCGAGAGGAAAAACGCGAGCTGGACCAGCTCTCCGTCTTTCCGGCGACGCACTTCCTGACGGTCGACGAGCGGATGCAGGAGATCCTGCCCCTTATCGAACGGGAGCGGGATGCGCGGGTGAAGGAGCTCCTGAAGGCGGAGAAGATCGTCGAAGCCCAGCGACTGAAGGGCCGGGTCGACTACGACCTCGAAATGCTCCGGGAGACCGGGTACTGCACCGGAGTGGAGAATTACGCCCGGTATTTCGCCGGACGCAAACCGGGGGAACCTCCCTACACGCTGCTCGATTTCTTTCCGGACGACATGCTCGTCTTCCTGGACGAGTCCCACGTCACCGTCCCCCAGATGATGGGGATGCACAAAGGGGACCGGAGCCGGAAGGACAATCTGGTCGAGTTCGGCTGGCGTCTGCCCTCGTGCCGCGACAATCGTCCGCTGACGTTCCCCGAGTTCCTCGGGCGGATCCCTCAAGCCGTCTTCGTTTCCGCGACCCCGGGACCGTTCGAACGGAAGGTCTCCAAGGGCGTGGTCGAGCAGATCATTCGGCCGACCGGCCTCGTCGACCCCCCGATCGAGGTCCGCCCCCTCGCCGGGCACATCGAGGACCTCGTGAAGGAGCTGCGGCTCTGCGTCGAGGCCGGCGATCGGGCGCTCGTCACGACGCTCACGAAACGGACCAGCGAGGAGCTCTCGAACTACCTCACGCGTCTCGGCCTGCGGGTCCGGTATCTCCACTCCGAGGTCGAGACGCTGAAGCGGGTCGAGGTGCTGCGCGACCTGCGGATCGGGGAGTTCGACATCCTCGTCGGGATCAACCTGCTCCGAGAAGGACTCGACCTGCCCGAGGTGAGCTTCGTCGCGATCCTGGACGCCGACAAGGAGGGATACCTCCGGAGTGAAACGTCGATCGTCCAGACAGCAGGTCGAGCCAGCCGCAACGAGCGAGGTCGGGTCGTCCTCTACGCGGACCGCGTCACGGGCTCGATGGCCCGCGCGATGGGCGAAATGACCCGGCGACGGACCGTGCAGCTCGAGTACAACCGCGCCCACGGGATCGTCCCCGAATCGGTCCAGAAGGAGGTCCGCTCGCTCCTCGCGCCGGCGGACGAGCTGGGCTCCGGATCCCTGTCCACGTCCGGCTTGGGGAAGAAGTGGAAGGAGCGCCTGCCCCTCCTGCTCGCGAACCTCGAGGAGGAGATGCGACTCGCCGCCGAACGGCTGGATTTCGAGGAGGCGGCGCGGATCCGGGACCGGATCCGTGAAGTGAAACGGGAAGCCAAGGCGCCCAGCACTCCGCGACGCCCCGCCGCCGAGGCGTAGCCCGCCCCCGCCCTCTCCGCGGGCTATTGTACCGGAGACTGTCTGGCGAGCCCGTGGCGCCCGGATCGCCTCCGAAAAGCCCGCACCGGAACGGCCTCGCCACGCTCCGACGGGCCGGCACGGTGAGCGACCTGCTGTTCCTGTACGAATGCGAGACGCGCGAGGTGACGAACCTCCGGTCCGTCGCCGAGCGACTCGGCCTCACCGTCCAGGCGGCCTCCCACACGTGCCGGAGCCTCGTGCGGCGGGGACTCGTCGAGTTGAGCGGAGGACGGTACCGCTCGACGGTGCAGGGCGTGGACTGGCTCCACTCCGCCCTCGGGAGCGTCCGGGACGACCTCGCACATCGGCTGGACCGTCTCCACATCGTACGGACGACCCGGGCGGTGGCGGACGGCCCGATCGAAAAGGGCGACCGGGTCTCGCTCGAGATCCGTGCGGGAACGCTCACCGCGCGCTCGGGCACGAGCCGCGGCTCGCGGGGTCGGGCCCACTCGAGCGCGAGCGGCGGCGAACTCGTGGAAGTGGGAGAGCTGGAAGGGATCGTTCCGCTGCCCCACGGCCGGCTGCGGGTGCTCCCGATCCCGGTCGATCGACTCCACGACACCGCCCTGACGCCCCAAATTCGGGCGGCGGTCGCGAGTACTCCGGCCGGTCTACTGTTTGCCTACGGCCTGGAGGCGGGTCACGTGTTGGGCCGAGCGAGTCCCGCTCGTCCGGTGATCCGGTTCGGGGTAGCGGCCGCGATCGTCGAGGCGACCCGATTGGGGGTCGATTGCACGCTCGTCGTCGTCGACCGGGACCTGCCTCGCGTCTTCGAACAGATCGAGGGCCCGGACGTTCCCCCGGTCGAGTTCCTAGCCCTCGGGAGTAAGCAACGACGGGTCGGCTCTCGGGCCCGCTAAGACCCGCACGACTTCCCGAATGGCCGAGTCGGTGTCGGGTACGAAGGTCGCGCCGGCCGTCCGGAGCGCCTCTCGGGCCGCCGTGGCACGGCCCTCGGCAAAGTCGATTGGGGTTCCCGGGGTTTGGTCGACGACGACGACCGGGGTCCTCGTGGCGTAGGGAAGCACATCCTCCAGATTGGCGAGATTCGACGGCCCCACGGCGAACGCCGCCACGACGATCACGCGAGCTTCGCTCAAGAGCGCCCGATGGTGAGCGCGGGTCGCCGGACTCAACGGCGCGAACGGCCCCTCGACCGCCGCCACCACGCCGAGAGACTCGGCGGCCTCAGCATCCGTGTCGAGAAGATGCAGAGCTCCGGCCGTCACGCGGAATCCTTCGTCGATGAGCCCTCGGAGGAGGGGGGCACCGGCGCCCCCACCGCCCACCACGTGAACCGGTCCCGCCGTGAGCGTGGACGAGGACGGTCGCGTCTCGGTCACCAACCGTCTCGGGAGGAGGTACGGGAGCCCACTCCGCGAATCGACCGCAAGCTCGGCGTCAACCCCCCAGACGCGAGCGAGAAGATCCTCCGAGAGGACGCTCCGGGGCGGACCATCGGCGATCCGTCGCCCGCGAGAGAGGACGATGATCCGGTCCGCGTACCGGGCCGCCAGGTTGAGGTCGTGGAGCGCCGCGATCACGGTGACCCCTTCGTTCCGGGAGAGCGCGTGCACTCGACCCAGCAGATCCAACTGGTGGGCGATGTCGAGATGCGACGTCGGTTCGTCCAACAGCAGGAGGGGCGTCCGTTGGGCGAGCGCCCGAGCGAGAATGGCCCGTTGTCGCTCGCCTCCGCTGATCGAGAGGATCCCGTCGTTCGCTCGGTCCGCGAGCCCGACCTCCCCGAGAATGCGCGCGACCAGAGCACGGTCGGTTTCGGTCTCCCGGTCCATCGGACGAAGATGCGGGTAGCGTCCGTAGAGGACGTACTGCGAGAGCCGTACGTCATCGCGCAACGATTCCTCCTGCGGGACCCACGCGACGCGACGGGCCCGTTCCCGGATCGACAGGTCAGCGACCGGCGCACCGAACAGTTCGACCGCGCCTTCATCGGGGTTCAGAAAACCGAGGAGGGCGCGGAGCAGGGTGGTCTTACCGGAGCCGTTCGGCCCGGCGAGGGCCACGAACTCCCCCGGGGCGACATCGAATTCCACGGCGTGCAAGGCGACTCGATCCCCGAAACGAACTCCAAGGCGGGCGACGCGGACGGCGGGGGTGGTCAGGGTCATCCCCCTCCCATCGGGGCGAAACGCCGTTGCCGATACAGCAGGAACAAGAAGAACGGTACTCCGGCGAACGCAGTGAAGATCCCGAGGGGAAGGAGCGAGCCGGGGAAGGCGAGATAGGAGATGTCGCGTGCCCCCAGCAGGAAGAGCGCCCCGATCACCGCCGAGCCTGGAAGGACGATCCGGTAGTCGCTGCCGGCGAGGCGGCGTACGATGTGGGGAGAGACGAGACCGACGAACCCGATGATCCCGGTGAAGGCGACCGCGACCGCAGTGACCAAGGACGCGAGCAGGATCACCTTCAAGCGGACCCGGGCCGCGTCGACCCCCGCGCTCTGGGCGACGTCGGAACCCAACTGGAGGAGGTTCAGTTCGCGACCGTAGAGCGAGAGGAGCGTACCGAGGGCGAGGACGCTTCCGAAGGCGATCCCGTCGACCTCCCAATCCGCCAGACCTAGGCCCCCGAGCAGCCAGAAGGTCACCTGTTCGCTTCCCGCAGGATTGTAGAGCAGGACGAGCGAGAGGATCGCGGAGAGGAGATTGGCGAGTGCCACTCCGGTCAGGAGAAGGGTTTCGACCGAGCTGTATCGCCCTCGGGCTACCGTGAGGATGAGAAGTCCGGTCGAGACGGCCCCCAGGAAGGCGAACGCCGGAAGGTAGAGGTCGGCGTCCGCGACGCCGATGTGGTAGACGTAGATGACCGCCGCTCCTAAGGTGCCGCCGCTGGAGATGCCCAGGAGGAACGGGTCAGCGAGCGGATTCCGAAAGACTCCTTGGAGTGAGGCCCCCGAAAGTCCGAGAGCGGCGCCGACGATGAGCGCGAGGAGTACTTCGGGGAGGTAGAGGTTCCAGACGATGAAGGTGTACGCGCTGCATCGCGTTGGCGATAGGCCCGAACCGACGCAGGCGTCCGGAAACACCCGGCCGCCACTGACTTCGTGGAGGAGAATTTGAAGGCCGAGACGAACGGGAACGTCGACCGCGCCGAGAAGCGCGGAGAGGAGGACGAGTAGCCCTCCCCCGGCACCGATCGCGACTCCGATCCACCAGCGGCGGAGCCGTACGCTCCCGGGCGGCGGAGACACGCCGGCCCCCGCCGCCCTAGGCGCCGCCGGGGTGGAAGACGGAGAGCAGGGCCGGGATCCCCTGGAGGATCATCGTCGGGTCAGGCTCGGTGAGCCAGTTGGAGTTGACCCCGGTCACGTTGCCGGCTTGCACGGCCGAAAAGTCCGACCAATCCGGACCGCCGGCGTATGTGCTTTCGTTCAGGCCGAATCCCTCCCCAAAGATGATGAGTTGGGGGTTGTCCAGCAATACCTGCGCGCTTGACAACTCAGGGTAGGGTGTCGTTGAGGTCGCGCTAATACTGACCCCACCCGCGAGTTCGATCAAGGAGAGGCCAAAGGTTCCCGGGCCAAAGCTCCAGTAGCCTTCGGAGTCCACGGAGTACGTGACCAGTACGGTGGGATACGGGGAGAAATCAGAGAGGCTCGCGTTGGTCGCGTTGAAGAGTTCGCTCGAGAGTTGGTGATTCACGCCGTTGGCGGCGGATTGAATGCCGAAGATCTCCCCGATCAGATCGTCATCGACCAGCACCCCACTCAAGGTCGGAGGCTGGAGCATGACCACCGGGATACCCAACTGGCTCGTGATCTCCTCCACGGCCGCCACGGATACGATGGTCGAGGCGAGGACCAACTGGGGAGTAAGATTGACCAGCATTTCCGGAACAAACTCGGGTCCAACTTGGACGCACATCGAGGAGG
>JAKIVW010000083.1 GCA_022750355.1 Thermoplasmata archaeon
ACCCACATCGTCGCGCAGACCGCGGCCAAGGCGAGAATCGGCAGGATCGCTCGAGGGGATGTGGTCGTAACTCTCACGGACCGCTCTCCTCCCCCCAAGTCGGGCGTCCACCGCGAGGGCGGGCGTCCCTCGACGAGGGTAGAGGCGGCTCGTCCTATAATCCCCCACGCCGGGGAAAGATCGACCTGGAGGGGCCTAGGCAAATCCTTCGTCGCCGACGTTCGACTCGTACGTCGTGGAGATCTCGGCCACGAAACTTAGGTTACTCGAGGCGGGGTACGGGTTCGTGAACACGAAGTAGAACTCGTCCGTGTAGGGGGCGGAGAAGACGATGCGTCCGCTGGCGGAGGGGCCGAGCGTATACTGGGGAACCGGGCCGATGCCGTTCAAGTACTGCGGCATCTGGCTCGAGTTGTAGACGGCGAGCTCGAGGTTCAACCCCACGGGGTCGGCCGTGCTGAAGTTGCCGATGATGAAGTCGCCCCCCGTGATCTCCCCCGAAATGACGGTGGAGTTGCCGGGGGCGAGCGGGTAGAGGCCGTTGGTCGTCAGGGGGTCGACCACCACCGGGGGACCCCCGACGACGAGCGAGATCATGAGATACGCGAGGCCGAGGGCCACCGCGATGACGATGAGGCTCCGGAACACCCCGGTCGCCTGGAGGCGTCGCCGCTGGTGGACCGAGACGTTCGACATCTCGGACGCGGAGATCGGGTCGGCTGCCCCGCAGATGGGGCACTGCGTGGCCCCCGGCGGGACGGCGACCGCGCAGAAGCTGCAGGCGCCCCACTCCGGTTCCGGGGGGGCCGCGCTCGGAGTCACCACGCCGTCGGAGCCCCGGGGGGCCTTTTTGGGGTTCCGTACGAACCCGAACCGGCCCTAGGCCACCCGCTTCCCGCCGCCGAGATGGACCAACACGTTCTTGCGTCGGGTGAACGGCTCGAGCGCCCGGGCCCCCTGCTCGAAGCCGAGGCCGCTGGACTTGGCCCCCGCGAACGGTGTCTGGGGGAAGGAGGTCGGCGCCTCGTTCACGACCACCATGCCGGAGTCGAGGCGTCGGGCGAGCGAGTGGGCCGATCCGAGGTCCCGGGTCCAAAGCGCCGCGAGCAGTCCGTACGGAGTGTCGTTCGCGGCCCGGATCGCTTCGTCAACGTCCGTGAACGAGCTCACGCACAGGACGGGACCGAAGATCTCCTCCCGGACGGCGCGCGACGTCGCGGGCACGTCCGCGAGGATGGTCGGCCGAACGAAATTCCCGGCTCGGAGCGCTTCGTCCGTCGGACGGCTGCCCCCGGCGACGACCTGGCCGCCGCCCGAACGGGCCTCCTCGACGTACTCGAGGACGTGCGCCGCGTGCTCTTGGGAAACGAGGGGTCCCATTTCGACCCCGTCCTGGACGCCGGGACCGAGCTTCATCCGGTCGGCGATCCCACGGAGCTTCTCGACCAGCGGCGCGCGGAGGCTCTCGTGGACCAGGAGGCGGGAGGCCGCCCAGCACATCTGACCGGCGTTCCCGAAGATCCCGAAACCGATCGCTTTCGCCGCTCGGTCCACGTCGGCATCCGCGAGCACGACCACCGGACCCTTCCCTCCGAGTTCGAGTGTGACGGGAACCAATCGGGCGGCCGCGAGCAGCGCGAGCCGGCTTCCCACCTCACCGCTCCCCGTGAACGTGACCGAACGACAACGGGCATCCTGGACGAGGGCTTCTCCGACCTCGGCGCCGCTGCCGAGCACGACGTTCAGGATCCCGTCGGGGATCCCGGCTTCCTTGGCGAGGCGGGCCAGGGCCACCGCGGTGAGCGGGGTCAGGCTCGCGGGTTTCAGTACAACTGCGTTTCCGGCGGCGAGCGCGGGGGCGACGGAGCGCATCGCGAGGAGGAGCGGGTAGTTCCAGGGCGCGATGTGGACCGTCACCCCAAGGGGCTCGCGCACGGTGTAATCGAAGCGGGGTCCGGGGACGGCGATCGTCTCGCCCTCGACCTTGTCGGCGAGGCCGGCGAAATACTCGAACGTCCGAACGACGTAGCCGATATCCCCGCGCGCTTCGCGGAGCGGTTTCCCCTGGTTGAGGGTCTCGAGGCGAGCGAACGCGTCGGCGTTCGCCTCCAGGAGTCCGGCGAGCTTCCAGAGCGCCTTCGCCCGTCGAGCGCCGTCATCGGCGGCCCAGTTCGATTCTCGGAACGCTCGGTCGGCGACCTCCATGGCGGCGCGAGCGTCGTCGCGCGACCCCACCGCCACCCGGGCGAGCGGTTGGTTCGTCGCCGGATCGAGCAGGGTGCGTTGCTCTCCCTTCGACCCCGGCTGCTCCTTTCCGCCGATGTAGAGTTCGAACGTCGCTTCGAGGGTCGTCGCCATGCGGCCGTTCGAGCGCGGCCGGCCTATTATCGATTCGGGCCCGAGGCGTCGAGAAGGGGGTACGCGCGACCCTTCCAACGCACCGGGCGACGGCGGAGGCCGCGGACCAGGGAGACACCGACCAGGCGCACGTAGTAGATCGTCGCCAGGGGGTAGAGGAGTCCGTAGACGGCCGGCGAGCCCACCGCGTGGCAGAACGCCGCGTGCTTTCCGAACAGCGCCACCCAGAGAAAGGCGCCCACCGCGACCAAGGGAAGGTTCCCCGTCCACAAACCCACCGGCAGGACCGCGAGGGGAAGCAGGAAGAATCCGATCAGTCCACCGAGAAATCCGACGAGGCGGGTCGCGCGGAACTCCGCCCCGTGGACGTTCTTGAGCAGACCCTCGAACATCTCTTCGGGGTCCCGATACATCCGGGTCGTGGCGAGCTCGACCGCGTTCGCGAGACGGATCGTGAGACCGGCGGCACGCGCGCGCCGTGCGATCGCGATATCCTCCAGTACATACGAGCGGACCGCGGCATGGCCCCCCAAGCGGTCGTACGCGGCCCGCCGGAACAATAGGAACTGGCCGTTCACCATCGCGGCGGAGGAGCCGGGTCGATTCACGCGGGGGGCGCGGAAGTACGTGAGTACCATCTGGATGTAGAACGGCAGGACGAGCCGTTCCCAGAAACCGTGCATCTCCACGCGCGTCGCGAGGGTGGCGAGGTCGGCCCGCTCGGAGTCGGCCCAGCCGACGACCGAACGGACGGCCGCGGGGTGGGTCCGCACGTCGGCGTCCAGGAAAAGAAGCCAATCTCCGGTCGCGGCCGTGGCCCCGGTCCAGCACCCCCAGTTCTTCCCGACCCAACCTTCGGGGAGCGGGGGTTCGTCGATCCGTCTCACCCGAGGCCCACGGGCGTCCGTGACCGCCTGGCTACCGTCGGTCGAGCCTCCGTCCACCACGAGGATCTCGAGGTCGGATACGTCCTGAGCGAGTAGGCAATCGAGCGTGGCGGGGAGGTCGTCCACTTCGTTCCGGGCGGCGACGATCACGCTGACTCGCCCGGACGGGACCGGCCCGGGCGGCGCGGGCCCGAGCGTGGGCATCGCGTAGGCGTAGACGATCGCGAGACCCTGATAGACGAGGGCCACTCCGGAGCCGGCGAGGACGAGGAGGACCACCCAGGTCGGGAGCACGTCCGCTCGTACGCGCCTGCTCATAAAGCACCGTCCGCTCGCCGCGGCAGGATACTCCGCCGATGCCGACCGTCGTGCACCCGCGGATCCGTCCCGGCACGATCGAGGACCGCGAATACCAGGCGACGATCGCCGAGGTCGCGTACCGACAGAACACGTTGGTGGTGCTCCCGACGGGCCTCGGCAAGACGACGATCGCGCTCCGCGTCATCGCCGATAGCTTGCTGAAAAATCCAACTCGCTCGGTCCTCCTTCTCGCGCCCACTCGACCGCTGGTGCTGCAACACGGCGCCAGCGTAGCGAGGACCCTGTTCGCCCCCGACCCGATCGTCCTTACCGGTGCCATTCCCCCGGAACGGCGGGCCGAGCTGTTGCACCCCCCGCAGGTCGTCGTCGCCACTCCCCAGGTGATCGGCAACGACCTCGCGAGCGGGACCTTCCCGCTCGACACGTTCTCGCTCATCGTCTTCGATGAGGCGCATCGGGGCGTTGGGATCTACCCGTACGTCCAGATCGCCCGAGCGAACTCGGACGGCCCCCGGGCCCGGGTCCTCGCGATGACGGCATCTCCCGGCGGCAGCGAGGCCCGCATCCGGGAGGTCTGGACCAACCTGGGGATCGAACGGTTCGAGTACCGCACCGAGCGGTCTCCGGACGTGGCCCCGTACCTGCATGGGATCGGAGTCGAGACCGTCGTCCTCCCCCTTCCCCCCGAGGTCCAGCGCCTCGCCATCGAACTTCGCGCGGTCGTTCAACGTCAGATCGACGCCCTACGGAAGCTCGACTGGCTTCCCGGGGGCGGGGAGGCAAGCCGTCGCACCCTCCTCGAGGTCGGGGCTCGCCTCCATCGTCAGATCGAGACCGAACGGGCCCGCGGGAGCCCGGGTTCGGCCGTCCTTTGGCAAGCCGTGACGGCCCAGGCAGCGGCGATGAAGGGGATGCACGCCCTCGAGCTCGCGGAGAGCCAAGGCGTGGATGCGCTTCGGGAGTTCCTCGAGCGCCAGACACCGAAACCCGGACAGCGAATGAGTCCGGCGACCCGCACTTTCCTGGGCGAGGTCGAGGGGGTCCGCCGGCTGCTCGAAGGTCCCCACTTCGAGCATCCCAAGGTCGCGAAGGCGGTCGCCATCGTCGCGGACGAACTCCGGACCCACCCGACGGCCCGGGTGATCGTCTTCTCGCAGTACCGGGACACCGTCGACCGCCTGGTCACCGAGCTCGAGTCCTTGCACGACCCGGCGATCCGTCCGGCGCGGTTCGTCGGACAAGCCACCCACGGGACCGACGTCGGTCTCTCCCAGAAGGAACAGGGCGGCGTCCTCGACCGTTTTCGCGCCGGCGGGGTCAACTGCCTCATCGCCACCTCGGTCGCCGAGGAGGGACTCGACATCCCGGCCACCGACCTCGTGGTCTTTTACGAACCGATCCCGGATGTGATCCGGACGATCCAACGGAGGGGCCGCACGGGACGAGCGCGGGCCGGCCGCGCGGTCGTACTCGTCGCGCAGGGGACCCGGGACGAGGGGATGCATCGGGGTGCGTTCGGGCGCGAGAAACGGATGCACGAAATGCTCGAACGCGTGCAGGCCACGGTCGCCCACGGGGCGGCACTCCCCCCGCCGGAACGCCGGCTGTACCAGACCCGGCTGCCGGAGACCGAGTAGGCTATCGACCCGTGCTCCCGAAACCGCCGGCCCGCGTGGCTTGCGGTGTGACCGTCCCTTCCTCGATGGTGAGCGGGTGGTCCTCCACGAGGCGGAGCTGCCCGATCCGATCTCCGATCTCGATGCGATACGTCCCTTCGAACAGGTAGGTCAGCGGGACTCGGACCTCGCCGGAGTAGTCCGAGTCGATGGTTCCGGGTGCGTTCACCATGTGGACCCCCTTCGTGCTCAGGCCGCTGCGCGGGCGCACCTCGAGAAAGGTTCCCGGAGGGCATCGCATCCGGAGACCCGTCCGCACCAGCGTGACTTTCCCTCGCTCAAGCTCCACCGACTCCGCGGCGGGGAGGTCGAAACCGGCCGACCCCTCCGTCGCACGGGCCGGCAGGGGGACGCGGGGCGCGTCCGAGAGGCGCTCGACGATCACAGTTCGGGGTTCGCGGGCCACGAGCCCGCGAGGCCCCCGACGACTTTACGCTTCCCCGTCGTGGGCGGTCGCGGGAGTTCCCCCGTCGGGCACGGAACCTTCGACCGAGAGCCACTGGGCGACCAGTCGGCCTTCGGCCCGTCGGAGGATCTTCCCGAGGGCCGGCGCGCTGCGACCCGTTTGGTGCGCCATCCGGGTGAGGGTGATTCTCCGGGGGACCGCGTAGTAGCCGAGGACCCAGGCGCGCGCCAGCATCTCGGCCTGCAACGAGGTGAGCAATGAGGTGGCCGTCTCCGCGGGGTAGGGTCGCCCCGACGCCCGGAGGACCTTGTACGGGAACTCCTCCCGGTCCAGCCGGCGCAGGACCCGGCGCAACGCGCGCTCCTCGCCGCGGAACGACGCCACGACCTTCTCCGAAGTGATCCGAAAAGGTGCGGTCGGGGAGATCTCCCCTCCCGCGAGGGAGAGCAGCCGGCGCAGCCGCTCGGGATTGCGTTGCCGGACGAGCACGATGTAATCCCGGGTCCGAGGTCGGCGTTCGACCAGTTCGAAGCTCTCAAAGCCGTAGACCGCACGGATCCGTCGGGACTCCCGCTCCAGCTCGGCGGCCGAGCGAAGGGCGCCCTTGCGCCGCACCCGCAGCAACTGCAGCCGCCATCCCTGCTCGAGACGTAGCGTCTCGAGGAGCTCGACTTCCTCGTACTTCGCGAAGAGGTCCGCCGGAATCAGGCCCAAAAGTTCCAGGTCCTCCGTCCGGAACTCGAGGGTGACCGACTGCATGGAGGTCGGGGGACGGAGGGTTTCGATATGAACCTTGGGCCGCCTCTTCCGAGTTTAATAAGCGGGAAGGCTCGGCGGAGCTCGTGGCGTTCCGGTCGCTCGGCGAGTTTCTCGACGCCCTGGACGCCCGAGGCGATCTCGCCCGGGTCAAAGCGCCGGTCTCGAGGGACCTGGAGATCACCGAGGTCACGCAGCGGGCGATTCGGTCCGACGGACCCGCCCTGCTGTTCGAGAACGTCCCGGGTTCCACCGTCCCGGTCGTGACGAACCTCCTCGGTTCCCCCCGACGCATCGCCTTCGCCGTCGGAGCGACCGACATCGGCGAGGTGGCCGACCGGATCGGCAAGCTCGTCCACCTCCGCCCGCCGGCCGGACTGGTCGGCGCGATGAAGGACCTCGGGGGCACGATCGACCTTCTCCAAACGGTGCGATCCCTTGCCCCCAAACGGGTGCGGTCCGGCCCGTGCCAAGAGGTCGAGGAAGAGCACGTCAACCTCGACGCCCTCCCGATCCTGAAGTGTTGGCCCCACGACGGGGGCCGCACCATCACCTTCCCGATCGTCATCACGAAGGACCCCGACACGGGGGAGTCCCACACGGGGATCTACCGGCTTCAGCAGTACGGCCCCGACACCCTCGGGATGCACGTCCAGATCCACCGGATCGGGGCGAACAACTATCGGAAGTGGGCCGCGCGCGGCGAGAAGATGCCGGTCGCCGCGGTGGTGGGGATCGACCCGGCCACGCTGTTCTCGGGTCTCGCCCCGGTCCCCGAGGGGATCTCGAACTTCGTCTTCGCCGGGTTTCTCCGATCCGACCCCATCGAGCTGGTGCCCGCCCGGTCGGTCGACCTCGAGGTCCCGGCCCAGGCCGAGATCGTGCTCGAAGGGTACGTCGACCCGACCGAGCGGAAGGTGGAGGGGCCGTTCGGCGACCATACGGGGTACTACTCCGCCCCCGAACCGTTTCCCGTCTTCCATGTCACCCGCGTCACGCGACGGGAGCGACCCTACTACCTCGGGACGGTGACCGGCAAACCGCCCACCGAGGACGCGGTCCTGGGGAAGGCGGTCGAGCGGGTGTTCCTCCCCGTCATCCGCCTCGTCCTCCCCGAGCTGGTCGACATGAATCTCCCGGTGGAGGGGCTGTTCATCAACGTCGGGATCGTCTCCATCCGAAAGCAGTACCCCGATCACGCGCGCAAGGTGATGCACGCGCTGTGGGGGCTCGGCCAGATCATGTTCGTCCGTTACCTCATCGTCGTCGACGCGGACGTCGACGTGCACGACCTCCACGAGGTCCTCTACCGTGTCGGCCTTCAGGCCGACCCCGAGCGAGACCTCGAGCTGTCGCACGGTCCGGTCGACCAGCTCTCCATCTCCAACCCGGTCCCGAACCTCGGAGCGAAGGTGGGGATTGACGCGACCCGCAAGCGGCCGGAGGACGGGTTCCCCCGACCGTGGCCGGAGGAGATCCGCTCGGACCCGGCGGCGGTCGCCGCTGCCGAGAAGGCGATCCGGGAGGACCCGGCGCTCGCTCGGCTCCTGCGGCCGAAGCCGTGACGGCCGGCGCCGCCCCCCACGGACGGCTCTACGAGCTCGGGCGCTTCCTCGAGATCCAGAACGTCGGGCTCAACCTGCCGTTCGCCCTC
>JAKIVW010000206.1 GCA_022750355.1 Thermoplasmata archaeon
TCCTCGACTCGAAGGACCCGTGCATCATCCTCGCCACGTCGGGCATGATGAGCGGTGGCCCGGTGATGGAGTACTTCCGCGCGTGGGCTCCCGAGGAGAAGAACGGCCTCCTCTTCGTCGGGTACCAGGCCGAGGGGACGTTCGGCCGCCGACTCCAACGCGGTCTCTCCGAGGCGACGTTCCTCGATGGTCCCCGACAGGTCGGCGTGCCGGTCCGACTGACGATCGCCACGATCGAAGGGTTCTCCGGCCACTCCGACCGCGTGCAACTGATGAACTACGTGGCCTCGCTCGACCCGCGACCGCAACGGATCATCCTCAACCACGGAGAGGAGTCGAAGGCGGTCGACCTCGCCGGCAGTCTCCACAAACGGTTCAACGTCGACTCCCGCGCGCCGTTCAATCTCGAGGCGATCCGCCTGTTGTGATCCCGGGGGCCCCCCCGGCGCGCGGCCCGCGCGAGACGCTCCCTATACACTCTCCGAAAACCATGCCGATGCCCTCCGTTAGACGAAACACTAAATAGGTCGAACCGGGTCGAAACCCTCGGAGTCTCCTTGGGTGGTTCGATGCCGTCTCCCGCTCGTCGCTTTCTCGTCCTCGGGTTGGACGGCGGGACCTTCGACCTCCTCGACCCCTTGATGGATTCGGGCGACCTTCCGTTCCTCAAGTCGATGGCCAAGAGCGGCGTGAAGGCCCCGCTCACCTCGGTCTATCCGGCGAAGACCATCCCCGCCTGGTACTCGTTCGCCACCGGCCTCGACCCGGGCGAACTCGGGATCTTCGGATTCACCGAGCCGGACGGCGGCCCCGGTCATTCCAAGCTCGTCCAATCGTTCCGCCCGGCCGAAGCGGTCTGGGACCGACTTTCCCGCACCGGTCGCCGGGTCGGCATCGTGAACTTTCCCCTCTGGTCCGGCTACCCCGTCCACGGGTTCATCCTGCCCGGAATGTTCTCGAGCTCGGCCCCCACCTTTCCCGGAAACCTCCGGGCCGAGGTCGAGGGAGAGATCGGAGGCGCGTATCCTTCGGAACTGCCGGTGTTCAAGGATGCGGAACGCGACGCCTGGGTGGCGGCGGCGACCCGCTCGATCGTCCAGCGCGGCCGCGCCGCCGCGGCCCTGGCCGAACGTCACCGACCGGATTTCCTGTTCGCGCTTTTCCGCGAGACGGACCGGCTGCAGCATCAGCTGTGGACCGAACTCGCCCGCCCCGCCGACGAGATCCCGGAGGACCTCCGCCGGTTCTGGCGAGCCGTGGACACCGCCTGCGCGGACATCGACCGCGCCTTCCGACAGGCCGGCGGGCGCGCGGTCACCCTCGTCATCTCCGACCACGGGCACGGACAGATCCATTCCGACTTCCTGACGAACCGTTGGCTCCAGGCGGAGGGGTTCCTGCGGTTCCGCAGCGCCCCCGCTCCCCTCAGCCGGCGACTGTTCAGTGCGTTGTTCGTTCCCGCCCAACGGATCCCGGGCGTGCGGCGTCTCTCCCGACGCCTCGCGGACCTGCTGCGGGAGGGTCTGGGGGCGAGCCTGGCCCAGCTCGTCGTGGGCGACGCCTCCTTCGAGCAGGCGACCGCGCACATCGACTGGAGGAAGACCGTGGCGTTCTCCTACCCCGTCCCCGAGGGGATCTATCTCAATCCGTTCAATCCGGAGCTCGCTTCGCCGGCCCGACGCGCGGCCGTGCTCGAACAGATCCGAGGGCGGCTCGAGCAGTACACCGAAGCTCGCATCGAAGTCCTCGGCCCGGAACAGATCTACCGGGGTCGCAACCTTCGCCACGCGCCCGACCTGCTCATCCGGGTCGACGACATGCGGACCGAGCCGCGGATGGACTTCGCCTACCCGAACGCGATGATCCGGGAGCGGCCGGATTACTTCTGTGGCTCGGGGACGCACCGGATGGACGGCATCCTCATCGGGGCCGGCGACGGAATTCGCGCGGGGGCGAACCTG
>JAKIVW010000084.1:0-4402 GCA_022750355.1 Thermoplasmata archaeon
GACAGCGTGGGCGCGGTGGTGGGAGAATTCGCACCTAGGTTCGGAAGGCGCAACGCGGGGGTGACCGACGGCGCCTTCCATGCGCCGGCGCTCGCTCCCGAAACAAGCGGTGATTCAGTCGAGGAGGCCGAACCGGCATGGGCCGACCCGTTGCCCATGACGCCCAGGAGGCCGAGAGAGGAGAACACGAACAACAAGGTCACTAGTGTCGCGGCCAGCAGACGAACTCGACGGTCGGTCATTTCGGCCGGCCACACCGATTGCTCTACTTAAAGTCCCGCCGTCCGGAACTGGCGATTCCCGAGGATTCCGTTCCTTCGGAGACAGGGATCCGTGGTCGGGCGGCGGCCGGAGTCTACGCACGGAAGGGGTTGGTCGCCAAAGGCTGAGCCGATCTATGGAGAATTCCCCGGGCCCTCTTGAACTTCAGCGGAAGAATTCTCCCCTTCGGGGTGCTCGGGAGGGTTCCCTCGGCTGTTCCCCCCGCGGCCGCGTCGGCTGAGCGCGAAGACCGCCGCGAACACGAGGAGGAGGATCACCACCGCGATGATGGCCCAGTCCAGCGTGGTCAAACCCGAGCTCGACGGGGACGATGATCCACTGGACGTGAACGTGACTGCCACATTCTTTGCGGCCCCGGCCAGCTGCACGACGCCCGAACCCGGGCTTGCGGCGTAGCCCGAGACCGACCCCACTTGGTACGAGATATTCCCGTTCGCTTCCTGGAACGAGACTACGTTCCCTCCGTTGGAGTACACCGTGGACGTCCCAATGGTCACCGACCAGTTCGTGGGACTGGGGAGTCCGCTTTCGGTGAACGTCAGGGCGAACTTCCCCGGGGCGACGGCGGAAAAGACGATTCCGGTTCCGGTGTTCACGCCCGCGACCGTGACCGACCCAGAGGCCTGGGTCAGGGTGTAGCCGGGAACGGCGGCGACGGTGTAATCGTACGTGCCGTTCGGTTCGGTGAAGACTAGCGTCGTGCCCGTGGAGGGCATCGTGGTCGAGCCGATGGCCACCGACCAACTCGTTCCCGTGGTCAAGCCCGACTCGGTGAAGGTGAGAGTGTACTCGCCGGGCGGTAGGAGGGTGAAGGTCACGAGGATCGTCGCGTTCGAGCTCAGGACCTCGGCCGACCCGCTCGCGGGAGTGGGCTGGTAACCCGCTACGGATCCGATCTCATACCCATGGGTTCCGGGCGTCTCGCTGAAATTGATTTGCGTCCCGGTCGAGTTCATCACGGTGAGCGTGACGGTCACCGACCACCGCGTGCCGGTCGGGAGACCCGACTCGGAGAAGGTCAGCGTGTAGGTCGGAGTGGTGGAGGCGTACGAGACCGGGATGACCTGGGAGGCACCCTGCACCATCGCTTGTCCCGACAGCGGGGTGGGAACGTATCCCGACACGTTGTGAACCGCGAAACTGTAGGTCCCGTTCGTCGCCTGGAAGTCGATGAGCGCCGTGCTGGACGACAGGGTCTGGCTCCCCAGCACGACCGTCCAGGAGGTCCCTGAGGGCAGGCCCGTCTCACTGAACCGAACGAGATAGCTCGTCGGTCCGGGGGTGAACGTCACCGAGACGTTGACCGCCGCTCCGGCGACGAGGAGGGTCCCGTTCAGCGGCGAGGCGAGGTAACCCGCGACGGCTCCGACCGTCCATGGGTAGCTGCCGTTCGAGAGGGGCAGTTGGATGGACGTGGCCGTGCTCGAGTGGATTCCGTTGAGGGTGATCTGCCACGAGGTCCCGGCGGGAAGCCCCGATTCCGAGAAGGTCGCTGTGTAGACGGGAGCCGCGGACAGCACCAGAGGGTACGAGTCCCCACCGGAGATGATCTGGGAGACCCCACCGACGACCTCCGTGTAGGGAAGCACACCGGTCGGGTTGGAGGATCCTCCGTAGTCCCACCAGAAGTTGCCTCCCTGGGTGGCGTTTCCGATGATCGTTCCTGTCAACGGAAGGTCAGGGAAGTTGAGCGTGTAGTGGACCGTCGCGGCCGGCGTCGGAGTGATGTTCCAGGTCTCCAGGGCGGAGATCGGGAAGCCGTTGTAAAGGTCGAGCGGCTCGGTCACGGCCGTCGTCGTCGTATCGAAGGCGTTGTTGTAGATCACGTCGCCGCTCTCGACCTCTTGGAGTCCCAAGCTCTGGTTGAGGCCCGAAAGCTGGCCCGGATTCGGGAACACGGGGAACGGCGCCATCGTGAACGTGTTGCCCCAGACCGTGTTGCTCGTCCCGCCGTAGAGCGAGAGTCCTCCAGATTGGGTTTCGAACGTGTCGTTGGCGATCAGGTCCGATGACGAATTCCATAGAACGACGCTGAAGGTCGCGTAATAATTTCCCGCGTAGGACGGGTAGGCGACCGGGTTGTAGAGCCCGTCCGAGTACCAACCGCTGATCTGGGTCGAGTTCACGAGCGCGACGTTCGACGCATTGTAGAGTACGTAGCCGAGCGAGTCGAGCGGTGCCGCCAAAGGATTCGGCATGGCGGTCACGAGCGGCCCCATGTTCGACATCACGACCGACGCGCTGGTACCCCAGAAGAACACGCCCGTAAACACGGGGAAGGTGAAGTCGTTCCAGGTCCCGAAGATGCTCGACATCACGGTGGTGTGGTCGGTCGTGATCTGGTAGGGATTACTGGGGGTGCCGGCTCCGCCGGTCGAGATCGCCGCAAATTGGGAATTGTTCCAAACCCAGAGGGGGGTGTAGGTTCCCTGAAGCGAGTTGGCCGTCAGCGTCAGTCCGACCGTAGTGAGCCCTGCACTGGCCACGTAGTTAATCGACGCAGGGTCATAGTTGCTGAGTTCCGCAGTGAGGATGTAGGAACCCGGAGAGAGCCACAGGGTGCTGTAGCTCCATTCTTGCGGAGCCCAGTAGGGCTGGCCCTGATAGGTAAAATTGCTCGTCCAGTTCGGCGCGACGAACAACCATAGGTTTCCGGGAGTCAGCGTGAGCTGGATCTGGGCCAATCCTGGTGCCCCGGTCGCGTTCCAAAGTCCGTCGAGGATCGCAGGGCCCGTTCGGACCAATCCGTAGGGGGCCCCTTGAGAGTCGTTCTGCCAGCCGACGTACGCACCCGTGACCGTCTCGCCCGTCTCTCCCCCGTACGAGAAAGCACTCGGGACGGTTTGGTAGGAGGAGGTCGAAGTATTCCAATATTGGAGCGTGAAATTGGCGTCGGCCGCGTACAGGTTTGCTTGGGACCCGCCACCGGGGCCGCCGAGAATGACCTCGAAGTCGTTCGTGAGGCCGAACGCATTGTACTGGTAGCCGTTCGCGGTGTAGTTCGAGGGGGCCGCGGGTCCAGAGGTCAACGTGGTCGAATTGAAGATGACGTAGTCATATGGGTAGACGGTCGTGACACCGCTGTCCGTCAAGGCGACAGTGAAGTTCACCGCGTTGCGCCCCGAGATGACCGAGTTGTTCATCCACAGGGCGAGATTGAACGGGTACGTGACGGGGAACGGGACGACTTCCTCGGAGTAATAGAAGGTCGTTCCCACCTGGAACCCGTAGGGGCCGTGGGCGTAGAACACGTTCGCGGAAAGGGAGTTGCCAGAGAAGTTCCAGACGTTCGTGACGAGGATTAGTTCGTGGGCTTGCGCCTCATACTCGACCACGTTCTGGGTCCAGAACGAGTAGTTGTTCGTACCGAAGAGGCTGACGTCGGTGCTGACGGCGTTCAGCTGGACCCCGTAGCCGTCCGGAGTGCTCGAGAATGGGTAGAGAGGCTGGACGCCCGTCGCATTGGGCGCGAAGGTCGCCATTACGCTCGGCGTGTTGAGGAGCGAAGGGATCACGCTGCCGTTCCCGTTCGGATTCGCGGAGAGCCCGTAGTCGGCGAGACCGATCGGGGCCGGATCAATCCCGCCGTAGAGCGGTGTGACGTACCCCTGGGTCTGAGCCTGAGCCTGTTGGGAGGGAGTGGCCGCAGCGCGGGGAACGAAGACGTCCGACGTAGGGACCCCGGAGGCCCGTGCTTGGGCGAGCGCTGTCAGGGCTACCGGATTCGGAGTGGCTTCGGCGGTCGGACCCTTCAGATTGTCACCGGCGTGTGGAAGGCCGGAATGGGTGCGGGCGGTCTGGGTCGTTGGCCCAGGATAATTCGAGGATAGGGCGAGCCCCGAAGTCCCGGCATGCCGCGAGGAAGCGGCGGCTCCTAGTCCGGCGAGGATGCCGAGGGAGGATAGCACTAGGATCGCGATCACGAAGCTCACAGACACAAACTTTGCCCGCCGGTCGCCCATATTCGATTGACCAGTTCGGTGCTGCATTTAACTCCGGGCGAACCGCGGAGGTAGTGAACGGGCCAACATAAATTGCGCCGGTTTCGCCGTGAGGCTCCCGCGGTAAGGGGTCTTTCCCGCCCGGGGAGAGGCGCTCTGTGGGGTAGGAAGAATTGGCA
>JAKIVW010000084.1:4412-7304 GCA_022750355.1 Thermoplasmata archaeon
TATCATCTGCACTTGAATCCCGGTTTGATCGGAATGGCGAAGGTAGCATCTCGCCCCGCGAGCCCCAAGCGCACCCGTAGCCCCTCGCAATCCACGCGGCCCTCGTTCCGGGTCACGGGGATCGGCGGGGTGTTTCTGCGGGGCCGTAATCATCGACGTTTGCTCCAATGGTATGAGCGCCACCTCGGCCTAAAACTCGAAGAATTTGGAGGGGTCATCTTCGCGGGGGACCGGAACCCTCGGGGCCGGACGGCCGGTGCCACGGTCTGGGCGGTGTTTCCCCACAACACGGATTACTTCGGAAATCGCCGGCAGGTTGTGATGGTCAATTATCGGGTGGAGAACCTCGAGGGTCTGCTCGTACGACTTCGACGTTCGAGGGTGCGGATTGACCCCCATCAGGAAACGGCCGAGACCGGCCAATTCGCGTGGGCTTACGACCCCGAAGGGAACCGGTTCGAGCTTTGGGAACCCCGAGAGCCGCCGTCCAAGAAGCGATCGAAGAGGGCCCGTTAGTGGGTCCGTCGTCCAGTTCCTGGTTGAGCTTCCAGACCGCGAAGACCGTCCTCGAAGAATGGGGACCCAGGCCGCCACCGGCTTAGATATCTGATTCGAGGGGGAGCGGTGGCCCACGCGGAAGAAGATGAGGGGGAAGACCCACATCAAAATGCGGAGTGGCTGGCCGTAGACCATCACCTCCGCGAAGACGGGCAAGGCACTGATGGCGAAGAGCCCGGCGGCCGCCCAGCGCATGGTCGCCTCCCGGTAGAAGGACTTCCGGATGTCGTCGGCCAGAGCGGGTTTCTTGATGGTGGCGACGGTCCAATCGAATAACCCGAGCACCCCGAGCATCACCGCGATGTCGAGGGCGTAGGCCTGGCTGACGATCCCGAAGTACCCGACCGATTCACTCGAGAGGTTGGTGTTCTTCAGGATGTTGAAGAGAAACGGCTCGATCGATACGGAAAACAGCAGAACCGAGTTCAGTGTGACAATCCGCCGGTTCTCGAACGGGAGAACGGACATCACTCGGGTATAGGCGAGCCAGACCGCAATCAGGATCAAAAAACTGAACGCAAATGTGGCGATGTCGGTGTACAGCTCTCCGGAGTTCTTGGGCGGACTGGAGACCAACGCGAGGGCGCCTACAGAAAGAGCGAGACCGAACACCATGTCGGATAGGGACTCGATGCGCGGGCGGGGTCGCGCGGCATCCTCCCCTGGATTACCGCTGGGGTCAATCGTGGTCGCCAAGGCGTCCCAGCGTGCATGGACCCGCGAGTAAGAAGGCATCGTGTGCCGTCGTGGCCGAGGACGGAGTCGATCCAGGATCGGGGGAGGGGCTTGCCGCAGCGCGATTGCGCGCGGTCGACCCTCAGTGAGTATAGAAGTCAAGGCGGCGCTCTCGAACAACAGGAGCGAGTCCTTGCGGGTGCAAGTTACGAGTTTCTTTAATGGGGGCACCCCTGCGCTCGGAGCGAGCGGTGACCCATCGTGGCGAGCTACAACTCTGCCGAACTAACGGCGATTGTCATCCAGCTCATCATCGTCCTTGTCATCGTCCGGCGCTCCTATTTGATGACACAAGGGGTGCCCTATTCCCTCAGCCGGCTCGCCATCACACCCGTCCTCATTCTCTTTCTCTGGGCGGTGACCGAACTCGAATCTACGTTTCTCACACCCTGGGCCATCCCCTATCTGATCGCCCTGGACCTCGCGGTCGTGGTACTGTCTTCCATCGCCCTCATCCCCGTCGCGGAACGAATGACCCAAATGTACCGTGGCCCTTCCGGAGAGTGGTGGTATCGGATCGGCTTCTCCCTTGCCGCGCTATTCATTGGAACGTTCGTGATTCGCTTCGCCATCACGGTCCTGCTGTTCCCGGGCGCTCTCGAGTACGGCAGTTCACCGGGCGGGTATCCCTCCGTCTCCGAACAGTTCGTCTTGGTGATGGTCGATGCCCTGTTCTCGCTGAGCGCAGGGCTCCTCGTCGCCCGGTCCATCGGAATACGGCGAAAGCGGGAACTCGTTCGGGCCAATGGCGCGACGGCGATCGCTCGTTGACCGGCCAGAACTTGGGAGCTCGCATTTAGGGCGCCCTCCCCCAGGCGCCGACGGCGGCCCTAACGGCCGCTTTGGACGTGGGGTGAGATGGCCGAGGTGGTCCGGGTCAGCGGGGCGGGGCGGCGGGCCGCTCCAAGAGTTATGGTCCACCGGATGGTACCGACCGCGTGACCGGACCGGCGACCGAAGCTTGGATTCGGAGACTTCAGAGCTGGGCAACGAACGAGCCGAATGTCCGGGTGGCCCTTCTAGTCGGGTCCCAGGCCCGGACGGAGACGCCCGCCGACGCACTATCGGACATCGATCTGGCCGTCTTTGCAAGCGACCCGGACCAGATACTTCGAGGTGAGGACTGGATTTCGCGGCTGGGGCCCTATTGGACTTCTCATCTGGAAGTCAACGCCCTGGGTTCCGGCCAAGAGCGCAGGGTGCTCTTCCAGGATGGTCAGGATGTAGACGTCGCAGTATTCGCCGCGGATGACCTGCCGGCTCTGATGAACGACCCCCGCGGTGCCGCGGTTCTTCGTAGGGGTTTCCGGCCCTTAGTCAATAAGGATGCCATCGAGCTACGTTCAAGAACGATCGAACGCCCCATCGGGCTCCCGAGCCGAGAAGAATATTCGAATCTCGTCAACGACTACTGGTTCCACCTTGTGTGGGCGGCGAAGAAGCTCCGACGTGGGGAGCTTCTCACGGCGCTGGAGGCCACGAATGGCTACCTACGGATGCTCCTCGTCAAGACCATCCGTTGGCACGCCCTGGCCAGCACTTCCACCGATCTGGATGTTTGGCACGGCACACGATTCTTCGAAAAGTGGGCGGACCCTC
>JAKIVW010000084.1:7314-8019 GCA_022750355.1 Thermoplasmata archaeon
CCGGGATTTTCCATCGACGGTTGGGGGGTACGACCCTACGTCGGTCGATCTCGCCTTGCGGTCGAATCGGGCCATGTTCTCATGGCTCACCGACGATCTGAACCGGAAACTATCCTTACCCCCGCCAGTCAAAGATCAGCTCGAGCTATCGGGATACCTTGACGGCCTCCTCGCAGGACCTGACCCGTAACCCCGTGGGGATCCGGCAAACCGCCAGCGGGAGGCCCCCAAGGACCTCGTATGCACAGACAGGTTCGGCGGACGGCAGTCAGCCGGCGGCGGCGAGCATCACTGAGGAACCTGTGGGTGCAAGTAGTCTTGCACCTCCCTGTCCGAATCCGCTAAGCGTGCCTCTACATTATCTATAAATAGCTCTGTTAGAGTGAATTTGTAGGGGCACGATTGAGCGTCGTACGAACGGTCGTCCGAGGCGAGAAGCGGTACTACTACCTAGTCCAAACCTACCGGTGGGCGGGTAAGGTGGGCCGGAAGGAGAAGTATCTCGGTACTACACGGCCAACCAACATCCAAGCGCGACGGACAGCATTGGATCGCGAGGTTTGGGAGGCGACCTGGTTCCGTTCGTTCAGGGAGATCTCCACGGCCTACAAAGAGCGACAACGCGTACTGCCCAGATCGCTTGTTGAGAAGGAACTGGAGGACTTCGTCGTCGAGTTCACGTATGACACGAACCGGATCGAGGGT
>JAKIVW010000007.1 GCA_022750355.1 Thermoplasmata archaeon
CCTCCGTACCCCTCCGCCACATTAACGAGGGGGACGGGTTCGGGATTCTCGGAGAAAGGCTCGGAATCGATGGGAGAGAGGGGCTGGCGGGCATGGCGTGGGCAGGCCTCGACGACCGTCGCGCTCACGTTCGCACTCACCCTACTTTTTGTCGGGGGCCTCCCAATGGCCGCTGCGTCCTCTCCGCCGCACCCGTCTCCCGGGCCTACCCCGAAGGTCATATTTGCCGGTCACCCTCCGCCCACCCAGCCCAACGAGACCGTGACCATCCAGAACCGAACGGTCGGGAACTTGTCCCAGTTCTGGGGACTGGGGTTGGATGCGAACACCCCCTTCGGGACCGCGTCGGCGGAGGTACAGGGATCTCCCGTCTCGTACTACGAGTGGCCCGCGGGAAAAATCGCCGATTCTTTCAACATGACCAACGGTGAGCTGTGGACCTACGGATACGGCTCTCCGGAAGGTACGAACGAGTCCCAGTTCGTCCAGTGGTGTCAATCGATCTCGTGCCATGCGATCCTGGCCGTTCCGGGCGAGATCAACGATTCGGCCGCGGCCGCGTACGACGTCGCCTTCACCGAGCAGACCCTCGGATTCTATCCGAGCTACTGGCAGGTCGGCAACGAGCCGTCGGGCTGGATGCATTTCAACATCCCCTGGACCGCGTGGAAGACCACCGACACCTCGATCGTGAATCCGGCGAGCTATGCGGAGGTCGTTCAGAATTACTCCGTTGCGATGCGTGCGGTCGACCCCCATCTGCACCTGTTGGGACTCCCCGGAGTGGGTGCCGGCCCCGCGCCCGACACACCCTGGATCACCGCGACCGTCCACCTGAACGGGCCGAACCTGTCGGCGGTGGCGATCCACGACTATCCGGCCGAGCGGGGTCCCATGCGGCCCACATTGAGCGGGTTCTTCAAAACGCTCCTCGGGTCGACCGCGATCGCGCCTCGGGTGGTCACGGACGAGGCGGCCGTCAAGAGCGCGTGCCCCACCTGCTCCCCTATCTCGCTCTTCGTGGACGAGTTCAACGCGGGCACCGGCACCACGGGGACCTGGCAACCGTACATGCAGACCTACCCCGAGGTCCCCTACGTCGCCGCGGAGCTCGTGTCGATGATGCAATCGAACGTGTCGAACGCGGACCTGTACAACTTACGCTCGGCGTACAACGGTTCTCTGTACAACGCGTCGGGCGTCGCTTTTCCGCTGGATTCACTCTACGCGAAGATACTGCCCCACGTGGACCCTACCACCTTGCAGACCAACGTGACGGGAACGGCGAACGGGGTGTTCGCCGACGTTTCGGAGTCCGGGCCCTCCAACTCGATCACCCTGCTGGCCGTGAATACCAACACGACGCTCACGGTCCGCCTCAATCTCAAAGGCTCCGTGTTCCCGGCCGAAGGTTCGTTCACGACGTGGCGTGCGAACAACTCCACCTCCTCCCCGAACGGAACGTTCCAGGAGTCGAGCGGGTTCGGTGCGACCTCCAGCTGGCTGCTTCCCCCGCTCGGAGTGCTCTTGGTCTCCGTCTGTCGATCCAACGCCTCCGGAAGCGCGGGCCTCTACCCGGTGACGTTCTGCGAGACCGGGTTGAGCCCGGGGCTAAACTGGTCGGTCACCGTGGGTTCTACGACGCTCTGGTCGACCTCCGCGACGATCACGTTCCTGGAGGGGAACAACTCCTATCCGTACACCATCGGACCCCGCCCCAATTGGACCACCCCCATCCGGAGCGGTTCGATCCTCGTCGCGGGCGCCGCGGCCTCGGTGACCGTCCCCTGGACCGCCGTCACCTACCCCGTAAACTTCACGGAGAACCAACTTCCGCTCGGTACGCGATGGTCGGTCCTCGTCGGCGGAATCGACTCGTACTCCACGACTCCCACGATTCCCGTCCTCCTATCCAACGGGACACATCACTACTCGTTCGGCATCGTTCCCGGCTGGACGACCTTGAACCTGAACCGCTCCGGCAACGTGACGGTGAATGCCACGGCGGTCGGAGTAACCGTCACCTGGTACCCCGTCACGTACAACGTGACTTTCGTTCAATCCGGGCTCGGCGGGTCCACGAACTGGTCGGTGACCCTCGCCGGATCCACCGGTTGGAACACGTCCGGAGGTCCCATTCTCTTCTCTGAGCCCAACGGCACCGACCCGTACTCGATCGGCAATGTGAGCGGTTTCATTCCCGACGCTCGGTCGGGGGCGGTCGAGGTCCAGGGGTTCAACTCCACAGTGAATATCTCCTGGGCCGCGAGCGCGTATGCGATCGAGTTCGACGCGTCGGGACTCGCGAACGGAACGACGTGGTCGGTCGACCTGAACGGGACTCCCCAGATCGGTGCGTTCCCCAACTTCACGTACTGGGAACCGTCGGGAAGTTACTCCTATTCGCTCGGGAAAGTTCCCGGCTGGTCGACTCCCCATTACGGGGGTACCGTCGTCGTCGCGGGGGCGAACATGACCGTCACGGTACCCTGGACGCAGTCGGAGTACAACATCACGTTCACGGAGACGAACCTGCCCGGTGGAACGAATTGGTCGGTCTCGCTCAACCACACCGCTCAGTTCTCGACCGGGCGGACTATCGTGTTCATCGAACCGAACGGGTCGTTCCCCTACGTGGTGCCCGGCGTCCCCGGGTACTACCCGAACATTTCTGCGGGGTCGGTCGTCGTCAACGGTACCGCACTCGGGATCAAGATCTTCTTCCCGAAGACCCAGTTCAGTGTCACGTTCATGGAGTCCGGCCTCCCGGGCGGGACGACGTGGTACGTCAACATCACGAATCACGCCCCGGTCAAGGCCTTCAGCCCGACCCAGGGAATCCTCCTCCCGAACGCGAGCTACAATTACTCGGTCTGGTCGACCAACTCGGGCTACGCGTCACCGCTCCCCGTCGGGAATTTCACGGTCAACGGGACCAGGGTCTGGGTGAACGTCACGTTTGCCCGGTCCTCCTTGGTGACGTTCCACGAACTGGGACTGCCGAACGGCACCAACTGGTCGGTGTTCGTGGTGAACCAAACGCGACTGAATTCGACGACGCCCGACATCACGTTCGATGAGCCGGCGGGGACGTACCGCTACGTGACGGGAGTGGTCCCCGGATGGACCACGCTCAACCATGTGGGGTCCGTCACCGCCGCCGGGATTCCCTTGATCGTCAACATCTCCTGGACGGTGAAGGCTTACACGGTCGGCTTTGACGAATCCGGATTGCCCCCCGGAAACTCTTGGTCGGTGATCCTGAACGGAACGGCCCACGGATCCTCGTCGACTACCGTCAGCTTCACCGAGCCCAACGGCACCTACGGGTACCAGGTCCCGGTCGTCCCGGGGTACCGGCCGTCGAACGTCACCGGCTCGGTGACCGTCAATGGGACCGATGTGACCCTTACGCTCCTCTGGACCATCGTGACCTACAATGTGACGTTCCAGGAGACGGGGTTGATTTCCCCGTTCAATTGGTCCGTGACCCTGTCGGGGGTTTCCAACTCCTCCACCACCTCGACTGTCTCCTTCTTCGTGCCGAACGGAACCTACTCCTTCCGGATCGGCGGCATCGCCGGATGGACTACCAGTTTCACAGGAATGCTCGTGGTCAATGGCCAAAAGATGACGGAGCCGGTCCTCTGGAGCGTGACCGTCTACACGGTGACGTTCTCGGAGTCCGGCCTCTCCAATACGACCAACTGGTCGGTCACGCTGGGGGGAGTGACCCACTGGAACAAGACCGGGGGCGCGATCCAATTCTCCGAACCGAACAACTCGTACAACTATCGGTTGCACGCCCCGGGCGGCTGGACCACGTCGCCCTTCCGCGGGACGGTCACAGTCGACGGAACGAACGTTACGGTCTCGGTCGTCTGGGTCGTGAACACCTATCTCGTTACGTTCGAGCAGATGGGCTTACCCGACCCGACTAATTGGTCCGTGACGCTCGCCGGAACGACCGCGTGGAATAGCACGGGGGGGCCGATCGTCTTCGCCGAAGGAAACGGCTCGTACAATTACGTGATCGGCCCCGTGGTCGGTTGGGTGGCGACGATCACGACCGGCACTCTCGCCGTCGCCGGATCCGGGATCACACGGATCGTGACGTTCGTGAAGACCTACTCCGTGACCTTCGAGGAGTCCGGGTTGCCCCCGGGGACGGCCTGGACCGTAACGCTGGGCGGCGTCGGGGAGACGAGCGAGATCGAGTTCAATGAGACGAACGGCTCGTACCCGTTCTCGATCGCGAAGGTCACCGGGTACGTCACACGGAGCTACTCGGGCTCGATCCAGGTCTCCGGAGCCGTTATCGTCCAGACCGTCGCCTGGACCCCGGTCACCTACTCGGTGACGTTCGGCGAGACTGGCCTCCCGAGCGGTACGAATTGGTCGGTCACCCTGAACGGCACGACATCCTACTCGAACACGTCGAAGATCTCCTTCCTGGAGATCGACGGGAACTACGCCTACAGCATGGGACTCGTCCCCGGGTTCACGCCGAGCCCCCTCGGTGGGTCGATCGTGGTGGATGGAAAGAATCTGACGAAGGGCATCCCGTTCGTGGTCACGAAGTACACGATCACCTTCTCGGAGAGCGGCCTGTTTCCCGCGGGAACATTGTGGTCCGTTACGGTGGATGGGAAGGGGTACTCTTCGGGGTCGAACTTGATTGAAGTCCAGGAGCCGAACGGCACGTACGACTACCGTTACGGTCTGGTTCCCGGGTGGACCACCTCCAATTTTACGGGTGTCGTGACCGTCGCCGGGCAGGATGTGTTGGTCTCCGTCGCGTGGACTGCAGTAGAGTACACCGTCACCTTCTCCGAAACCGGCTTGCCCTCCGGAACCGTCTGGTCGGTGACCCTGAACGGAGTGACCGCCAGCGGGATGGGCAGCACGCTGACGTTCACCGAGCCGAACCGGACGTACTCGTACCTGATCGGCCCGGTCTCGGGATACGACTCGAGCCCGGGCTCGGGTACCCTCGTTGTCGCGGGGGCTAACCAAGCAACGACGATCTCCTTCGCTCCCGTGGTCAGCCCGCCCCCGACGAACAAGGGGAATGCCACACCGAGCTCGATCCTGGGAGTTCCGGCGATCGAGACCGTCGGGATCCTGGGGGGCATCGTGATCGTCGCACTCGTGGCCTGGGCCCTGGCCACCCGACCCGGGCGCAAGGGCAAGAGCCCGGCCGCGCGCCCTCCTCCTCCGACCCCGCCGCGGTCCGGGGGATAACGCTCCGAGGCGTGGGAAGGATTGTCGCGCTCCGGAGGGGGAGTTGCGACCCGCTCGAGAGGAGGACCGGAGTACGCGCCGGTTCTGCGCGAGAGCCGGAAATTCGCGTCAAATGGCCACGTCTAATACGCGGAGGCGCGGTAGAGAGCCACCTTGCAGTCAGGATACGGCGCGGCTCAGGCAGAGGATTGGTCCCGCGAGCTCGAGGGCCGACCGGCCTCCGAGATCATCCGCTGGGCGGTGGACCGGTTCGGCGATGGCCTCGTCATCGGCTCGAGCTTCGGCAAGGACTCCCTCGTCATCATGGACCTGGCGCGGAGGCTCCGACCCGACATCCCGGTCCTGTTCCTCGAAACCGGCTATCACTTTGCCGAAACGCTCCAGTTCCGCGACCAGCTCCGAACCGAGTCGAAGGTGAACATCGTCGACGTCCGCCCGGACCTCACGGTCCCCGAGCAGGACGCCGCGTACGGGACGGACCTGTTCGCCCGCGCTCCGGACCAGTGCTGCGAGATGCGGAAGGTCGCTCCCCTTCGGCGGGCGCTGGCCGGCCGACGCGCCTGGATGACCGGGGTTCGACGCAGCCAGCACCCCCAACGCGCCGGCACACCGGTCGTCGAGTGGCAGGAGATTCTCGAGAACGGGAAGGGCGTCTTCAAGGTGAACCCTCTGGTCGCGTGGCCGCTCACCGAGGTGGATGCCTACCTCGCCGAGCACCAGCTCCCCCACCACCCGCTGTGGGCGAAAGGGTACCCCAGCGTCGGCTGCGCCCCGTGCACGGCCCCGGCGTCGGCGGCCGAGGGCGAACGGGCCGGACGGTGGAAGGGCCAGGGCAAGATCGAGTGCGGCATCCACGTCGTCGGCGTGCGCCGGAACGCGGCTTCCGGAATCGAGGCGGCCGCTCCCGAGCGGGCTTAAGAACTCCCAGTTCTCCGCTCGCCGGAACCCGAGGTCGTTGCTTCATGGTAGATCCGTACGGCGGACGGTTGGTCGACCGGCAGGTCTCGGACCCCGAACGGGAGCGGCGGGATGCCGAGCGCGGGGACCTCCCCACGGTCACGCCCGCGATCGACCAGCTCTACGACGCCGAAAAGATCGGCATCGGGGCGTACAGCCCGCTGGATGGGTTCATGGGCTCGGCGGCGATCGCTTCGGTCCTGACCACGGGTCGCCTCCCCAACGGGCTCCCCTGGTCCATCCCGATCCATTTCCCCGTGCCCCCGGATCCCGCCCTGCAAGGCCTCGGGCCGGGGGATGCGGTCGGGCTCGTCGACCCTCAAGATCGTCTCGTCGGGGTGCTCCACATCGAGGAGAAGTTCCCCGTCGACCGGGCTGCCTTCGCCCGAGGGGCGTACGGTACCGACGACCCCAAGCACCCGAACGTCGCCGACCTGTTCGCCGCGGGCGATATGGCCTGGGCTGGAAAGGTCGACCTGCTCCGGCGGCTGGTCCCGCCGTGGGACCGCGCCGAGCTCACCCCGGCCGAAACACGCGCCGATTTTGCGCGTCGGGGCTGGAAGCGGGTCGCCGCCTACCAGTGTCGCAACCCGCCCCACACCGCCCATGAGTACATCCAGCGGCTCACGCTCGAGCGCGAGGATATCGACGGCCTGTTCATCCATCCGGTCGTGGGCCGGCTGAAGAAAGGAGACTATCGCCCCGAGGTGATCCTCGAGGCGTACGATGCCCTGGTCAAGAACTACTACCCCGAGACCCGCGTCGCCCTGAGCCCGCTCACCATCACGATGCGGTACGGGGGACCGAAGGCCGCTTTGTTCCTCGCAATCGTCCGCCGCAACTACGGCTGCGGGTCGTACATCGTCGGCCGAGACCAGGCCGGGGTCGGAAAATACTACGACCCATACGCGTGCCACCGGATCTTCGACGAGTTCGATATCGGGGTGCAACCGCTCCGGTACGACGAATCGTTCTTCTGCCGCCACTGCGGCTGGATGGCGAGCCGCAAGACTTGCTCGCATCCGGACTCGGAGCACGGCGCCACCAGCCAGACCCGCATCCGCGAGGCGCTCGCCTCCGGGACCCCGCTGCCGGCGGATATCCTCCGGCCCGAGGTCGCGGCGATCCTGGGACGCCCCGGCGGCGAAGTCACCAACTGAGGAACAACATGACGCGAGGACCACCGGGATTCTGCATCTGGCTGACGGGACTGCCGAGCGCGGGCAAGACGAGCATCGGCAAGGAGCTCATCCCCCGGCTCGTCGCCCGGGGATGGTACGCCGACCTCCTGGACGGGGACGAGATTCGGCTCGGGATCAGCGCCGACCTGGGGTTCGACCGGAAGTCGCGCGAAACCCACGCGGCCCGAGTGGCGTTCCTCTCCAAGCTCCTCGCCCGGAACGGGGCGATCCCGGTCGTCACCCTCATCTCCCCCTACCGAACGTCGCGCGCGCACGCGCGCACGACCATCGGCCGGTTCGTCGAGGTCTACGTCAACACTCCGCTCGACGTCTGCGAGGTCCGCGACGTCAAAGGACTCTACAAGAAGGCGCGCGCCGGTCAGATCAAGGAGATGACCGGGGTCGACGACCCGTACGAGCCACCGGAGCAGCCGGAGATCGTGGTCGAGACGCAGAACCTGACCCCGGCGCAATCGGCCGAGTTCATCATCGCGGAGCTCGACCGACAGGGCTGGTTCGCGGGGAAGCCCGGTTCCCCCGGGTCGTGACCGAGCCTGGGCCCGCGACCCCGGCGGCCCGACGTCCCTGTCGTTAGGGCCGAACTCCGAGCAGGAACTGCGAGCCGACCGTTCCGCGGAACAGCTCGAGGGCTTCGGTCGGCACCCCGGCCTCCTCGGCGTACTTCCCCAGCGGCGGGTGGGTCACTTCCACCGAGACGAACCCTGCGGCCCGGGCCAGGCCCGCGAGTTCGTCGTCCTCGAAGAAGTGCATGCGGGAGGCCAGCGGTTCCGGGCACGCCGGGGTTCCGGCGAGCTCCTTCGTTCCGTCGAAGACGGCCAGTCGGCCGCCGGGGGCCAGGGCCCGGTGCATCTCCCGGAGCGTCTCGAGGGGTCGGGGGAGGAAGCCGAAGACCCCGGTCGAGAGCGCGATCGTGAACGTGCCGTCCGGCACCGGTAACTGACTGCCCTCGGCCTCGATCACCTCCAGGCGACCCGCGTCGATCGCCCCCCGGTTCGAGGCTCTCGCGAGGTGGACCATCTCCGGGCTGTGGTCGATCCCCACCGCCGTCACCCCCCGACCGAGCAGTTCGGCGAGGAACGCCCCTCCTCCGCATCCGACTTCGAGGACCCGGTCCGTCGGGCCGGGGCGGAGCGTATCGAGGAGCATTCGGAAGTTCGGCCGGTGGAAGACCGGGTCGGCGTAGGTGGCTCGGGCGCCAGGGCCGGACGGGCGACGGGCCCGACGATCGGTCAGCCAATCCCCGTATCCGGACGGGGCGATCGCACGGAGGAACGGGACCACGACCGCGCTCGCGACCCACCCGGTCCATTCCACGGGATCTCCGTCGAACCGTCGTTCGGCGCCGCGTTGTTCCACCTCGACCCGGCAGCCGTGGCCACTGGCTTGAAACCGGAATTCGACCTCGAGCCGCGGGCCCGGCGCCCACGGTGCCAGGTCCCAATCGAGCAGGAGACCGTGCCCGGGGTTCCACGTCCGAACGTGAGCCACCTCAACCTCGGCCGCCCGAACCGTGCCCTCCGGCCCGGGGTCGAACCGAAGACCGGCGCGCGCCAGCGCCTCGACCAGCTCATCCACGATCTGGGCGAACGCGGCGTTCGGTTCGAGCGCCACGTCCGCGACGACCCGAACGGCCGAGGGGGGGTCCACGGGTGGCCACCTACCTGAGAGTGCAACAGCGAACGGGACGCTTAACCCCGTTCGGCGGGCCCGGCGCCTATCCGGAGGCCGGTCCGCTCGCGAGCAAGGTCGGAAGGAGCCCGATGGGTGGGCTTCCGAACCCGAGCAAGGTGTCGTGGAACTTCTTGAGGTCGCCTCCGAAACGGGAGGCGAGCATCTGGTTTCGGGCGTCGAGGATCGCGAGCTTTCCGAGGGTGTAGCAGAAATATTCCGGGTTGAACGTGCCGCGGATCGCCTCCCGTTCGGCCGGGAGGCGCTCGAAGTGCGCTTCCCGCTGGAACAACTCGGTCGACTTCTCCAGCGACCAACCCTGGGTGTGGAGCCCGATGGAGGAGAGGAGACGGCAGTCCCGCAACAGCGCGTCGTGGATCTGCGCCACCTCGGCGTCGTGGCGCGGGGTACCCAGGCCGGCCTCGATCGCGAGCTGCTCCGTGTAGTGCGCCCAGCCTTCGACGAACGAAGGAGAGAGGTACACCTTCCGAGCAAGGCTGCCGCGGGCGGACCGGAGGTGGAGGAACTGGAGATAGTGACCGGGAAACACCTCGTGGACGGTGATGTTGCGCAGCATCGTCCGATTCAGCGAACGGAGCCACTCCTCCTGCTGGACGAGGGTCCACTTCGAGTCGACGGGCGTCACGTAGTACACGCCCTCCGGTCCCGTGTCGAACGGGCCGGGAGAATTCATGCTCGCCGTCGAGAGCGCGCGGCCCCACTCCGGTGTCTCCTCCACCCGAACCGCGACCGGCTCCGGGATGGTCACGAGGTCCTTGTCGCGGACGAACGCCCGCGTCTCCTCGACGAAGGAGTGGGCGGTCGACACGACGTCGGCGGCCGCCGGGTGGTCGAGGGCGAGGCGATGGAACAGTTCGGCCACGGCGACCTTCTCTTCCCGGGCGATCTCGTTCAGGCGAGCCTGGTTTCGGGCCAGGTCGTCCGCGCCCGCTCGCCGGACGTCCTCCACGGGGGTCTCGATGCCCTCCCGGACGAACAGCAGTCGGCGAAACCGTTCCGCCCCGAGCGCAAATTCCGGAACGGCCCTCGGCAGTTCCTCCTCCCTGAGCCACGCCAGGAACCTCTCGACCGCCGCCTCGGCGGGTAGTCGCACCGCGTGGACGTCCTTGGCGAGTCCGCCGCGAGCGGCGAACGTCTCCGCTTCTCCGAAATGGGAGGGTAACCCCCCGCCGATCGCGAGGGCCAGCTCGACGAAGGGGCGGGGCAGGGGGCCCGTCAGGCGACGGCGCCCGTCGTCGAGGAGTTGCGGGACGCTCTCGAGGGTCTTCACGATCGCCCGGACCCGGTCGGCGAGCGGTGCGTAGTCGCGTACGAGGTACGATGTGAGAGAGACGGAACCGACGTACGACATCGGGTTCCGGTCGAGGTCGCGGGATTCGCGTACGTCGAAGAGCGGGCTTTCCAGCAGGAGACGCAGGAGGAACGCGTCGATCTTCCGGTCCGGAGACAGCCGACCCGCGGCCGCCCCTTCGATGCGCGCGAGCAACCGATCGGCCTGGGCCGCCCAGTGCAGGGTCGCGGTCGAGGCGAGGTCCGGGACGATCCCGTCGTACTGGTGGAGCCCGAGGGCCACGGCGTACCCGGGTTGGAGAACGAACACGTGGTCGACGACTTCGCGCTCGAGGGCATCCATCTCGGGAGTGGTCGAGGGAGCGGGGGACATGGTGCAGCCTCTGCCTAGCGGGGCGGGTTCAAAACACTACTCGATTGGCGGCGGGCCGGTTCACTCGACCCAAGCGACCCGACACAAGGGGCAGTACTTCTCCTCGAGCGGGGTCCCGCAGACGAAACACAGACTGGACCCTCCCCCCGAGGGGGGACTCCGCGGAGGTTGGGCGGGACCCTTCTCTGGGAGCGGAGGCGGCGGGCCGGACGGGGTCGAGGAGGGCGGAGGGGGTTCCTCGAGCGAAGGGGTCGGAGCGAGCGGGCGAATCGTCGGGGAAGGTCGCTTCACGGGTGCGGCCGCCGGGGGCGGGGGTGCGACCGGAGCCGGGGTGGGTTCGGGCTTGGGGGAAGGAGTCATCGCCGGCTCCTCCGGCGGCGCGGTCGCCCGCGGTAGTCGGGGAGCGGGCGGGAGCTCCTCGTCTCCGTAGACTCGGACGTCGTCCTCCTTCGGTTCCTCTTTGGAATCCTCCTTCGGCTCCTCCGCCGGTCCGGCGTCGTCTTTGTCCCGTCGGAGCCTCCGCAGGAACGACATCGTCCGGGGATGGCGGTCGCCTGTTTTTAGACCTGCGGGCGCAGCGGTCCCGTGCTGTTTTCTACCGGGGAGTCTGGGGGGGACGTGCCGACGGGTATCCAAGCCCGCCTGACGGAACTCGGCCTTTTCCTCCCCCCACCTCCCACGCCGAAGGGGACCTACGCCCCCGTGGTAGAGTCCGGGGGGTTCGCCTACGTCTCGGGTCAGATCGTCACCGACGAAGGTCGCATCGTCGCGCCGGGGCTGGTGGACCGCGACGTATCTGTGGAGACCGCGAAGGATCTCACTCGACGTGCCACGATGCAGGCCCTGAGCGCCCTCGCCCATTCGTTGGGCTCCCTCGACCGCGTGCGCCGGTTCGTCCGGGTGGGGGTCTACGTCGCTTCCTCGCCGGGGTTCGTCCGGCAGCATGAGGTCGCCAACGGGGCGACCGACCTGCTGGTCGAGGTATTCGGCGAGTCCGGCCGTCCCGCCCGGGCGGCGGTCGGGGTGAACTCACTTCCGCTCGGAGCGGCCGTCGAGGTCGAAATGACCGTCGCGGTCGAGTAGGCATCCGTGGATCCGACGGCCTGGGACGGGCTCTTCCGCGAGGGGCGGGACCTGTACACCTGCAACCATGGGCCGCCCGGAGACCGCGTCTACGGCGAGAAGCTCCGTACCATCGGCACGACCGAGTACCGACAGTGGGATCCGTTTCGCTCGAAGCTGGCGGCGCTCGTATCGCAGGGAGGGGTTCCTCCCGACCTGTGGACCGGGGCGCGCTCCGCGCTCTACCTGGGGGGCGCCCACGGAACGACGGTGAGCCACCTCGCGGACCTCCTCCCCGAGTCCCCGATCTATGTGATCGAAAAGAGCCCGACCTCGTTCGCACCCCTCCTCGCCCTGTCGAAGCGACGCTCGAACCTCTACCCGATCCTCGCGGACGCCCAGCTTCCGGAGCGGTACCGCGCCGACGTCGGTCTCGTGGACCTCCTCTACCAGGACGTGGCCCAACGGAATCAGGCGGCGATCTTTGTCGAGAATTCGCGGGCCGTCCTCGCGCCCCGCGGCCGCGGGATCTTCATGTTGAAGGTCCGCTCGGTCACGCAGACCCGTCCGTCGGTCGCGATCGTGCGGGAAGCGCGGGCGGAACTCGAACGCGCCGGGATGGAAGTGCGGGCCGAGGTGGGACTCTCCCCGTTCGCCCGGGACCACGTCGCCCTCCTGACGCGTCCGCATTAACGCGGGCGATCCCGAACCGGCGGGCAACTTCCACCGCCCACTGTCGTATGCGGGCCGATGTAGCCGGGATCGGTCGGTCCCCTCGGGGGCAGTCGGGTGGTGGGCCGAACGCAGCGTGCGAGCGCCGTGGGAGTCGTCGGATGGACCGCGTTCGCCCTCCTGCTTCTCGCCAACCCGATGGGCCTGCGCCCCGTTTCCAACCCGTCGACGGCGTTGGAGGCCGGAGGGCATACCGCCCCGGGCGCGATCGCCCCCTCGTCCCCCACCCTCTCGATCCAACAACCCCAGTTCCCCGCGGAAGGGACCACCACCCAATCTCTCGGCGCCCAATGGAGTCGCGCTCCGTTCGGATGCGTCCTCCACCCTGAATGGTCGACGTGGTTCCTCCCCTCCCCCGCGGCGGCCGGCGGGACGTTTGAGACTCCGACCGAGCCGAGCACGGGATTCGTTCCCACCAACCTGACGTGGTCGGTATCGGAGGTCGCCGTCCGATCGGCGGCCCAGCTCTCCTGTGGTGGGTCGAATCGAACGGTACAGCAAACCGCCTACTCGAACGTGACCACCTACCCGACGCTTTCGGTGACCGATGTGTCGGCGGATCCCCGCGCGACGGCCGCCCCCGGCACGGTTCAGCTGGGCGCCACCGTCGTCGGGGGGCGCCCTCCGTACCTCGTGGGCATCGATTGGGGGGATGGATCGTTCATCAACCAGACCCTCCCGGCGGCCGGGGCGTTTGTCGTTTCGCACAACTTCTCTTCCGGGACCTACCGGCCGCGGATCGGAGTCTACGACTCCGACCGGATCGATGTGCGGGGGGCCGTCCCGGAAGCCATCGAGGTGAGCAACGGTACCGCGCTGCAGATCAACGCCTCCGCCCCGCTCGCGGAGGTTGGGGTTCCGGTCGACTTCGAGGGGTCGGTGGAACGACCCTCGGTGCGGTTCGGAGCGATCATCGCCTGTACGACGGATCCGGTCGTCCAGCCCCGCTACTACATCACCAATGTGACGTGCACTCCGGCGGCGGCCGGGCTCCTGGGTGTCACTTTCAAGGTCGGCTCACCGGCACCGACGCAGATCGTCCAAAGCACTCGGGAAGAGCCGGTGGCCCCGGCGGTCGCGCTGTCGGTCGAACCTTGGACCAACGCTCTCGATTCCCGGACACCGACGTATCTCAGGGTCACGATCTCGGGGGGAGTCCCGCCGTTCCGGGTAACGTGGGGCTCACGGAACGGGTCGCTCGGCGAGCGGGCCGTCGCGCCGGCCGACGGCGCCTTCCTGGTCCCCTGGACGCCCCCGTATGCCGGCCCGAACGGACTCAACGGTTCGGTGGCCGACTCCCTCGGCGCCTCGGCCGCGTCCCCGTGGGTGAAACTGATCGTCGGTTCGGCCCCCAACCTCACCCTTTGGGCGAATACGACGAACGGTCCTTCCGCGACGTGGGTCGAGGTGCAGGCTAGGGTCGTGGGAGGAACGGGGCCGTTGTTCTGGGACCTCGAAACGGATTCTGACTTCACGAGCGGGAACAGCTCGGCCGGCCGGAGCCTCAACAGCTCGTTCGGTTGGTCCGGTTCGTTCCCGGAGGAAGGAAATGCGAGCTTGGTCGTCCTCGTCGAGGACGCGGCCACGTCCCTCGTCACCGGCACGTTGACGGTCGGGCTTCCGATCGCACCCACGCTTCGAGTGTGGGCCGCACCCAACAACTTCACGGGGGCGCCCGGGGTCAACCTGACGTTCGTGGCGGTCGGAGGGGTGTTGCCGTACACCCTCTGGGTGAATTCCACCGAAGGGACGCTCTGGAACGCGAGTGAGGCCAGCGCTGGGCCGTACGAGGCGAGCCTCCTCCTCCTGGGGTCGGGGCCCGTGCCACTCAACGTGACCCTCCGGGACGCGCGAGGGGCCGAGGCCTCCGTTAATCTGACGGCGGCGCTTCCCTCACCCCCGCCGCTCCCTCCGACCCGTTCGGTCCGGAGCGGGTCCGATCTCGCTCCCGAGTTGGTCGGGCTCGTACTGATCTGCCTGGTCCTGGGAGTCGGGACGATCGCGTGGCGGCGTCGGGCCCGACCGGTCGATCTCCCGCCACCGGATCCCGACTCCGTCCTCGAGCGACTGCTCCGCCCGGCCGACGGCGCGGACCGATTGACCATCGAGCTGATGGCGGAGGAGGAGGGCATCCCGCTGGAGTCGGTCCGCGCCGCTCTCGACCGACTGATCCACGAGGGCCGGGTCCGATCCGAATCGGACCCGGACGGAGGGGAGGTGCTCGCGTGGGCGACCGACTGATGCGCCCTGCCCCTCGTCGGCGGCCGGGGGTCCGAGCCGCGGGCATCGCTCTGGTCCTGACGTTGATGCTGGTGGTGGGAATACCGGGAGGAGCCGCGGCGGGAGCCCACCACGGAGGCCCCGGCTCGACTAGGTCGAGCCTCCGGGGAATCTCTTCGGCGGTCGGAAACTTTTCCACCGCGATCGACCGATTGGTCGAACTGCTGGGAGTCGCCGGGAGCGGACTGCTTTCCCTGGTCTGGGCGCGGGTCGCCCTCAGCTGGTTCTCGAACGACATCACCAAGAAGGTCCAAGCCAAGGATCGTGCCCGGGACGCGCTGATCGGAACGCTGCTGTTCACGGCGGCCATCACGGGGCTGTTCTGGGGCCTGGCCCACTGGGTCCTGACGGGCTCCTGAGGAAGGCGAGTTGATCGCACTCTCGGTCGACTGGCCCACCGTCCTTCGGAGCCTCCTCTTCGGGCTTTTCGCGGTCCTGACGGCGATCGTCGCCGCCGTCACCGGTCCGACGTACGATGGCCTTCTCGTGCCGATGCTGCAGCCGAGCGCCTTGTTCCCGCCGCTTCGCGCGGCGGGCGGGGGACCGACCGATTTTCTCTCCTCCGCGGTCCAGTTCTCCTCCTACACGCTCGTAAATGTGGTCGACCCGGCCATCGCGCTAGTCGGGGCCGGGGTGGCGCTCCTCTACCTGGCCCGGTCCGCCGTGGCCCGGTGGACGGACTCCCTGTCGGGATTGTTGCCGCGGCTGGTCGTGGCGGTCATCGTCTCCAATTTTACGCTTCCGATCGCGGCCGGGGTTTTGGACCTCGCGGGCGCGCTGTACCCCGTCTTTGCCGGGTGGAACGGCGCCGCCTGGGAACACTGGGTCAACCTCGGTGGCGACGGCGAGGTCCAATTCTCCTGGGACAACGGGGCCCTCGCCCTCATTCTCTCTATCGTGGAGTTCCTCGCCGTCCTCGCGCTGGTCCTCGCGATCGGCGTGCGGGACGCGACCTTGTCGGTACTGATCGTACTGTTGCCCCTCTTCACGTTGCTCTGGCCGCTTCGGCCGTTCTCGTCCATCCCGCGACGGGCGTGGCTGCTGTTCCTCGAATTGGCGTTCCTCCCCTGCGTGCTCATCGTCCCGTTGCAATTGGCGGTCCGAACCAGCAGTCCGGTGTTGCTCATCGGCTACCTCGGGGTCGCGCTCGCGTCGCCGTTTCTTCTCTCGGTGGCGGGGACGAACCTCGCCGCGTTCGGATTTCCCACGAGCGGAGGAGTGATCTCCGGCGGCCTTCAACGAGGGTTGAGTACCGCCTCGGGCGGCCCCGCGTCGATCGCCGGCCCCTCGGCGAATGCCGCCGCGGGAACCGGGGCTGGTGGTCGTGCCTTGGCGGGTGCCGTCCGTTCCGCCGGCACGGCCGGGTTCCCCGCCGCAGCTCCGCTCGCCGCCGGGACGATCCTGGGTCACACGGCGCTCCACCTCCTACGCCACCTCCCGTCGGCCGATACGAAGGGGGCCGGCCGCTGGCCACCGATGCGGGGCGGAGGCGTCGGGTGAGATGGAGGGCCCGGACGCCGGCGCTCCCGTGGTCGGGCTGCCCGAACGGGTGGACCGACGAGTGCGTCTCGGCCCGTTCCCCAGCGCCCGGGACGCGCTCAAGTTCGTGGGATATGCGGCCGCGGGCGCGGTGTTGGTCCCGTTCACCAGCCCGTTCGCCTGGGTACCTGTCCTCGCGATCGGCTTTGCGGTCTCGGCGTGGCGGCCGGACGGCGAGGCGGTGGACGCCCGCGTCGGGCGTTGGCTCGTGTTCCAACTGCAAGGTCGGGGGGGACTTCCGCTGAGGACCCGGGGGCCACTTCCGAGGGTTCGCGGTTGCGTCGCGGCGCTCGCCTCCGGCCAACGTGTGACGGTCGTACGCACGGGAGGCACCCCGCTCGCATATCGGCCGCCCGCGGAGCTGGCCGTGATGTTCGAACGGTTCCGGGACCTCCTCCGTGCTTCGGAAGGTTCGCTCGTCCTCCGGGCGACGACGGCGCCCCTGCGCGACGGTCCTGTACTACCGGGGAACGCGCCCTGCTCCGTCGCCGAACAGTCGGCCCGATCGGGGTACGGAGAGCTGGTCATGGTCCTGTGCCGCCGACGGCGATCCCGCCGGGTCGAGATCTCGATCGGCACGAGCGGCCACAGCCCCGAGAGCGATCGGCGCCTGGAAGAACAGGCCCGGAGCTTGGCCGACCAGCTCGCCTCGCTGGGATTGCGTCCGGTCCTGCTGGCGGACCGAGCACTGGCCGAATCGATACGCGGGTTCGGGTGGTCTGTGCCCCGAGGTTCCGCGTGACGAGGCGGCGCCCACCCTCCTTCTCCGCCGAATTCGATGTGTTGGGGGTCAGCGTCGGAGGCGCGGTGGTGAGCGGAGCGCTCTCCGTGCTCGCACCGACGTTGGCCGCGCTCACCGGTGCGTTGGCGGTCCTCGCCGTCGCGGGTTGGCTCTCCCTTCGCTCGCAGAGCGGGGGACCCTTCCGGGGAACTTCGGTCGTCCGGTGGGGCGGAGCTTGGGCCGCGGCCGGATTGGGCGGGGCGTATTTCCTCGAAGGGGCGGGCGCGCTGGCTCCGTTCCGGGGGCTGGCGCTGGGTCTCTCTCTCGTGCCCCTGTGGGCGATCGCCCGTCGATTCCCTCGAGGGGGTCCATGAGCGAGCCGGGGTGGGGGGGCTCGGCCGAGGGGTCCACCACCGACCGCATCGGCCGGCGATATCGCGCTCCCCTCCTCGTCCGGGAACTTCCTCCCGAAGTCGGCTTCGGCTTCCTCGAGCGGGTACTGTCGACCACCGAACCGGTGGAAATGCGGCTCGAGCTCCATCGCATTCCGCCCGAGCGGGCCCTCGAAATGGTCGAACGCGCCCGCTCGGTCGCCGAGGTCGAGCTGACCGACCCGGGTCGGGGCGCGGAGAGTTCGCGCCTCGAGGTGGAGCAGGCTTCGTCGAGGGAACTGGCGCACGCGATTGCCCGAGGGGCCCAGGAACTTTGGAAGGTCGGACTCTGCTTCGTGGCGAGCGCTTCAAGCCGAGCTCGGGTCGAGGCGGTGCGGGCGCGACTCTCCGATCGGTTGGCCGCCCTCGGATTCCGCCCCCGGGTTCCCCGTTACGAAGTGGGGAGCGCGCTGGAGGCGACGGAGCCGGGCGTTCCCGGACCTCGACCACGAGGGTACTGGCATACCCTTCCCTCCGACGGGGTCGCGGCCCTGTTTCCGTTCGGAGACGAGACGGTCCTGGAGCCCGGCGGGATCCTCGTCGGGCTCGCGCTCGCGGATGCGAGCCCGGTCTTCCTCGACCGGTGGAGCCACGCCAGCCATTCGTGGGGGATCTTCGGAACGACCGGCTCGGGGAAGTCGTTCGCCGCCGCGCTGTACGTGCTTCGCAGCCGCTGGGTCCGGCCCGATCTGGACCTGCTCGTTCTCGACCCGCTCGGGGAGTTCGGTGGATTCGTCCGCGCGCTCGGTGGTCAGGTCCTCCGGCTTGCCGCCCCGGGCTCGGGACGCCTCAACCCGCTCGACCCGGTCACGACGGGCGGGGATCGGCGAGAGAAGTCGGCGCGCGTCGCCGCGATGCTCCGCGCCCTCTTCCCGAGCCTGCGGGACGAGGAAGCGGCTCGCTTGGACGCCGCCGTCACGCACCTGTACGACCGGGGGCCAACCGTACCCACCTTCGACGACCTGCTCGCCGAGGTGGAGCGCGCACCGGCCTCGGACGGACGGCTGGGGACCCTCCTCGAAGTGTTCCGCACCGGTTCGTTGCAGGAAGTGAACGGCCCCACGACCTTTTGCCCGGAAGCCTCTCCGATCTCGCTCGACCTTTCGGGGGTCGCGGAGGAGCACCGCGCATTCCATCTCACCTACCTGCTCGATTGGGCCTACGGAAGGTTGCGGGACCGCCCGGGTCCGAAGGTCGTGCTGGTGGACGAAGCGCACCTCCTGGCGCGCCACGGACCCACCGCAGAGTTCCTCGACCGGGTCGTACGCCACGTGCGTCATTTCGACGCCGGCGTTCTCCTGCTCAGTCAGAACCCGGACGATTTTCTCGCAACGCCCAGCGGCCGCTCGACTCTCCGAAATCTCTACGCGAGCGCGCTGCTCCACCTCCCCGAGGTCTCGGGCGAGGCCAAGACGTTCTTCGGGCTCACAGGCGCCGAGGCGGGGTGGCTTCCGAAGGCGCGCCTTCCCCGGGCCGCGGGCTACTCCGAGTCGCTCTGGCGGGTGGGAGAACTCCATCTTCCGCTCGCGATCGTGGCCTCCACGCCGGAATTCGAATTCCTCTCGCGTACGCTCGGTTCGTCGCCCTGTCCTGCCGGTCGAGAGGATGGTTTATGAGGGCCGGTCCGCCGGGTCCCGTCGTGGCCGGAGAAGCGACGGCCGACGGCCCCTCCCGGCGTCGCACGAGCTGGAGCCTCCGCACGATCGTCGAGGAAGTAGCGGGTCGGCCCATCGAAGATCTGCAGGACCCGAACCGCCCGGTCCACCCGTACTTGCAAAGTCGGATCGATTCGCGGGCGGCGGCGGCTCGGGCGCCCACTCCGACGGAACCGCTCGAACCGTACGACCCGGTCGGGCACATCTCCCCGCCGCTGATCGGCGCGATCGGGCGTGAGTTTCACGGGTCGGAGCACGAGCACCACGGAGAGACACTCGCCCGACATGCCTCCCCCCCGGGCGGACCCGCTCCGGGTCCCCTCCGACGTCCGGAACGGATCTACCTGCACTACCTCCTGCTCCACCTGGATCGCCTCAGCGATCCGTCGTTGCAGTACCTGCGGACCGCGCTCGAGGAGGAACTGGCCCACCGCGCCCCCCGCCCCGCGACCCCCTCGGGGGGGCCCCGCGACCGGTCACGAACCCGGATCCGTGACCCGGGGAACCCCACTCGACGCACGCCGTCGCTGGACCGCTTCCCGGACGAGATCCCGATAGACGGACGTATCATACTCCACGCCGACGGCATTCCTTCCCGCGTCCGCGGCGCTCCAAAGGGTCGTCCCGGTTCCGGCAAACGGGTCGAGCACCGTGTCGCCGACGACCGAGAACATCCGGACGAGACGGTGGGGGATCTCGGGCGGGAACGCCCCGGTCCGCCCGCCCGTCCGACGTTGGGGAGTGCCGCGCACGTCGTCCCAGACCTGGCTGAACCATCGGTCGCGCTCGACCCGCGAGAGCCGACTCGCCGTTCGCCGAGGGTCGTGGGCCGGGAACCGGCGCAAGCCGCCCTTCCGGAACAGAAGTATGTACTCGCAATCCAGCGTGACGTAGGCGTTGGGGGGCAGGAACCCGCTCCCGAGGAACGCGTTGGGTTTGTTCGTGGGCTTCTTCCAGAGGATGTACGGGAGCGGGCGAAATCCGACGCGCGTCGCCGACACGAGAGTTTCCGCGTGGTTCGGCCAGAGGCGGAACCCGTCCTCCCCGGAGCGTAGGGCGTCCCCGATGACGACCGCGAGCAAGCCGCCTTCGACCAGCACCCGATGGCATTCGGCCCAGGCCTCTTCGAGCACTCGCAGCATCGCGGGATACTCCCGCGCTCCGAGCTCCGCGAACAGGAGGTCCCACTGGGGGATCATCGGGTAGGGAGGGGACGTCACCACGAGTTGGACGCTGTGGTCCACGAGTGCGGTCAGATGGCGCGCGTCGCCCGGATACAGTTGGACCGTTCCGGTCGGCGGGGCGGGCACGGCCCGCGGGACCCGGGAGACCGTTAATAGCGGCCCCCTCTCGCACGAGGAATGCGCCTCGACCGACCCATCCTGCAGGTGGCGCTCGACTTCGAGAACCTCTCCCGGGCGCTCCTCGCGGCCCGCGAGGCGGTGGCGGGGGGGGCGGACTGGGTCGAAGCCGGAACCCCTCTCATCAAGAGCGAGGGGCTCGACGCCGTACGGGAACTGAAGAAGGCGTTCCCCGACCATCGGATCGTGGCCGACCTGAAGGTCATGGACACCGGCGCGTTCGAGGTCGAGATCGCGGCCAAGGCGGGCGCGGACCTCGTGACGATCCTCGGGGCGGCGGACGACGACACCATCGCGGACGGGGTCCGCGGTGGGGAACTGTACGGCGCGGAGATCGTCGTCGACCTCCTCGGGGTCCCGGACCCCATCGCGCGGGCGAAGCGGGTCGCCGAGCTCGGCGCGGCGGCGGTCTGTTGGCACATCGGGATCGATATGCAGATGCAGGGGCGCACGCCCTTCGACGTCCTCACCGAACTCGCGAAATCCTCTCCGATCCCGGTCGCCGTCGCCGGGGGCCTGAACTCCGAGACCGTCGCGGCCGCGGTGCGCGCCGGGGCGCAGATCCTCATCGTGGGCGGTGCGATCACCAAGAGCCCGCAGGTGACCGATGCGACGCGGAGGATCCGCGAGGCGATCGATACCCGTACCGAAGTGCCGACCGAGAACTTCCGGCGCTACTCGGGAACCGACGTCCGAGCCGCCTTCCTGAAAGTGTCGAGCCCGAACGTGACGGACGCGATGCAGCGCCGAGGCGCGATGCACGGCATCCTGGCACGGTTGAAGAGCCCGACCGTGCGCGTCGCGGGCCCCGCGGTGACGGTCGTCACCCGGGACGGGGATTGGGCCAAACCCGTGGAGGCGATCGACCGTGCGGGACCCGGCGACGTCATCGTCGTGGACGCCGGCGGTGGGTCCACCGCGATCTGGGGCGAGCTCGCGAGCTGGAGCGCCCACGGTCGGGGCGTGGCGGCCGTAGTGATCGACGGGGCCGCGCGCGACGTCGACGCGATCCTGGAGCTGGGATTCCCGCTGTTCAGCCGCTACGTCAGCCCGGATGCGGGCGAGCCGAAGGGCCACGGGGAGATCGGGGTCGAAGTGGTCGTGGGAGGACAACGGGTGCGCCCCGGGGACTGGATCATCGGCGACCTGAGCGGGGTGGTCGTCGTGCCGCGAGAGCGGGTCGCCGAGATCGCGAACCGGGCCCTCGACGTCCTTGAGCACGAGAATCGAGTTCGGGAAGAGATCCAGCGGGGGTCGACCCTCGCGACCGTCCAAAAACTCGAACGGTGGGAGCGGGTCGGTTAGCGCCGAGCCGACCGAGCGCCATAGTCGCCCAGCCACTGCGATCGGCTCCACCACCGTGACCGCTCACGAGCCAGATACTCGCGTTGGTGGCGGTTGGGGCCGCTCCAGAGATGGGTCCACGGTTCGGCGTACTCGACCTCCCAGAGGACGAGCGGTTCGGGCGGGACGGTGGGAAGCGTGAGTCGGATCTCCCCCGAGAGGGCCGCCCGGAGCCGGGCGAGGGGGAGTCGCCCCGCGTCCGCCTCGCGCAGGGCCGCGACCGTTTTTCGAACTTGGCCCCACACGAACGCGGGCGCCCGCACCTCGATCGTCCGTCCTCCGTCGGGGGAAACCGAGACGGTGACGGATTCGACCGTCCGACGGACCGGGGCCTCGCGGGGCACCTCCCGACCGAACGACCGGACGTCCACTTCTCCTCGGATGAGCGCCGCGGCCGCTTCGGCGGCCTCGTGAGGTTGATTGTCGGGTGCTTCGTAATACCGGTACACGCGACGGGTCGCGGCGCGAACCCGGTAATCGTCGGGAATGGGCCGTGCCGCCGTGAAGCAGATCGCCGGGTCGATCCCGTTCAACGCCCGGATCGTGGCCGCGGGCGAGAAGGAGGTCGAGACGCCGAGGGCATTGGCCCGGGCGCTCACCCCGCGGTCCGTACGACTGGCGGCTTCGAGTCGCCCGAAGGTCGGGGCGGACGCGATCTTGTACCGGGTGAGCCCTCGGCGGATCTCCCCCTCGATCGTCCGTCGACCGGGCTGTCGCGCCCAGCCGGAGAACCCGACCCCGTCGTACCCGAACCGGACCAACAGTCGCGCCGTAGCGGGCGGAGTCCGGTGATATTCTTGACGGGGAGCCTCGCCCGTCGGACGCGTGCGGCGGGGTGAGAGCCCGTCGCATATGGCCCGCTATGAGGTCACTATAGCGCAATATAGATTCTACATTGGTTTTCTATATCTCCGTCGTCCGGGTCCCCGCACCGATGTTCGGCGTCGGTCGACCCGTTTTCCGCCAACCGGCGGGACGGCGTACCCGAGGAAATCGGGCCGGTCCATCCAGCCTCGTTCTGCGGTGCCCTCGGAGCATCGGCGGCTTGCACTCCTCGATTCACTACACGAGGGGAGGGAAAACAACGGAATGAGCGGACAAGGAACGGGACAACCGTCCAACGCGGCACCCCCGACGGAAACCATGAAACGTAGCCGATCGAACACCCCGATGTACGTGGCCCTCGCCATTGTGGTCGTGGTCATCCTGGTGGTCGCCGCCGGGTTTTACGCAGGGTGGTTCAAGGGATCGAGCTCAACGCCTCCGGCCCCTGGCACCTGCGCGCCGCCTTCCGGCGGTTCCATCAAGGGCGCCGGCTCTACGCTTGTCTATCCGCTGCAATACCAGTGGGAGACCGTCTACGGCGGCGGCACCGCGGTGAACTATGAATCGGTCGGCAGTTCCGCCGGCATCACCGATATCTCGACCAAGACGGTCGAATACGGTGCGAGTGACGCCCCCCTCAACCACGCCCAGGTGGTCGCGGCTCCCGCCCCGTTGCTGACCATCCCGGAGTCGGCCGGTGGAGTCGTTCCGATCTACAACGTCGCGGGAGTCCCCACGCTGAATTTCAACGGCTCGGTCCTCGTCGGGATCTACATGGGATCGATCACCAACTGGAACAGCACGCCTATCCAAACCCTCAACCCCGGCGTGACCCTCCCGAACGCGGGGATCCAGGTCGTCGAGCGCTCGGACGGCAGCGGAACCACCTTCATCTGGACGAGCTACCTCTCCCAGGAGAGCCCCGCGTGGGCGAGCTCCGTTGGGAAAGGGACGACCGTGGTTTGGCCGGTCGGCAGTGGCCAACCGAAGAACGCGGGGGTGGCCGGGTACGTCCAGAAGACGCCGGACACTATCGGGTACGTCGACCTGAACTACGCGCTGAACGGCGGAATCCAGTTCGGCAAGGTCCTCAACCCCGCGGGGCACTACGTCCTCGCCAGCGTGAACAACACTGCCTCGGCGCTCAAGGACGCGAATCCGACCCTGCCCGCAGGGAACGGGGACTGGTACAACGTCTCGGTGCTCAATGCGCCGGGCGCCGGCGATTATCCGATCACGTCCCTGACGTACGTCTTCGTCTACCAGGATCTGAGCGGCGCCTACGGCTCGGCGATCACCCTGACGACGGCCGAGACGCTCGTGGACTACCTGTATTGGATGGTGACGACCGGCCAGTCGTATTCGGCCCAGCTCTACTACGTGCCGCTACCGGCCTCGATCGTGACGTCCGACGAGACGACGATCGCTCAACTCACCTACGACGGGAGCGCGGTGCCCAACACGTGCGGGTCGTCGGTCTAACGACGCGCCAGGGCCGGAGCGGGCGACAATGACACGACCAACCCTTTCCCCCGGGGACCCCATCGTCCGTCGACGCCCTCGACGATGGGGTGACCTGATTTTTGCGGCTCTCGTCGGGGTCGGGGGGATCGGCGTCCTCGTCCTCATCCTGGCGATCGTCGGCATCCTGGTCGACCAATCCGCGATGTCGTTCCGTGCCTTCGGTTGGGGTTTCATCATCGGCACCCAGTGGGACGTGAAGAACAACATCTACGGAGTCGTCCCGGCGCTCTCCGGCACGCTGATCACCAGCGCGATCGCCCTGCTGATCGGATTCCCGCTCGCGATCGGCTCGGCGATTTTTCTCACCACCCAGGCCCCGCGATGGATGCGGGGCCCGGTGGGAACGGTGATCGAGATGCTGGCGGCGGTGCCGTCCGTCGTCTATGGGTTCTGGGCGTTGTACGTGCTCGGACCCTACATGCGGACCTCGGTCGAGCCGGCCCTCCACCGATACCTCGGCTGGACGGGCGGATTCAACGGACCCGCCACCGGGACGGACATCCTGACGGCCGGCGTGATCCTCGCGATCATGGTGATCCCCACGATCTCCGCGATCAGCCGGGAAACCCTCGCCGCCGTTCCGAACAGCCAGAAAGAGGCGGCGCTCAGCCTCGGCGCCACGAACTGGGAGACCACCCGGTATGGCATCGTTCCCTACGCGCGGTCGGGCATCTTCGGGGCGACCATCCTCGGTCTCGGACGCGCGCTCGGGGAGACGATGGCCGTCACGATGACCATCGGGAACCGCGATGCGGTCCCCACGTCCTTCTTTTCCCAGGGTCAAACGATTTCGAGCCTCATCGCGAACGAACTCACGAACAGCAACGGCCCGCTCCAGTACTCGGCGATCATCGAGGCGGGCCTGATCCTCCTTCTCATCTCCCTCCTCGTCAACGTCGTGGCGCGGCTCCTCCTCTGGAGAGTGCTCCGGGTCAGCGGAGGGTCCACCGAATGAAGTTCGATCGATCCGCTCGGCGAAAGTTATGGAGCCACACGATGACCGTCCTCGCCGGGCTCTGCGCCCTGGTCGCGCTCATCCCCCTCGCGAGTGTGATCTACCAAGCGGCCGTGCTCGGAGGTCCCGTCCTCTCGGTGGACTTCTTGACCGCCAACCCACCGTCGCCGTGCTCGCCGGTCGTGGGTCAGCCCCCGTGCGCGGTCGGGGGGATCGGCTCGGCCATTCAGGGTACGCTCATCCTCGTCGGTCTCGCCACCGCGATCTCCGTCCCGATCGGACTCGCCGCCGCCGTCTTCGCGGTGGAATACCGGGGCCGCTTCCTGGGGCTGGCCATCAGCTTCACCGCCGACGTCCTCACCGGAGTGCCCTCGATCATCGCGGGGGTGTTCATCTACACTTACTTCGTGATCTACTACCCGGTGATCGTGTTCAGCGCCCTCACCGGGGCCCTCGCCCTCTCCGTGATCATGATCCCGATCGTCACGCGAACGTGCGAAGAAGCGTTGCGAACGGTCCCTCATTCCCTCCGGGAAGCAGCGCTCGCGTTGGGGATCCCCAAGTGGAGAACGACGCTCCAGATCGTCGTCGTCACCGCGCTGCCCGCCGTCCTCACCGGCATCCTACTCTCCGTCATGCGGGCGGCGGGGGAGGCCGCACCGCTCCTCTTCACGGCGTTCGGAAGCCGACTCGGCTTCCAAGGGTTCAACAACCCGATCAACGCGCTGCCCTTGCTCATCTACAACTTCGCGGAGAGCCCGTACAAGAACTGGATCAGCTTGGCGTGGGGCGCGGCGCTGATCCTGATCATCCTGATCCTCATCGCCAGTGTATTGTCCCGGCTCGTCGTCAACCGAATGGTCCGCCGAATGCGAGGGGGGTGATCCGGATGGAGGGGGCCAAGATGCAGGTCGAAGGGCTGTCGGCGTACTACGGCAAGACGAAAGCGATCTCGGAGATCTCGGTCGGTTTCCCGGAGGGAAAAGTAAGCGCGATCATCGGCCCTTCGGGGTGCGGGAAGTCCACCCTCATTCGGTGCCTCAACCGAATGCATGAGACCTTGCCACGGACCCGGGTCGAGGGCCGGATCCTCCTCGACGGGGAGGACATCCTCCAGCTCGACCCCGTCGGGGTCCGCCGCCGGGTCGGGATGGTGTTCCAGAAGCCGAACCCTTTCGTCACCATGTCCATCTTCGACAATGTCAGCGTGGCCCTGCGCTTCGCGGGTCGGCACTCTCGGGACGAGATCGATCGCGCGGTGGTTCGGAGCTTGCAACAGGCGGCGCTCTGGGACGAGGTCAAGGACCGCGTGGACGCCCCGGCGGTCTCCCTTTCCGGAGGTCAGCAGCAGCGCCTGTGCATCGCCCGGGCGCTCGCCGCGGAACCGGAGGTCCTCCTCATGGACGAGCCGTGCTCCGCCCTGGACCCGGTCGCGACCGCCAAGATCGAGGTCCTCGTCGACGAGCTGAAGTCACATTATACGGTCATCATCGTCACGCACAACATGCAGCAGGCCGCCCGGGTGGCCGACTACACCGCCTTCCTGTACCTCGGCAAGCTGATCGAGGTGGGTCCTACGGAGTCGCTGTTCGAACGACCGAAAGAACGACTAACGGAACAGTACATTACCGGGAGATTCGGATGACGGACGATTCCCCAATAACGCCGGAAGAGCCGCGCGGGGCCGATGTCGAGATACGCCGTCTCAAGGAGCAGGCCAAAGAGATGGGCCAGTGGGCCCTCCAGATGGTCCACAACGGCTGGGCGGCGTTCAATGCCGGCGATCTGGACGCGGCGCAGAAGGTGCTCGACCGGGACACGGAGTTGGACCGGTTCGACGAGAACATCGAGCACGAGATCATCAGTTTCCTCGTGATTCGGCAACCGGCCGCGGTGGACCTGCGGACGGCCGCCGCCCTCCTCAAGATCTCGACCCACCTCGATCGGATCGGCCGCCTCGGATTTGACATGGCGCGGATCACCACCCCCAAGACCTCCCCCGACGTCCCGGAGTTGGCCGGGGTGCTCGCCGCGATGGACCTGACGGTCGAATCGATGGTCCAGCAATCCCTCGATGCCCTGGTCGAGGACCAGTCCGCGCTGGCGCTCGGGCTGTTCGTCCGGGACGACGAGGTCGACCGGTTGCATCGCGACGCGATGCGGCTGATCGTCGAGGGGCTCCGACGGGACCCTCAGTCCGCCCTTCGGCTCTCGAACGAGCTCCTCGTGGCGCGGCACTTCGAGCGGATCGCCGACAATGCGTGCAAGATCGGGGAGAAGACCATCTACGCCGTCACCGGACAGCGACGCTCGGAGTACCTCCCGCGCCACCCCTACACCCCCTACATTCTCGAACGACCGAGTCCGAAGTAGCCGAGCGATCCCGCTTCCGAACGTGCCTCCGGAGGGGGACGGCTGCCCCGGACCCAGCAAGCTCATAGCACCCGGGCGTGGTCCGCGACCCGTTCCGACGAGGGCGCTCCCGTAGTCTAGTCCGGTCAAGGATTCGGGGCCTTCGACCCCGTAACGCGGGTTCGAATCCCGCCGGGAGCATCCGCCGGAGCCCGACCGGATCGGGGCGGGGGCTAGCGCTCGGGCTCGAGGGGGAGGAGGGGGATGAGCGAGGTCCCCGGCGCGCGCGGTGCATAGTCCCGGACGTACCCCCCGTAGTACGGCACGCGGGCCGCGACGACCGTGCGGAACGCTTCCCGGAGTCCGGCGTCGTCCAGCCCCCGCGTCGGGACGAGGTCGTCGTTCCGGTTGAGGCATCCCTTGAGTTCGCCCCTGTGGGTGACTCGGATCCGGTGGCAGTTCATGCAGAACTCGGGATTGCGGACGGGGTCGACCACTTCGACTTCCGCCCCTTTGAACAGATAGATCCGGCGATGATGCATCTCGCGGACGAGCACCCGGTCCGCGCGGCTCTCCAGCCACCGCTTCACCGCGTCGATGTCGACGGACCAGTCCCGATGCCCGACCAGCTCGGGCATGAACTCGATGAGTTGCAGGCGGAGTCCTTCGGTCCGGCTCGCGAATTCGATCATCTCGGGGAGGTGGGGGAGCGTGGGTCGGAAGACCACGAGGTTCAGCTTGACCGGCTTGAGGCCCACGCGAAGGGCCGCCTGGACGCCGGCGAGGACGGGCGCGAGCGATCCCCCCCGAATCTCTCGGAAGGCGGTCGGATCGAGGGAGTCGACGGAGATGTTCACGCGTTTGAGTCCGGCGTTCCGGAGACCCTCGGCCCGCGCCGCCAACATCGACCCGTTGGTCGTCAGGGAGACGTCTTCGATATGGCGCACCGTCCGGGCGACGATCTCCTCCAGATCCGGCCGGACGAGCGGTTCGCCGCCCGTGAACTTGACCGAATGGATGTCGAATTCCCGGGCGACCCGGACGAGACGTTCGACTTCGAGGGGCGACATCTCCTCCTCGTGGGCCGCCCGGGGGCGAGCGACGGGCCCCAGCCCCTCATCGTGGCAGTACACGCACGAGAAGTTGCATCGCTTCGTGACACTGATGCGGACGTCGGTCACTCCGCGCCCGAACGAATCGACCAGCATTCCAACGTCCTGAGCGGTCGGAGGACTAAAGAATTGGCGCTGGGGTCAGATACGGGCCCGGAAACTCACGGACGACGACTACGGCTCCGGGGGAGGGCGTATCCGGCCGATCCCTCCCCGTCGGCCGCTTCGAAGTGAAAATTCACCCGTGACGACCGGCAAATCTTAAAATCGAAACCCCTCCTCCTTCCCTTCGGGTTCCTGACGCCGTGCCGGCGCGCGCCGCCGAGGTCGAGCTTCGGGGGACTCTTTTTCTCGAGGACGGCACGCGGTTCGACGGCGCGGGCTTCGGGGCCGCCGCCCGTCGTGTCGGGGAGGTCGTCTTCACGACCGGGATGGTCGGCTATCCGGAGTCGCTGACCGACCCGTCGTTCCGGGGTCAGATCCTGACGTTCACCTATCCGCTGCTGGGAAACTACGGCGTTCCCCCCGCCCACGCGGTCGACCAGTACGGACTGCCCCACCTCGAGAGCGGGGAGATCCAGGTGCGCGGTCTCGTCGTGCGGGGCACGACGAAGCCCCATCACTGGACCAGCGGTCGGTCCCTAGGGACCTGGCTCGAAGAGGAGGGGGTCCCCGGTATCCAGGGAGTGGACACTCGACGCCTCACCGAGCATCTCCGGTCCGAAGGCGTCGTCCGGGGTGTGATCGACGTCGGCCGACGCGACGACCGACCGTCGGACGATGAGCTCCGGGCCGCGATCCGCCGTGCCCCCGCCTATGCGGAGGAACGGTTCATGGCGGAGGTCGCCCCGAAGAAGGCGACGCTCCTCCAGGGGGAGGCCGGACCTCTGGTCGCCGTGCTCGACTGCGGCATCAAAGCCAGCATTCTCCGCGCGCTCCTCGACCGAGGGGTCTCGGTGCTCCGGCTCCCGTTCGACCATGAGGTGCCGACCAAGTGGGAGGGTCGACGCGTTCATGGGCTGGTGGTCGGCAATGGACCGGGGGACCCGGGCGAACTCGTAACGACCGTCCGAGAGATCGGGCGGCCCGCGAACCGCAGTCTCCCGACCCTCGGAATCTGCCTCGGCCATCAACTGTTGGCGCTCGCCCACGGGGGAACGACGTTCAAGCTCAAGTACGGGCACCGCGGCCAGAACAAGACCATCCTCTTTCCCGACGGACGCGCCCTCATCGTGAGCGAGAACCACGGGTACGCCGTCGACCCAAGATCGCTCGGGGGCTCTCCGCTCCGGCCCTGGGCCACCAACCCCGACGACGGCACACTCGAGGGGCTCCGCGACCGAGGGGGCCGGGTGCTCGCCCTGCAGGGGCATCCCGAGGGACACCCTGGACCCCAGGAGGCCGGCTTCGTCTTCGACCGCTTCGTGGCCAAGGTGAAGCGACGCGCATGACGGTCCACTTGCCTCGCAAGGTGCTCCTGCTCGGCAGCGGCGCGCTCAAGATCGGGGAGGCCGGGGAGTTCGACTACTCCGGCAGCCAGTGCCTCAAAGCGCTCGAGGAGGAAGGGATCTACGCCGTCGTCGTCAATCCGAACATCGCGACGTTGCAGACCGACCCGCCCCG
>JAKIVW010000085.1 GCA_022750355.1 Thermoplasmata archaeon
GGCCGGGCCGGAGCATCGCCTGGTCGATCAGGTCGGGCTTGTTGGTCGAGCCGACGACGATGACGCCGGTGGATTTGTCGATCCCGTCCATCTCGGACAGGAGGATCGAGAGCAGGCGGGGCGTGACGTCGTCCGCGGAGTACATGTCGCGGCGTTTCGCGATCGCGTCGATCTCATCCATGAACAGGATGCAGGGGGCGCGTTCGCGGGCCGTCCGGAGGAGTTCGGCGATCTTCCCCTCGCTCTCTCCGTACCACTTGGACATGACGTCCGAGCACTTGATCGAGATCATCTCGACCCCGAGTTCGGTCGCCATCGCCTTCATCAGCATCGTCTTGCCGCACCCCGGCGGTCCGAACAGGAGGATCCCCTTCGGCGGGTCGAGCTTGAACCGGGTGGTGACATCGCGGCGCAGCAGCGGCACGATCATCGACTCCTTGATGTCGGCCTTGACGTCGTGGAGGCCACCGACCATGTCGAACGTGACCTTGGAAAGGCCCTTCATCTCGGCGACCCGCGTTCCGACGGCGGTCCCGCCGAGACGGGACGTGAAGTAGCTTTCGAAGGCATCCCGCAGGATCAACGCCGACACGACGGCGCTGAGCATCGCGGGGATGAGCAGGACGACCGCGAGCGAGCTCAAGCCCACGTACCCGAACGCGACGAGGCCGGCGGCGGCGCCGACCGCGATCATCGCGCCGGAGTAGGTCGAGTACCGCAGGACGTTGGGCGTGGTGAGATGCGACCGGTCCTTCGTGACGCTCACGATCAGCCAGATCGCGACGCACCAGACCCCGATCTCCGCGAGCGGGATCGGGAGCGCCCCGAGACCGGCGCCCCCGTTCGCGAGCTGGGAGAGGTTCGGGTTCAGGATCGCCGCGTAGGCGGAGCCGATGGCGTTCGCCGTGAAGAACGGTAACGACAGGGTCGGCAGGAGGGGCGCCGAGTGCCCCGAGACGAGGCTCACCGTCCCGTTCCCGCCCGGTCCCGTCAGGTAGCCGAACACCGGGAAGTTCCCGAGCGTCACGAACAGGCTGACCAGGACCCCGCCGGCGACCGCGACCGCGAGGCCGAGGTAGAGCGAGAAGATCAGCGCGAAGAACACCGGCCCGATGAACGAGAGCCCGAACGGCGCCAGCAACAGCGTCAGGAACACACCGGCCCCGAACCGCCAGTCGATGAGGGAGGCGAACAGGATCGGAATGGTCGCGAACAGGAAGACGAGACCGAGCGACCCCGACTGGTAGGCGACGGCGGGGGTGATGAACAGGACCAGGATGAGCAGGGAAAGTTGCGGATACTTCCAGGCGACCAGCATGACCGCGCCCGCGATGAGCAGGACGAACGGCCACGGGTAGAACGGCACGAACGAACCGCCCAGGATACCGAGGAAACCGATGAACAGGACGGGGAGGGTCTTCGGTTCCTTCGTCTCCCGGACCAGCCAGGCTTCGACCTTGGCCGCGTAGAGGTACCCGATGGCGACGACCGCCGCGCCGACGCCGATGAGGAAGTAGAACAGGCCGTCGTACTCGAGGGCCGGGTAGCCCTGGACGTACTGCGGGAGGATGGCGACCGCGGCTGGGCCGGAAAGCCCCTGGGTGATCGCGCGGTAGCTCGCGTCGGCCGCCGCGTCGAGGGTGTAGTAGGTGCCGCTGCCGGACGGCCCACCGGGCAGCTGGACCTGGACGACCGTGAAGGTGAGGACGACCGGGGTGTTGGAACCGATCCAGCTGACCTTCCCCTGGAGCGTGCCGAACAGGTCGTTCGCGAGGGGACCGAGCACGGGAGCGAGATTGCCGTTGTTCGCGATCGACGCGAACGACAGCGTGGTGGTATCGCTCGAGGCATTGTATGTTGCCGACTTGACGGTGTCCTGGATGACGACCGTCTGTCCGGAGTGGTAGTAGCTGCTCGCGAAGTAGACGTAGTTCGAGCCCTGGTTGGTCGTCAGGGTCGCGTCCGCCTGCGTCAGGAACGTCGCGGCGTTGGTCGAGTGGACCACGAGGGGGTACCAGGCGAGCGCGAGGCCGCCGCCCACGCTGATGAGGACGAGCCCGATGACGAGGAACGTCAGCCAGACCCGCTGGCCGGGCTTTTGGACGGGGCCCTTGGCCGCCGGGCGCGGAGCGCCGGGACGGGATCCCGGGGGCCGGACCGGTCCCGGGGACCGGGGCGCGACCACCGCGGGAGGTCCCGAGGAGCTCGCGGCCGGTGCCGCCATGGGGTTCGGTTCGTCGGCGGGGGCTCCGGGGGTCATCGGGTCGTTTTCTGCCACCATCAGTCGTTCTCCTTCGTCGTTACAGGGTAATGCGGGTCCGCTCCTTCTCGGCCCGCTTCTGGCGCTCCTCGAAATAGCGATACAGGGGGTACAGGGCGGCGGTCATGGCGATCACGCCGACGACGAGGCCGATCGAGATCGGAGAGAGCGGGATCACGGAGGTCGCGCTAATGGGTCCGTTCGCGAACCAGAATCGCACCGTCACGGGCGTGGACGAACCGACGTTGACCTTCGCCGTCTGGGTGTGCCCGAGCGCAGTCATCGTGACCGTGTAGGTCCCGAACGGAAGCTGGAGCGTCCCGGCGCCGTTGGGGATCTGGAGCAGCCCGAGCCCGAACGGGTTCGTCACCGCCGACTGGGTCCAGGTCGCGTTGGAGACCGTGTACGAAGCCCCGGTGAGGAGCGTACCCGTGGTCGCGTTGATCCCCTCGACGTAGAAGTACGAAGCGAAGGCACTCTGATTGCCGGACGGGTTGCCCGACTCGAGGTAGGAGTAGTTGCCCGAGGCGAGCGGGTTGCCGAAGACATCCTTGGCGAGCAACGAGAAGGTGAGGCGACTCCCCGAGGGGAAGCCGGGGAGGATCGCATACGTCGCGTTCTGGCCCACGAGATGCATCGGCACGATCCCCGAGACGGTCCCGTCCGCGTCGGTGAAATGGAATCGGACGATGGAGGAGTCGATGGTGACGTTCGGGGTCGTCTCCGTGAGGGAGATGTTCACCGGGGTACCGGAGGCGAGCGTCGTGGTGGCGGTCGAGAGGACCGAGGGGTTGGTCGCGATCACGGCGTTCGCCGCCAGCCCGAGCTCGGGCGCTTGCCAACCACCTCCCTTCGACCAGTTGAGCCAGTAGTACCCGCTGACCTCCTTGTCGATCGCCCCGCCCTCCCACGGGAGCCACGCCGAGACGTTCAACCGGATGGTCGCGCCCGGGTAGGGGCCGATCACGCTGGTGAGGTTCTGGTAGGTGTGGTTGAGAGAGGCAAAGGCGATCCCGTAGGTCCCGTTGAAGCCGGGGTCGTTCGAGATCGTGAACGTCAACTCCGCCTCGGGGATCGGGTTTCCGGGAAGACCGTTCTGCCCGATGCTTTCGAGGCCGACGTCGAGGGTTTGGTTCTGGTTCGGTGCGTAGATCGCACGGCCGAGCGCGGGGGGGTTCGTGGAGATGCGGATGTTCTGGGAGAACGTCGGCGACCACCAGGGGGAGTTGAGCTGGAACTTCCAGGTCGCGTTCAGGTTCGAGGTCGACGGAACGATCTGGCTCAGCTCGTTCGCGGAGTTGATGGTGGAGGGGGTCCCGACCGTCGATTTCAGGGTGATGTTGAAGTAGACCTGCGAGCCGGGGTAGAAGAACCGGTGCGTGTTGAACCAGAACGACGCCTGGTCGAGCGAGCCGGGCATGATGATCATCGGGAGCTGGGTGACGGTCGTGGAGTCGTACGGGAAACCGGGCAGGTCGGCGAGCGGCTGGTTCGGGGTCGGCCACAGGGTACCCCAGATGTTGACGTAGGCCTGCAAGAGCGGCACGTCGGTCGAGACGTTCATCCAGAAACCGGGGAGGTACGTCGGGAGCGCGTTGAGGCAGGGTACGGTGTAGAACTGGGCCCCCGATTCACCGGGGTACCCGGGGACGGTGAAGGTGACGAGGGCGTCGTCGAAGAAATTCGAGCTCGTCCAATCGGCCAGGTTCTGGGGCGTCGGACAGCTCGGGCCGGTGGTCGGGGTGGATTTTGTGACGGGCACCGCGGCCGTGACCGCCGCACCGGGCGACGACGCCGCGGGGGCCGGGGCCGACGCGACGAAGAGCGCGGAGGCCGCCGGGGCGAGCGCGGTGGCGAACACGGCGAACACGGTGACGGCGACGATCCAGAACGACCTCATAGGGTGACCCTCTTCGTCTCCTCTTCGCGTCGCTTCTGGATCCGGCGCCACCATCCCAGCAGCGGATACAAGACCAGCGCCGCCGCGGCGAGCCCCAGCACACTTCCGACGAAGATGGGCGTGGAGTCCGGGCTCGAGGCGCTCGGGGCGACGAGCGTTCCGTTGAGCCAGAAGACGATCAGATCGCCGGTCTGGTAGACCGTGTAGCTGTCGTTCGTGGCGAGCACGGCGTGCGCGCCCATGTTGTGGGTGGTGGAGAGGAGGATCTGGATCGTCCCGTCGAACGTGCCGGCCGCGGGGTGGAAGGTCGGGTCGGTGACGTTGATGACGTACGTCTGGCCGGCCGGAACGACGATCGGCGCGAACGGGTCGGAGGTGCCGTTCGGGTAGGCGAGGCCGGCGAACGTCGTCCCCACGGAACGGAAGTACCCGCCCGGGCCCGAGATGGAGACGGTCGCCCCGTCGACCCAGGAGTTGAGCCCGGCATCGTGGACGGCGACGTAGAAGAAGCTCCCGTTCTGCGCGATGGACGGCAGGACGGTCGTCAACGGTTCGACCGAGTAGTTGTAGACGGTCGAGAGTTCACCGGTCGATTGGAAGTCCCACGCCTCGACCGTGAAGTTCACGCCGGCCCCGACCGGTAGCCCCGGGATCGTCCCGGCGAACGCGGTCGAGTTGATCCGACCGAGGCGTTCGGAGTAGGAGGTGACCTCCTTCAGTACCGGCAGGTTGACGGTGTAGAACACGGTCGCGGAGGCGATCGCGGTGTGCGCGTTCGCGCTCGACAGGTGAAGGGCGACCGGCGTCCCGGGGAACAGGGGGGCCGCGGGGGTCGTGACGAACGGATCGCTCGTGAGCAACAGGTCGTCGCCGAACTGACCGACCGCGAACGAGCCGTTCCCTCCGACGGTGTACATGGTCGGCGCGGAGATGATCCAATCCCCCCAGGCGTCGGAGACGTGGAGCGTGTAATGGACGGTCGCGTTCGCCTGTTGCGCGTACGCCGCGGGGATCGTGAAATGGATCTTCGGGAGGCCCGAGCCACTGCCGTTGAGGTTGGCATAGACGAACGTATGGGAGAACAACTGGGAGCCGTTGGCCGCGTTCTCCGTGAGGTCGAGATACGCCTGCCCGATGGACGCGGAGTTGGCGACGTCCGCGGGGGTGATGTTGAGCGTGAGGGCGATGGAGTCGTTCCAGTTCGGCTGCGACGGGATCACCGTGGTCGTCAGGTCGTGGTCGTACGCCGCCCCGCCGTCGTACTGGCGGGCGCCGATGTACGGGGACTCGGGCCACGCACCGGCGTACGTGTACTGGAACTGGGGTCCGTTCGGCCCTCCTTCGTGGATGAAGTTGCCGGAGACGTTGTAGGTGATCTCGATGGACCAGGTGATCGACATTCCGGCGAAGAACTCGGCCTGGCCGCTCGCCGCCACCGCGGAGATATTGACGAGGTACCACCACGGGTAGGTCGTGTTGGTGGTGGCGAGGGGACCGTCCCACCACTGGGCCGTGGCCGAGTGGTAGACCGACCCGTCGTAGACGGAGTAGTAGGAGACGCCGTCCCAGAGGGTGCCCGTCACATTCAGGATGATCGGAGCGTCCGGGCCGGAGCGGGCGCTGGCGCTCGAGGTCCCGTTGAGAGGCTGCTCCGACTTGACGATGAGAGGCAGGTTGGTCGAGGGGGTCGGGTTGACCGGGGACTGCGTGCCGGACGCTGGGACGATGTCCGGTTCCGTCACGTTCGCGATCGAGACGCAGACGCCGGAGACGTTGATCGGGGCGCAGGGCGGGTTAAAGGTGGCCTCGGGGCTCGCGGCGGGGGTGGGCGCCGAGGCGGGGGACGGCCGGCCCTGTGGAGAGGCCGCCGAGACGTGCGCGGTCGAGCTGAGCAACAGGATCGCGAGCAGCGCGAACACCGCGAACAACCCGCCGAGGCCCGGTCGACCGTGCGTCGATACGACAGTAAGGCTACGATGCGTGGTCAGTTGGATCACTCCCAGCGGCCGAACGATGTATTCTTGTGAGCGGCCTGGGCCGCGATCGCGTTCTTCATTCCCTGGGACATGTTCGCGATGCGGAGCGGCTTGTTCTTCATCCCGACCCGGGCAAAGCCGGCCGCGATCACCCCGGCTCCGACCCCCTGCAACGAGACGTTGGAGACGGTGATCGATTGACCGATCCCGACCTGCTGGGGGACCGCGAGTGGGGAGGTGATCGGGATGCCCGGCGGTGGGGGCGGGGGCGGCGGTGGAGGCGGAGGGGGAGGTACGACGGCGCCGATGAGAGCGTTCTCGACCGAGACCTCCGAGAGCGGGAACGACTGCAAGGCGACGCTTGCGTTGTTGTCGGTGAGGTAGTTGGCCCAGGTGTACAGGCCGCCGCCGACCCCCCCGCTGCCGGCCGCCTTGCAGTTGTCGGTCACGCACGCATCGACCGGCACGACCGCGTACGGGGATCCCGTGGCGATGATGTTGAACGAGGCGCTCCAGGAATCGCCCACGAACATCGAGTTGGTCGATTTGTTCGTCGACCAGTTCCACGCGAGGTAGGTCACCCCGTCATGGACGAGGACGGTCGGGATCTTCTGGCAAGTGAGGAACGGCGATCCAAGGCGGGTGCAACTCGCGGTCGCGTTGAGTTCCGCGTGGGGGGCGAGGGCGATGTGGCCGAACGGCACGAAGGTGAACACGGGAGCTCCGGTACCTTTCGCGACCTCTGTCACGCTGACCGGACCGAAGCCGATCCCGCGCAACGCCTGGAGGAGGCCGGGATTGGCGGTGTTCGGTTGGTTCGAGAGGCCGTGCGGCACGTACTGGAGACTGCCGGACTGCCCGTTGGGGCAGGTGAACCAGGAGGGGCCGTCCCAGGTGCCGCCGGTCGCCGCGGAGAGGTCGCACCCGGAGAGCAGGATGTGGTCGACGTCGGTGATGACCCCGAGGCTGCCCGGCCCGGAGTTGGGGCCCCGCCCGGTCGGCCAGGACTTGCAGTACGGGTCGGTGACGCAGTTGTTGTAATCGATGATGTCGATCGTGCACGTGCGCCCGATCGACCCGGTGCACGCCGGAGCGGTATGGGCCAGCGCCGCGATCGAGTCGCTGGAGTTGCCGTTCTGGCTGTTGACCCAACCCTCGCACTGGGGTTGGATCCCGTTCGCGAAGATGTAGGCGGGCTCGCAGGTCGCGCCGTAGCAGTTGATCCCGGAGCAGGTGCCGAACAGGGCGTCCTGGCTCATCGAGATGTGGTAGTTCTCCGGGTAGGCGGGGTCCTGCGGCGCCGTGGAGCCCATGTAGACGATCACGTGGTGGGTCGAGTTCGACCAGGTGAGGCCGCTGCCGATGATGGTCCCGTAGAGGGCCGTGATGGAGGAAGAGTCCAGCATGTTGTCGGCGAGGTCGTTATCGCCGTAGATCCAGCCGCCCGCGAGGACGCTCGCCTGGAACGTCGCCCGGACGTCCGCGCCGAAGGAGGAGGCGGGGACGAACTGCTGGATGTCGACGTGGTACTCGGCCCCGTCCGGGTCGTTCCAGCTGTCGTCGTAGGTCGCGAAGAAGTCGACGAGGGCGAACGAGACCTGGCTGTGGGGGTTCGCCGACGAGACCGCGTTCGCGATCGTCTGGGCGTTCGCGACGAAGAACGGAACCCCGTTCGACTCCTCGCAGAACGGGTCGTACAGGTTGGGGTTGGCGGCGCACGGGTCCGTACCGGGTTCGCCGGCGGTGGGGTCTCCCGTGCCCGTGTAGGGAGTGGTCTCGATGACGAAGGCGATCTGCACCGCGGGCCACGCGATCCCGCCGTTGGAGGCGGGCGCGGCGCTCAAGGTCGTGCGTCCGACGCCGACCCCCG
>JAKIVW010000086.1:0-7494 GCA_022750355.1 Thermoplasmata archaeon
GATCGTCGTCCACCCAGCGCGACTTCGGGCGTTCGACCGCCACCGCGATCGGGGCCGCGAGGACCGCAAGTCCGAGGGAGTCCAGGACCGGCCACCGCCCCACGAGGGCAAGGCCGGCGAAGGCGAGGCCCGCATACGCCACGATCGGCACGCCCCACAGGGCGGCCCGTCGGAACTCGGCGACCCGCATCTCGCCCGCGAGCGGGTCGACCAGGGCGGTGCCCAGGACCACCGCCGCCGCGATCGGCACGGGGAACAGCAGCACCGCGAGGACGATCGCGACCGCGAAGAACGCGAAGCTCGCGACCCGGCGCTGTTCGTACGGACGGATGGTGGGGAGTTCGAGACCAGCCAAGTGCCGAAGGGCCTCGAGGCCGAGCACCAGGGCGAGCGCCGCGATGAGCACCTCCTCCTTCGGGGCGACGATGAAAAATCCGTCCGGGATGAGGTAGTAGAGGAGCACGGCCGCGCAGAGCCCATGGAGCACCCGTCTCCAGACCCGATCCCCGAGTTCGACGTCCCCGCCCAGGCGCATCCCGAGCCAAGCTCGGAACCGACCTCTCCTGTGCAATCGGAGGGTCATCGGAGGCGACGGGCGGGGCGGCCTATGAGCTTGGGGGGAGAGTTCCGCCTCCGCGAGACCGGGCCTCGAGCGTCCTTCGTCCGACCGCTCGCCGTCTTCCGACTCGCTCGGTGCGCGGCCCGCCTCGGTTCGGTCACGGCACGGTTCGAGTCTTCCCACGCCCCCGATTCGGAGGGCGAGGGGCCCCCGCGCGCCACCGCCCCGGCAACGGTTTTCCCTCCACGACGCTCCGGTCGGTCGTGAAAGTTACGGTCCTGGTCGGGAGCAAGTCGGACCTCGAGGCGGCCGAAAAGGTCCGGGCCCGGCTCACCGAATTTGAGATCCCGTGCGAGGTCCACGTCGCCTCCGCGCATCGGAATCCGGAGAAGGTCGACCGGCTCGTGGCCGACCCGGCCACGGAGGTGTTCATCGCCATGGCGGGGCTCTCCGCCGCGCTCCCCGGAGTCGTCGCCGCCCGCACGCTGCGCCCGGTGATCGGGGTCCCCCTCAATCGCGGGCTGGGCCTCGATAGTCTCCTCTCGGTCGTCCAGATGCCGCCCGGAATTCCGGTGGCCGCCGTGGGCTTGGACGCCAGCGAGAACGCGGCCCTGCTGGCGACCGCCATCCTCGCGCTCAAGCATCCGGAACTGGAAGCCCGCATCACGGCGTACCGGGCGAAGTGGAAGGAAGAGCCCGACGTGAAGGCGGAGCGGCCGGCGTGAACGACCCCGCCCAGTTCGTCGCAGACGCGCTCGTTCGCCTCCGCGCGGAGGTCCCGGGCAAAGCCATCGTCGCCGCGTCGGGAGGGATCGACAGCACCGTCGCGGCCCTGCTGACCGAGCGGGCGCTGGGCGAGCGCGCGCGGGCGATCTTCGTCGACACCGGTCTCCTCCGGGAAAAGGAGGTGGACCGGGTCAGTGATCTGTTTCGGCAGGCCGGCCTTCGGTTTGAGGTGGTCACGGCGGCCGATCGGTTCTTCGCGACCCTCGAGGGAGTGGGCGACCCCGAAGAAAAACGTCGACGGATCGGCGCCGCCTTCATCCGCCTCTTCGAGGCGGAAGCCGAGCGGTTCGGCACCGACCGTCTCGTCCAGGGCACCATCGCGCCCGATTGGATCGAAAGCGGGGGCGCCCTCCGGGACACGATCAAGACCCATCACAATGTAGGCGGGGTACCCGCCGACAGCAAACTGCGTCTCGTGGAGCCGCTCCGAGATCTCTACAAGGACGAGGTTCGCGCGGTCGCCCGGGAACTGGGGATCCCGTCTCCCGACCGTCAACCGTTCCCCGGACCGGGCCTGGCGGTTCGGGTCGCGGGCCCGGTCACTCCCGATCGGATCCGTCGGGTACGCGTGGCCAATGCGGTCGTCGAGGAAGAGATCGACCGAGCGGTCGCTGAACGTGCGATGCGACCTCCCTGGCAGTACTTCGCCGTCCTACTCCCGGGGTTGACCGTCGGGGTCCAAGGGGACAACCGCGTGCACGGCGAAGCGGTGAGCGTCCGTGTGGTCGACTCGGTCGACGCGATGACGGCCACCGCGGCCGAACTACCGCGACCCGTCGCCCAGCGGATCGCCGAGCGGATCACGAGGTCCCTGCACGGCGAGGTCGTGCGCGTCCTCTACGATGTCACCGATAAGCCGCCCGCGACCATCGAGTGGGAGTGACGATGGCTCCGATGGAGGAGTCCGGCGGCCGGGAGGCGGGGCCGCCCTCGTCGACCGCGCACTCCGGGCCGGACGCGATCCGGATCGTTCGCCTCCCCGAGGAGATCGTGCGAGCGCTCGAGCTGCGGATGAAAGGCTCCTCGTTCGAGTCGGTCGATCAGCTGGTCGCGTTCATCCTGGGCCGTCTCCTCGACCACGCCCCGGGCGACACGGCCTTTAGCGAGGAGGACGAGCGCCTCCTCAAGGAGCGTCTCCGCTCGCTCGGCTACATCGACTGACCTCCGCGTCAACGCTATGGCCCGTCCTCGGGTGTTCGAGACGTGTTGAGCTGTCCGTTCTGCGGCCGACCCGAGACCGCCCGTCTCGACATCGAAGGACACCGATTCCTCGTGTTCGAGTGCCAATTCACTCCCGAGGTGGAGCCGACCCTCACCGACCTCGAGATCCAGGAGGGAATGTCCGGACGGTTCGGCGCGGATGGGGCGGGCTACTTCCGCAAGACGTGCGACACGTTGCACGTCTACGTCGCGAAGGGGGAGGGGGCTCGCATCCTGACCGCCCCTCGCGGTGCAAGACCCGGATCGACGCCCTGAGACCGTGCGCCACGCGACGAAGATATAGTGACGCCCCGAGTGAGTTCTCCCGTCGCACAGACCCGGACACTGCACGATGGGTGAGTCTCGTTACAACCGGACCCCGATTCCGGAGGAGACCAAGGACGAGCGAGCGGAGACGTTCGGGGAGATCCTCCACGCCTACACCAAGGAAAAGGCGATCCTGGAGGCCCAACGGTGTCTCCAGTGCCAGATGCCGTTCTGCGTGCAGGCGTGCCCGATCACGCAGGACTGTCGCGGGTACATCACGCTCATCGCGCAGGACAAGTTCGACGAGGCGGCCGTCCTCACGCTCCGGGACAACCCGCTCTCCACCGTCCTCTGCAAGACGTGCTACCACTACTGCGAGGAGGACTGCGTGATGGGGGCGAAGGGGGTCCCGATCGCCATCCGTCACCTGAAGCGCGCCGCGCTCGAGCACGGGAACTCGAATCTCCTCTACGTCCCGAGCGCGCCGCGGAGCGAGCGGATCGCGGTGATCGGCGGGGGTCCGGCCGGCCTGATGGCCGCGTGGGAGCTCGCCGTCCGGGGGTACTCGATCACCGTCTTCGAGGAGCAGGCGTTCCTCGGGGGCCAGGTCGACACGATCCCCAAGTACCACCTCGCGGGCGACGAACTCGACATCGACCTGGCCCGATTCAAGAACCTCGATGTATCGTTCCGGCTCTCGATGAAGGCCGGAGCTGACTTCACGCCCGAGAGCCTCCTGAAGGACGGGTACCTCGCCGTCTACGTGGCCATCGGGGCCTCGGACCCTCGGGCGATGGGGATTCCCGGCGAGCACCTGCCCGGCGTATTTTCCGCCATCCAGTTCCTGCTCGCGGTCAACAAAGGACCCGACGGGCTCCTCGGAAGGAAGGGACGCAAGGTCGTGGTGGTCGGCGGGGGTGACGTCGCGATGGATGCGGCCCGCTCGGCCGTGCGAATGGACGAGGCGGGTGAGGTCACCGTGGTCTACCGGAAGACGAACGACGACATGCCCGCGGACGACGAAGAGGTCGGCGGTGGGGAGATCGAGGGGGTCCACTTTCTGTTCGAACGGGCACCGACGCAGATCCTCGGGATCGCTCAGGTGACCGGGATCGTCGTCCAGTCGATGACCGCGGGTCCCCCCGACCCTACCGGCCGGCCCACTTCGGTCCCGGTGCCCGGGTCGGAGGTAACGATCGCCTGCGACACCGTCATTGTCGCCGTGGGGGAGAAGGCGGACCTTTCCGGCCTGCCCTCCGAGTTGAATCTCTCCGTCGCGGCCCACCCGTGGCCCCAAGGGGTGAAACCGGACTGGATGACCGACGTCGAAGGCGTCTTCGCCTCCGGGGGAAAATCGGTGGTGTACGCCATGTCGGCGGGGAGCGCGGCCGCCAACGCCATCGACGCGTACATCTCTAAGAAGAAAGGTCGACCCCCTACCCGACGCCCGGACGCGTTCGGTTCCCCCGATCCCCCGACCCTGCCGGTGGGATACGGCGGCCCGAGCTGGCACATTTAGCGAGGAGAGCGGAGATACCCTCGGGGGAGTCGCGGGCCTCGGAGGGGCGAGCGAATCACCCTCGTAGGACGGGGACGGGATTCCGGGGGGGCTCGAATCCTCCGAGGGGGAGAGATTTATCGCGGGTTGGATTGCCCGACTCGATGGTCGAGTTCCCTTCCCAGCCCGTCCCGTGCTGTGCGAACTGCGTACCGGCCCATCGAGCCGACTGGGAGATCCGGCCCAACCCGTTCCTTTTCTCCGGAGGGGCCGACATCCCGTGTGCCTTTTGTGGCGCCCCGCAACCCGTATCGATCTTGACGGTGGCGTGCCCCGTCGGGGCCGGCGACCGCGCCAACTAGGGTCCCCTACGGCGGGAACGCACTCGGCCACCCCCGCCCCGGCCGGTGCGAGACCCCGCCAAAGCCAATGTACGAGCCCCGCCGTTGCTCGGCGGTCCGGAATCGCGCGAAGGTCGATAGGGAGTGGGGCACTGAACGCTCGGGTCGTCGCCGGGGAAGTCGCTGTCACCCTCCTGGTGCTGACCGTCCTCCTCGTTTCGGGATTCTCTTCACTTCCGGCGGGCGCATTGCCGTCGCCGCCGACGTCGCCCGAACGCACCGCGCCCTCGAGCCTGAGTTGTCCCAGCCGAACGAACGGGGCCCTCACCCCCTCGGTGGCGTGCACCACCGCCGATCCCCACCGACACCCTGGGCCAGAGAATGCGAGCTCGCTCATCGATTGGACCCAACTGAGCGGAGTGACCCCGGGCAACGTCAGCGGAGCCGGACTGGCCATCGACTCGTCGCGGGCCGAAGCCGTCCAATTCGGCGGAAGCCGGCCGAGCGGTCTCACCAATCAAACCCTGGAGTACAATGAGACATCCAACCAGTGGACTCCGCTTCAGTATGGGCCGGGGTTCCCCTCGTCGGCCGTCCCGTCCCCTCGGACCGGCCTCGCGTTCGCCGCGGATGCGTCGACGGGAGTCGCCGTGCTGTTCGGCGGAGAATCCAACCTCGCCGATGGGCTCGCCGTCAACGACACCTGGGAGTTCCACTTCGCCAACGGCTCGTGGACCAATGTGACCGGTACGTCCGGTCCGGCGCCTCGGGAGGACGCGGCGTTCGCCATCGACCCTGCGATCGGAATCGGCCTACTGTTCGGAGGATGGGACACCGATTACCAGGGAGCGGGTCAAGTGACGTTCTCGGACACGTGGGAATACTTCCTCACCAATCACACCTGGATGCGAGTGACGGTCGCTCCGGGGAGCGGACCGGCCGCGCTCCACGGCTCCGCGATGGCCTGGGACCCCGCGGTCGGAGAGTTCGACCTGTTCGGGGGCTGCTACCCGTGCTCGAACAACATCTGGCAGTTCGACCCGACCACCCTCACCTGGGCCGAGGCATCGGCCACGGCGGGTCCCCTGCCGACGCCGCGGATGCAGGGGGTCTGGAGCTACGACCCGTCTCTATTCGGGGATGTTCTGTTCGGCGGGACCGATGGAGTATCGGTGTTCAGCGACACGTCCGTGTATCTGGCCGGGGCGAATACCTGGTCGAGTCAATCGGCCGCCGGGATCCCGGGGCGGTTCGCCGCGTCCGCCGACTGGTTCAACGTCACCGGCAACGAGACTCTCCTCTTGACCGGAGGCACCGCCGGGACCGTCCCGTTCGGCGGGGCGTGGCGATTGGCGGCCACGGCTTCGTTGACCGTCCAGGTCGTCAACGCTTCCGATGAAAGTCCGATCCCGTTGGCGTCGGTCGAAACCGGGCTCCGGGCCGCCGCGACCACGGACGCCGATGGGTTCGTGAATCTGACCGACCTCCCGTCCGAGGAGGTCGTGCTGAACGTGACCGCCCCCGGGTACGCGGAGAGCCTCACCGCTCGTTGGGTCGCCCCCGGTTCGAGTACGACGGTGGTCATCGGTCTGACGGGAGTCGCCTCGGCCACGGTCGATGCCCACATTCGGACAGTCACCGGTCGGCCGGTCGCGGGGGCGTTGGTCAACCTCACCGCGGGAGCTCACGCCCTCAACCGGGAGAATACCTCGGACCGTTTTGGATGGGCCAACTTCTCATTCGTCCCCGCCGCGGAGGGTTTTGCCACCGCGTGGGCCCCTGCGAACCACACCACGTCCGTGGCCACGCTCTTCGGCGCGGGCGGGACCGTGATCGTCAATCTAACCCTGATCCCGTTGGCGGTGCTCGAGGCTCACGTGACGGGTCTCCTGCCGAACGGAACGATCGCGCCTCTCGGAAATGCCTCCGTAGCCCTCGACGGGAGCCTGATCGGCCTGACGGGGGGGAATGGATACTTGAACGCCAGCTCCACCGGGTTTGGGAATCTCCTCTTGACCGCCTCGGCCGCTTATTTTTCCACGATCACGGTCGCGGTCGACCTGCCGGTAAGCGGTGCGATCCCGGCGGCCGTTCAGCTGGTCTCCGCCCCCCCGGCCGACCTGGATCTCACGGTGCTGAACTCGCAGACCCTGGTGCCGATCCCGGTCGCTCTCATCAACTTCACCGACCGCTCCCCCCTCCCGACCCTCCCGCCCCGATTCTCCGAAGCCACCGCCCGGGGTCTCCTGCTCGGGCCGGTTCTCGCTGGCAACTACACGCTCACCGCCTGGTCCGTCGGCTACGAAGAAAACACCGCGATCCCGCCCCAGTGGATGCAGCCGTCGCTGATCGACTCCCTCACCGTCCTTCTGACCCCGGCGCCGAAGAGCGAACTCGATTCGTTGATCTTGGACAACGCGACCCACGACCCGATCTCGGGCGCGAGCGTCGCGCTCGTCGGGGTCGAGACCCTGACCTCGACCGCCGCCGGGTGGGCGAATTTCTCCGGCCTGGACGCCGGATCGTACGAGATCGTCGCCTCGGCAAGCGGATACGATTCGAACCAGACGAACGTCCCGCTCGCCGCCGGCCAGACGATCCACCGGTTCCCGATCAATCTCACCCGCGCGGCAACGGGCTCGTCTCCCGGAGGCCAGAACAACCTCGCGATCCTGCCGCCCGACGCCGTCTCCGTCTGGCCGCTCTTGCTCCTCCCTCTGGCGGCGTTCGCCCTGGCGGTCCTGTACCTCACGATCCTTCGTGCCCCCGAAGCCGCGCCGGTCCGCCCGACCGAAATCCCCGGCCCGGCGTCCGTGGCGGCGCCCCCACCGGGACTATGGCGA
>JAKIVW010000086.1:7504-7974 GCA_022750355.1 Thermoplasmata archaeon
GACCTCCGGCGCGGGTCGAGTGATCCGACGCCGTCCACCGATGGGGGACTAGGGGACGGGCCGAGGGGCACCGAACCGGTCTCGGGCGGTCACGATGCCGACCCCGGCGAGCGTCGCCGCTACTCCGACCGCGACGATCAGGGGGGTGTAGAGGGGCGTCAGGAACGCCGCGACGACGAAGGCAGAACTCGCGACGGCGGCGACCAGCACCGAACCGAGCCCCGGCGGCCAGGCGCCTGTGGGAGGTTCGTCGCGCGAGCGGCTTTCGAAAGCCCGTCGCTGGGGCTCCGAGAACGGGAGCGGGTGGTCGGGGACGTTCCGCCGACCCCCCGGGTCCAGGGTCGCGGCCACGGGGAGTTTCTCGTTCGTCCCGGAGCGCGGGCGCCAGGCGAGGAGGAGGACCCCTCCGACGGCGAGAGCGCCCAGCGCGGCGAACGTCGGGTCGAACGCCGCGCGCAGCGGCAGGTCCG
>JAKIVW010000087.1 GCA_022750355.1 Thermoplasmata archaeon
CGGGCGCTCCACCCTGAACTGCAGAAGCCCGCCCCTTAGTTCAAGGAGGAACCGGGTGGATCGAGTGCCCCATCCTCCCGTCGCGGCGCCCCGGAGCCGAAGTTGGTAACTGTCGACCCGGACATTTGCGTGCTCTGCGGCTTGTGCACGGGGGTTTGTCCGCCCAACGCGATGGAACTGACCCCCACCCGACTGGAGGTGCTTCCGAACTGCACCGATTGCGGCTGGTGTGTCCCCTACTGTCCCGTCGGCGCCATCAGCGGGGGCCGGCCGGTCCGGGTGAGGAACCTCTACCATGCCTGAATCGCTCGCCGCCGCTGCGTTGGCCCCGCGGGTCCTGTTGGTCGACCCGTACATGTCCCGCTCCGACCCGATGGAACGGAAGTTCGTGGAACTCTACCCATCGCTCGGGCTCCTCACCTTGGGTGCCTACCTACGGTCGAACGGAGTCGAGGTTTCGATGGTCGACCTGACCTTCGCCCGGGACCTCACCTCCCTCACCCGGGCGCTCCGAACGCGCCCGCCGCACCTCGTGGGGGTTCACACCAAGACCCTCACGTTCGAGCGCTCGGTCGAGATCGCCCAGAAAGCCCACGAGGCCGGTGCGTTCGCCATCGCGGGGGGACCGGACTCCGCCACCCGGATCGAAACCTACCTCGATGCCGGATTTGACGCGGTCGTTCCCGCGGAGGGGGAGGTCACCTTGCTGGAGCTCGCGCGTCAGCTCGCCTCGGGCCGGGGGTTCGGGGCGGTGCCGGGCGTCGTCGCGCGCACCGAAGGAAAGTCGGTCCGGGGGGCCCACCGACCTTTCCTGAAGGATCTCGACCTCCTGCCGTTGCCGGCCTGGGACCTGGTCGACATGGACCGGTACCTGGGGGAGTGGGAGAAACGGACGGGGGAGCGTCGGGCGGCCGTCCTCACCTCTCGCGGTTGCCCCTTCGATTGCTCGTGGTGCTCCAAGCCGACGTTCGGTCGGACCTTCCGGCAGCAATCACCGGCGCGAGTCGTCGAGGAATTGCGCGCTCTGAAAGAACGATTCCACGTTACGTACGTCCGCTTCTGCGACGATGTCTTCGGCATCTCTCGACCCTGGATCGACGAGCTCACCGACCGCCTATCGGACGCCGACCTCGGCCTGCAGTTCGAGTGCCTGGCGCGCGTCGACCTGCTCAAACCCGACCTGCTCCACCAACTTCGAGAGGTCGGTTTGGCCCGGGTGTACGTCGGAGTCGAATCCGGCTCCCAGAAGATGCTGGACCTGATGAACCGAGGCACCAAGCTGCATCAGGTCGAACGCACCGCCCAGGCGCTTCGCGACGAGGGCATCCGGCAGTTCTGGTTCCTCATGCTCGGGTATCCGGGCGAGACGGTGGAGGATATCGAGGCGACCCTCCAACTGTTCCGGCGCTTCTCACCGGAGGAGTACTCGGTCTCCATCGCGGTCCCGATCCCGGGCACCCGGTTCCATCAGACCGTGAAGGACCGGTTGCTGGGACGAAAGCGGTCCCCCACTCGAGGTTCGGGCGGCCGGACCCTCCTCTACGAGGCCACTTACCCCCAGAACCTGTACCGTTGGGAGCAGGCCCGTTTCGGGCTCGACGCAGCCCTGGGACGCGCCCGAGATCGTATCTCGCCCGAGTTGGCCACCCACGTGGTTCGGGTCGCCGATGGTTTCCACGAACGGGTGGCCCGCCCGTTGCTGATCGGCAAGAATCCCGGGCGCACCCACTAGCGGCCCGAATCGTCGGGCTTGGCCCGGAGATGGACCGGCACCGTCGGCCCAATCGGCAGTACCGGCACTTTTCCGGGGAGACCGGAGGTATCGGTTTCCGCAAGTGGCCATACTTTCGGCGCGGCACGGACGCTCCGAGCGCGGAGAGAGCCCGGGGATTTCAACCGGACGGGGCCGCACCCAAGACGGTCAGCTTTTGTGTCCGCGGTATCCCCGGCGGTCGTGACCGGGATCCCGGGACGGGCGACCGCGGAGGGCACGCGACGTTTCGCCGACCGCGGGATCCGGGATCGAAAGCTGCCCCCGGAACACTTCCGAACCACCGCGGGGGGCCTATCCGTCTCCTCCCTCGGACTCGGCACGTACCTCGGAAATCCGGACGGGCCCACCGACGTTGCGGTCGAGCAGGCCGTCGCCCTCTGTCTTACTTCGGGTCGGGTCAACGTGCTCGACACGGCGATCAACTATCGGTACCAGCGGGCCGAACGGAGCGTCGGCCGTGCGTTGCATCGGGCGTTCGAGCGGGCGGTCGTCCAGCGGGACGAGGTGTTCGTCTCCACCAAGATTGGCTACCTCGCGCCGGACGCGGAGTCGTCCAGTCCCGTCGACCGTTGGGTCGCGACCGAACTGGTCGTTCCGGGAATCCTCGACCCGGCCGACGTCGTCGACGGAAGCCATGCGATGAGTCCGTCCTACCTCGAGGACCAGTTCCGGCGCAGCCGCACGAACTTGGACCTCGACGCGATCGACCTACTCTACCTGCACAACGCTCCCGATGCTCAGCTCTCCACCGTCGGGGAGCCCGAGTTCCGAAAGCGACTCGAGGCGGCCTTCGAGGTCTGCGAGGGCTTCCGCTCGGCGGGGCAACTCGGCGCGTATGGTCTCGCGACCTGGGACTCCCTCCGGGTCCCGCCCGGCGCCGAGGGTCACTTCGGGCTCCGAGTCGCGGTGCAAGTCGCCGAGAAGATCGGAGGTGCCGAGCACGGCTTCCGATTCGTCCAATTCCCGTTCAACCAATCCATGCCGGAAGCGGCGACATGGCCGACGCAGCTCGTTGGGCGCAACGTGGTGCCGCTGTTCGATGCGGCCGTGACCCTGGGGATCGGCTGTTTCACGAGCGTCCCCCTGCTCCAGGGACGGTTGACCCGCGGCAAGGTCCTACCGGACGGTCTGACGGCGGCGCAGACCGCCCTTCAATTCGCCCGCTCGGCCCCGGGCAATCTCACGGCCTTGGTCGGGCAGAAGAAACCCGAACACCTTTCCGAAAATCTGGACCTCGCGTCCCGGCCGCCGTGGAGCGAGTCCGAGTTCCGGGGCCGCCTCACGTAGGGTCGGACGCCGCTCCCGCGTCCACCGGAGTCGTCCCGGGCCCCCGCAACACCGAGTGCCCGTCCTCCTTTTCGACCCATACCACCCGTTGGGCGACCGACTCCAGTTCGCGCTCCCCGGCCGCCCGAGGTCTTGGGAAAGCCGGTCAACCCGAGCTCCTCGAGCAGATGCCCCATGCTCTGTACCTGTTCCGGCGAAAACCCATCGGTCGGCTCGTCCAGTAGGAGCGAATCCAGCCGGAGGTGTCCCGCCGAGCGGACCACGCGGGCCAGGGCCAGTCGGTAGGCGAGAGCGAGGCTCGTTCGCTCTCCGCCGCTCAGGGCTTCGGCCGGCGTCCATACTCCCCGGATCTCTGCCGCCGGGGAGAACCAGGAGTCGGTGACCGCGAGCATGTCGGGGTCTTCGATGAGGGCCGCGAAGTATCGTTGGAAGTGATGTTCGAAGTCCGCCTGGGCCCGCTCGAGGACCCGTGTTTCCATCGTCAGCACCGCGTCGTGGAACCCTCCACTCAGCCAGCAGCCGCGCCCGTTCCCGCTGTCCCTCCGCGGCCCGGGATTGCCGTTCCCGCAGTGACTCCAGTTGCGTCGTCCAGCGAGTCAGCTCTTCGGACGCCGATTGCCAGGCCGTCTCCGTAGACTGCGCCCGTCGGGTCGTCTCTTCCGCGAGCCCGCGAACCTCCGGTTCCCGGGCGAGCACCGTGTCGATCTCCGACCGGCGCGTCGCACGGAGGGCCAAGCGCTCGCGCAGGCCGGTCGCTTCGACGGCCGCCCGCTCGAGCTCCGTCGCGATCGAGGCGAGCCGGTCTCGCAAGGCGGCCGCCCGTTCCTGCGCCCGTTCCGCACCTTCTAGGCGGGCGCGAGTATCGGTGAGGGCGGTGTCGGCGGTCGACAGACGAGAACGGTGGCGGGCGAGCTCGGCTTCGGCCGGGGCGAGTTGGTCCGCCTCGCGCCGCACGGACTCGAGCGACACACGGCATTCGACCAGCGCCGTCTCGATCCGCCGCGATGCCTCTTCCGCCGCGGCGAGGGCCTGCTCGGTGTCGATCCGTCGACGAGCGGCCTCCGCCCACCGCTCGATGTCGCGCTCGAAGCGATCCCGTTCCTGTCGGAGGGTTTCCCACCGGCGGCGAGCAAGCTCCGTGGCCCGGACCTCGTCGTCGGCCAGGGTCACCGCTTTCTCAGCCTCCTCCCGATGCACGGAGAATTCGGTGGTTTGCACCGTTTGTCCGCACCGCGGGCAAACCCCCTCGGTGACGAGTTCCTCGAGTTCGGCCTTACTCCGACGCGAGACGGCGGCCCCTTCCCGCGCGCTGGTTTCGTGAGCGCGAGCTTCGACCAGCTGGCCCTCGAGGTCGGAGAGGGAAAAGGGAGTGGGTGGGACCGGTTCCGGACCCACCGCCGCGGACCCGATCTCGGCGAGTCGCGCCCTCGCCCGGTCGAATTGCGTGCGCGCGCGATCTTCCTCCTGACCCAGGGTCTTCTGGCGTCGTTCGAGTTCGACGACCCGGGACCGCGCCACGGCCAACAGCCCGGTCGTCGACACTCGGCTCTCGACCTCCTTTCGCAACCGAGCCACCTCTTCGGCCGCTGTGATCGTCTCTTTTCGGAGCTCCGCCGCTTGGGCGGCCGCGAGCTCCTGTTCGTGGATCTCCCGAGTCACCTGATCGAGCTCCCGAGTCCGGTGTTGACGGGCTTCCTCTCGCACGTCGAGCGCTTGTCGATCCGCGGTGTCTTCCTCTTGGAGGGAGGATCGAATTCGCCGGTCCGCGTCGAGCCGGTGCAGGGCCTCCTGCGCACGGGCCGCTTCCGCCAACGCGTGAGATCGCTCTCCTTCCAGCCGGAGACGGCGGGAGGTTCCGGCCCGATGAAGTTCCTCGATCCGCAGGATCTCCGCGGAAGCGGCCGCAAAATCCTCGGTGAATCGATGGAGCAACTCGGCGCTCCCTCGGAGCGCCATCGCGGTTTGTCGGAGATCGCGCGCGACCTCCTTGGCGTTCTCCGCGGCGATCCGGTATCGTTCGACCCCCAGCGCCCGACGCACCGTCTCGAGACGCTCCTTCGGCGGTGCCGAGAGGATCTCCCGCATACGCTCCTGGGGAATGTACACCGCCCAGCGCCAGAGGTCCGAATGCGCCCGGGGGTTCGGGTTGTCCCGGAAACCCAGGAGGTCGATGACCTGCTGGCGCAATTCGGTCGCCGAGTAACTGGTCGTCGCTCCGTCCTGGCGGAAGGAGATCCGTCCGGGTTCGAACGTCTCCTTGCCCTTGCGCCGGACCCTCCGGAACGAGCGGACCACTTCGTACCGATGCTCTCCGTCCTCGAGGCTGACCTCGACCTCCGCCTCGGTCGCCCCATGACGGACGAGGAAGGTGGCCTCGATCTCGGCGGTCCCGAAGAGGGCCATCTCGACCGCGTAGAGCAGACTGGTCTTCCCGGCCCCGACGTCCCCGACGAGGAGCGTGGTCCCGGGCGAGAGCTCGAGGGTCGCATCGAGGTAGCTTCGGATGTTGCGGACGCGGATCCGGGAGATTCGCACGGGGAGCCTCCTACCCCTCGGTGGGTTCAAAGACCCCGAGAAGACGCCGTGCCTCCGCCCGTCGGGCACTGGAGTAGTCGAGGTTCGATTCCCCGTCGGCCTTGGGCACACCCAGGGCCGAGAGGAGGTCGTGCACCAACCGCTCGCCCGCCGGTCCCTCGAGCCACGGGACACGTGCTCCGGGCGGTCCCAGGAGTCGCGCGACCTCGTCGTCCTCGACCACGCTCTCCGCGACCGGAGCGCCCGGGCCGGGCGCGCTCCCTTCGACGTCGCGGACGTCCACCTGGACGGTCACTCCGTCGCGGGCGAGCTCCTCGCGGGCCGGTCCGATGTCGAGAGGAGAGACCTTTCCCGAGGCGAGCACCCCGTGAAGTCGAGGAAGGATCAACGTTCCGGGGGGCGCCCCCTCCTCGCGCACACGAGCGACCACCAGGGCGGCGATCGCATCGGCCGTGCGACCGGAGACATCGATGTCGACCGTCCGGATCGTCCCACGCTCCATCGTATCGACGAGTTCCACCGAGGGATGGCCTTCCTCGACCGTCACGATCGCGAGCCCGCGATGGGTTCGCCCGGCCTCACCGTTCTCAATATCGGTGCGGCTGGTCCCGAACACCGCCCCCGGATTCACGAGCAGCCCGCCCCCCGGTCCGGTTCCCTCGTAGGTGAAATGGATGTGGCCTCCCGCGTAGTAGCCGCACCCGGGAGGGAGATCCTCGATCCGGATGCCGTGGATCTTCTCCCGAAGGTGGGCCGGGAGGTACTCCTCCACGGCCGCGTGGAATTGGAAGATCTTGAACCCGGGAGTCGCCGTGAAAGCGGTGGAGTCCATCGAATGGAAATACTCGCGGTCGAGGCCGTGGGACCGACCGGAGATCCCCGAGACGAGGACGCCGGTCGGTTCGTCCAGGGTCCAGGACAACGTCCATGCCGAGCCGTCGGCCCGGACCGATTCGGGGGCGACCCGAACGAAGACGCCCGCCTCGGCCAGGACATCCAGCCAGCTCGTGCGATGAGCGACATAATCGTGGGACCCGTAGATCACGTAGATCCGGTGCCCCGCCTCGACAAATCGTCGAAGGGCGGCCGCCACCGGGGCCGCCTCGGACGGTTCCGGGGCGGGGGTGTGGAAAAGATCCCCCGAGATGAGAAGGAATTCGGCGTTGCGTTGCGTCGCCACCTCGATGGCCCGGAGTACGCTTGCCCGAAGCCGCTCCCGCAGGTCCGGGTTCCGAGCCCATGCGCCGACGTGGGCGTCGGCCAGATGGGCGAAGACGAACCGGCGCATTCCCCCCCGCCTACCGGGTCGAAGGGGCCGGCTTGGCGGCCCCCGCCGAGGGCGGGGGGGTCGGGGGACCGTCCTGGATCCGCTTGGCGAGCGCGGCCACCAATCCGGCGCCGGCGCCCATCGCGAGCAATCCGAAGAGAAGCATATCGTCGGAACTCCCCATGGCCGTGGGAGTCCGCGGAGCCGGGGTGGCGCTGGGAGTACTGGCCCCGGTCATACCCCGGGTCCGGCTGGCGGCCATGAGTGCTTGGCGTCCGGCCTCGGAACGTTGCAGCATACCCTGCATCAGACCGAACAACTCCGTCGCCTCCTCCATCGTCACCTGACGCGACCGAAGCCGGCTCACGAGGTAGGAGTACCGGGCGTTCGGGTTCGCCACACCGCCCGTGGACGGCGGCGGGGACGTAGGGTTGTTCGGATCCCACATGGAGCTGGACGATGGCCTACGGCCGGGCTTCATTTGAAGGGGATGGACAATTCACCGCTCCGCGGTCCGAGGGGTTATAGCAGGCCCCGACCTGAACGCGCCGATGAGTCCTCCCGCCGAAACCACTACCCCCGAAACACCCGACAAGGACCGTCATGTCCACGTTCGAATGGCCGACGAACGGACCTCGATCTACGACCTGATCACCGAGTACCTGGAGGCCGCGGGGAAGGCGCCGGACTGGTTCTGGAGGACCGCAGGACGGCTCGAAGGTACCGAGCCCGACAACCTGGAAGACCTGCTGGCGAACGCGTTCGAGGCAGGCGCGTTCATCGCCCACGACCATCCGGACGACGTCGAGTTCAAGTGGGTCACCGAAGAAGAGTGCGAGCGCGAGCGGCGACGCGAAGAACGCGGAGAGCAGCAGCGCGAAGCCGCGAAAAAGGACCGGACGAGCCTCAGCCACTACGCCTGACGGATCCGTTCCCCGACGCCCGACCTGCTCTCATCCGAGAGGAGGACGGCGGGAGTGGCCGAATTCAGAACCGCGTCAGTCTTTCTTCTT
>JAKIVW010000207.1 GCA_022750355.1 Thermoplasmata archaeon
GCGGCCGGCCGTTGCCGGCGCGGACCACCGTCAGCTGCCCTCCACCTCCTGGCGGAGGAGCGAGGGAACTGCGGAGGGAAATAGCCTCCCCTTCCGGCGGGAAGGCGGAAAAGCCCCCGTGGCGTCGCTTCTCCATGACCTCTTCCACTTCGAGCCGGCCCGGAGAGCGGGCACGACCCGCGCCAGGGCCCCAACTCGTCCCCTGCCTCTTGCTCCGAAAGGGGAACATCTGCCTTCCCGGGCCGGAGGGGCCCGTCCGCGCGCTTCGACAGTCGGGCGGCGAGTTCGATGTCTTCGACGTTCTCGACCGGTTGTCCCCGACCTACCCGTTCCTCTACTTTGCCGATTTGGACGGGCTCGAGGAGAACGACCCTCAGCTCGAATACATTCAGGAACTCTCCCGAGAAATGCCGCTCTGGGTCGATTCCGGGGTACGCAAGTCGGACCAGGCGATCGATGTGCTCGTCGCCGGGGCGCAGAAGGCGGTGCTATCGAGCGCGTACCTTCGGGGCCCGAAAGAACTGCGTAGGACGTGGAAGCTCTCGCCGGAGGTCGTCTTCGAAGTGGAGACGGTGGAAGGTCGCCTGGGGAAGGTCGACCCGGGCTGGGAAACCGTGGACCCGCTCGAGATCATCCGAATCGCGCGCGAAGTCGGCGTCCAGTCGGTCGTGGTCTCTCCTCGGGAAACCGACCCGGACTGGCCCCTGGTGAGCGCGATCTCCGCCGGCGGAGCGACCTGGGTAGACGGGACGTTCAACTCGAACGACATCCCGAGGTTGATCACCGCGGGAGCCGCCGGCGGGATCTTTCACCTCGACTCCGTCCTGGCCTCGATGGACGCGCCCTCATGATTCCCGGAATCTCCGAACCGCGCAGCGCGATGATGAAAACTAGAACCAGCTGAACCATGATGAGTGATGGGCGAGCTGAGCGCACGCGCGAGATTCGATGTTGGTTCACGCCGCCCCACGATCCGCTTTGGGCAGCGGGGAACGTTTACCTCGGAGAAATGGCTGAATCGCGGCCCTAACTGTTTTAGACTCGCCCGGGGTCGGCGCCGATAGGCTAAGTCCTATGGGGGCAGAAGGTCACGTTTCCGTCCGCCTGCCCGACGGGTCGTCGCGCGATGTGAAATCGGGGACCCTCGTATCGACCGTCCTCGGCGAGTGGGCCCCGGATCGGATTGCCACCTTCCTGGCCGCTCTCCTCGATGGACAGGCCGTTGACCTAGCGACTCCCCTGACCCGTGACGGCACCCTCGCCCCGCTCACGTTCGACGATCGTGCCGGCCGAGACATCCTGCAACATTCGGCGGCGCACCTCGTGGCGAAAGCCCTGGTCGGGACGATCCCCGAAGCGAAGCCCACGGTGGGACCGCCGACCGACGACGGATTCTACTACGACTTCGACGTTCGCCCGCTCCTCCCGGCGGACCTCGACCAGGTCCGGGCGGCGATGCGCCGATCCATCGATGCCAAGGAGAGGTTCGTCCGCCGAGAGGTTTCCAAATCCGAGGCCGAGCAGATCTTCGCCTCCAATCCGCACAAGCTTCGGTACATCGCTGAGGTTCCGCCGGGGGATCCGGTCTCAGTCTACGAGACAGGGGAATTCGTCGACCTGTGTCGAGGGCCGCACGTTCCCGACACGCACTGGCTCGAGGGAGTCCACATCCTCGGGTTCTCGGGGATCGAGCGCGAAGGAAAGGACACGACCGTCGCGCTGCAGCGGATCCGCGGTGTCGGCTTCCCGACCCGCCCGGAACTGGACGCGTACCTGAAGGCCCGAACCGAAGCGGAGGCGCGCGACCACCGACTCATCGGCGCAAAGCAGGAGCTGTTCATGTTCGTCGACGAGGCGCCCGGATTCCCGTTCTGGCTGCCGAAGGGGATGATCATCGTCCGGGAACTCGAGAAGTACGTGA
>JAKIVW010000088.1 GCA_022750355.1 Thermoplasmata archaeon
AGGTCCGGCCCGGGCCCGGGCGCTGGAACTGGCAGATACGGAGTTGGCCCTCTTCGTCGATAGCGACGTGATCCTCCGCCGGCCCGATTTCTTTCCGAGGGCCCTCGAACTGCTGAACCAACCGCGTACCGCGGCGGTCGTGGGAACCGCGGTCGGCCACCCGTTCGAGTACGGACTTCCGTTGGGGCTGACGCTGTTCCGACGGGATTGGGGTCGACGGGCGGGGATGGCCACCCAAGGTCAGGGTCAGGAGACCTACAATTTCCGTCAGGCCGTGCGACGGCAACGACAGCGGGTCCGTTACGTGACGAATGCGATGGACCACCGCGGCACGTTCCGTCGGGTGGGGACCTGGCCGGAGTGGCAGGGGGCGCAGACCCGGCTCGTTGCCGGGGGGAGCGCCTCGGAGTTCGCGTACTCGCTTCTCGTGATCCTCCTCATTCACCTGAACAGCCGGAGCCTGCGAAACGTCGTGTACACGCCGATCTTTTGGACGAAGTTCCTCCGGGGGTATACCGACCCCGAGCGATGGCGACTGATCGATCGTCGACGGGAAGCTCCGGGGTGACTCAGCCTACCGACCGAGCGGTCGGTTCCATCGCCACCAGGAAGTGGTCCCCGAACCAGCTGAACGGGGAACGCCGCCCGAATGCCGCGTCGAGGGCATCGAGCGTGGGAAAACGCCGGGCCAGCATCTCCACGTACCGGGTCAGGTCGGAAGGAGGGAGGAGCACCGGTGCGGCTTCGATCGCGATCGGTCGGAATTGCGGTGAGAAAATTCGGCAAAATTCGGGGACCGAGTAGGCGAACGCGTCCACACAGAACCGAGACGCTTCCACGGCCACGGGCCGTCCCCATCGACCGAAGGCTCGTCGGGGCCGAAGGAGAAGGCTGAACACGCCGATCTCAAACCCACACCATCGATTGAACACGCCGGCCACGAACCGACCGCGCGGGCGCAAGAGGGCGGCGACGGCCAGTGGCACGGGCGACAGATCCGGTTCGCAGTTCAGTGCGCCGTAGGTCGAGTAGATCCCATCGAAGGAGGCCGGACCTTCCTGGGCGAGGAGCTGGGAGAGTTCCCCGGCCCGGAGCTTGGCGACCCGCAGACGTCCCTCCAGCCCCCGGGTCCGGGCCTTCGACACGACGGTGTCGAGCATCCGTCGGGAGATGTCTACGGCGAGAATCTCGTGACCGTCGGCCAGGAGTTCGAGCGTCTCGGTGCCGGAGCCGCAGCCGACCTCGAGCAGGCGCCCGTTCGAGGAAAACATCCGACGCATGAACGAAAGGGACCGATCTCGCAGGAGACGATTGATCCGATTTCCGAGGATGTGATGGTCGTAGTCGGCCGCGATCGAATCGAACTCGGCTTCGAGCCAGTCGAAGTAGGCGCTCCCCTTCGGGACCTGCGCGCTTCCATCGGGGCCCAACGTAACCTCGACCACTCGACCGGGAGGGCGAAACCATCGGGCGACCTGTCCCGCGCCATATTTCTGGCTGAAGCGCCCGAGCACCGCCTCTCGACCGGCCGCGTCGGCGATCAGCCGGCACGACCCCACACGCGCGCCCTCGGGCAGGTCCAAGTTCGCCTGACCGGATCGAAGGACCTCCACGGCCCAGCGGGCCGCCCCGTATTGGGCCACGAGCCAGATTCGGGATGATTCCCGGACGTACGCGAGGGGTACGGCCCCGGTGGACGTACGTACTTGAAGGGGCGCCAGATTCCGATCCGTCTCCATCGAACGGTAGCTCCTCCCGGCAAGAGGGCTCCATCCCCAGTGCGACTATAACTCCCGGGCCTGCCCCCGCACGGGGACGAAAAATCCGGGTCGCGGGAAACCGAGACGTCCTGGGCGAACGCGACTCCACGACGCTTCGCTTCCCTTCCCTCGTCCCGGTCGTCGGTTGATATCCCCGCGGCGAGGTCGAGCCGCGGTTCCCGAGGTGCGTCGGACTCCCTGCCGCATCTGTGGGGAGGTCTCCGGTTTCCGGATTCGATCGGGGCGACCCGCGGCGAGGGGAATCTCCTTAGTAGGACCTCGACGCTCCCGGGCGCGGGAGTGACGATGGACTCGATTCGGACCGAACGGCGGGGAAGTGTGTTGGCGATCGTGATCGACCGACCGGATCGAATGAACGCGCTGGACGTGCCTTCCATGAGGGAGCTACGGGTCGTCCTTCAGAAGACCGCGGTCGATCGATCCGTCCGGTGCGTCCTTCTCACGGGGGCGGGGAGGGCGTTCTGCGCGGGCGGCGATGTGGCCACCATGGAGGAACACCGCCTCCGGGGCGACCTTCCGCATCTCTTCCACGAACTTACGGGAGAGCAGGAGACCTCGGTCCGGGAAATCCTGACCATGCGCAAGCCGGTGGTCGCCGCCCTCCCGGGCGTGGCCGCCGGAGGCGGGCTCTCTCTCGCCTTGGCGGCCGATTGGAGGATCGCCTCCGAAACCGCGATGCTGGTGCCGGCGTTTCCGTCGCTCGGCGCCGTTCCCGACGGCGGACTGACGTACTTCCTCCCCCACTACCTCGGATTGGGGGGAGCCCAGCAACTCCTGTTCACCAATGCACGAGTCTCCGCGACCCGGGCCTTGGAGATGGGTCTCGTCCACGAGGTGGTCCCGTTTGACGGGCTTGACGACCGCGCCTGGGCCCGCGCCCAGGAGCTCGCCGAAGGTCCCACATTCGCATACGGCTGGATGAAGCGGCTGATGGTCTCGGCGTTCAGCGCGAGCTTGGAAACGCAATTAGGGCTCGAACGCCGGGGGATGGTGGAGGCGGCCGAGCACGAGGAGTTGCCCGAAGGGATCCGCGCGTTCCGGGAAAAGCGCGCGCCTAAGTTCCCGCCACCGGGCGGGTCGGATTGATGGGGGCCGGGAATCATTCCCCGCTGCGGGGGACCCTAGGGTCGGGGCGGTCCCGATCCGAGTTCGGTCGAACCCGGGTTGCCACCGATTGGACCCGGGGCCGGAGTCCACGGGTGACGGAGAAACTCCTCTAGCCGTTCGCGGACCTTGGGCCATTCGGAGGAGAGGATGCTGTAGTATCGGGACGTTCGATACTGTCCGTTCGGGAAGCGATAGTGGTCGCGACGTAGGCCCTCGAAAACCGCGCCCAGGCGCTCGATGGCAGTTTGAGATCGAGTGTTTCGGTCGTCCGTCTTGAGTTGCACTCGGTGCACTCCTTCGAGCTCGAAGGCATGACGGAGCAGGAGGAGCTTCAGTTCCGAGTTCACCGGAGTTCGCCACGCGCTCGGGTGAAGCCATGTTCCCAGCTCCACCCACCGATTCTCTCGGTCGATATCCAGGTAGCGGGCGATCCCGATTATTTTTCCCTCGTCCTTCATTTGGACCGCGAAGGGGAGGACCTCTCCGGCGGTCTGAAGCGCCAACAGGTCCTCGACAAGTCCGGCCATCCCCTCGGGAGTATCCCCGTGTCGAATCCGGAGTAACGGCCAGATTTCTGGGGACGCACCCGCCGCCGTGAGCGCCGGGAGCTGGGAGAGCTCTAGGGGGACGAGGCGAACATTCCGGCCCTCCAGAGTTACCGGGGGTCGGAAGTCGAGCGGTCGGGCCGGACGGACCGGTGTCTCGGAGGGGCCCGGCGCCGGGGGAGTCCTCAGACCCACGTCTCCCATCCCGGCGGGAGCGGACCACGGGCGGACCAGCCGCACCTCCAACCGGGCCCGCACCGCGGGCCACTCGTCCTCCAGGATACTGAAATAGACCGAAGTGCGGAAGGCACCGTCGGGGAGTACCACGTCCTCGCGAAGTCGAGCCTCCGGGACGGCTCCGAGTCCCTCGATCGCCTTTTGCGAGCGGACATTGCGCCGGTCGGTCTGGAACTGTACACGGTGAAAGTGGGCGACTTCGAACGCATGGCGAAGCATCAGCCACTTGGCCTCAGTGTTGACCGGCGTCCGCCAAAAGGTGGGGGCGACCCACGTCGCGCCAATCTCGACGCCCCGGCTCGGGCGGTCGATCCGGTAGAACGCCGTCGAACCGATCGCGGTCCCGGTGGAGCGGAGGACGGTCGCGAACGGGACCGCCAGTCCCGAACGTGCCAGCTCGACCGCGCGGGCCACCCAGAGCCCGACCCCTTCCAGAGTCGGTGCCGGGGGGGAGCGAAAGAATTCGAGCGTCGACGGGTCTCGGAGTCCGAGCACGAGCTCGGGGGCGCGCGACTCGTCGAGGGGTACGAGTTCAATGTACCGCCCCACCAACCGCAAATGAGGGGGGAATGGGTCGTCCGGCACGAGCCTCCGACCCCCCGTACAACATAACCCCGACGTGCAGTTCTCCCGAGGAAGAAGCCCACCCCTTGCGCTCTGGCGCGTAGGAGTTAAGTAACGACCGAGAGTCTCAGCGGTCACTAGCTGGCGAGCCTGAGGAGGAGACGATGGAAGCGGGCATTACGACGTTCCTGGTCTTCGCCGGAATCGCGGCCGCCTTTGGAGTCGGCTCCATCGTCGCCAACCGACAGTTGGGGGCCAAGAGCCGTTTGTCCTACCTGCAGACCACAACCTACGAATGCGGCGAGGAAGCGGAAGGGGAGGCCCAGATCGACTTTCCCACCCAGCACTACACGTTCGCCATCGTGTTCGTGGCGGTCGATGTCCTCGGGTTCATCCTGGCCCTCTGGGGCCTGACCTTCCGTGGGGTCAATTCGAGTTGGTACCCCATTTTCATCGCGGTCGGGTTTACCGCGCTCGCGATCACGGGAATCTACTATGCCTTGAGTGGCGAGAAGCGGTGGGTCGTATGACGGCCGCGCCTACCGTCGTCAAACCCGGTACGACACCGGCGGAGAGCTACCGACTTACGGGCGAGCTCCCGATGGTCGACCAGGCGGCCGTCCCGTTCATCGAAATCGAGACCGTCCGGGCGCGGGAATTCATCCCGGCGGCGAAGGAAGCGTTCTCGGCGATGATCGTCGAACAGGGCCAATCCAAGGTCATTCGGCCGACCTTCAACTGGGCGGGGCGAAATTCGCTCTTTCCCCTCCACTGGGGGCTGGCGTGCTGCGCCATCGAGTTCGCGGCCGCATTCTCGGCACGATTCGACGCGGAACGATTCGGGATCGTTCCCCGATCCTCCCCCCGCCAGTGCGACCTCATGATCGTTAACGGAACCGTGACCTGGAAGGTCGCGCACAAGCTCATCACACTCTACGAGCAGATGCCCGAACCCAAGTGGGTGATCGCGATGGGCAACTGTGCGACGGGGGGGGGTCCTTTCCGGACCGCCTACTCCGTGGTCCCGGGGGTCGATAAGCTCGTTCCGGTGGACATCTATATCGCCGGTTGCCCGCCGCGTCCTGAAGCCATGATCGACGGGATTCTCAAGCTTGAAACGCTCATCCGGGAGCGCAAGGAGTAGACGCCGGCGCCACCGGAATTGTCGGGGTCGAGGATGCAACCGGACGATCTGGCCAAAGCCCTCGCTCCCCGACTCGGCGACCGACTCCTCGGGGTCGAGACCTTTGTAGGCACTGCGGGACGGGTACGATTCCGTCCGGAGGCGGCCCTCGATCTGTTCCGTGCGGTACGGGACGAGCTCGGCTTCCGCCACCTGTCGATGGTGGGCGGGATCGATTGGGTGGACCACCGTGAGGTGTTCTACGTGGCTTGGTCCGATGACGCGCGCCAGTACGTGATCCTCTCGGCCGACCTCCCGGCCGATTCCCCGCACATCGAGTCCGCCACTCCGGTGTGGGAGAGTGCGAACTGGCATGAACGCGAGGCGTGGGAGCTGCTCGACATCGGATTCGACCACCATCCCGACCTTCGTCACCTCCTCATGCCCGACGGGTACGCCTTCCACCCCCTCCTCCGTTCGTTCAAGCTCCACGAGCCCGAGGAGTTGGAGGTGAAGCAGCGCAGTGTCTGAGATGTGGTTGAACATGGGGCCCCAACACCCCATGACGCACGGGTTGTGGAATCTCCGCGTGAAGATCGACGGGGAGATGATCCTGGACTGCGATCCCGAGATGGGGTACCTCCACCGGGGTATCGAGAAGATCAGCGAGGACCGGCACTACAACGAAGTGATCACGCTGATGGACCGGTGCTGTTACGTCGCCGGTTTTGCCTGGGAACACCTCTACATCGTCGCGGCGGAACAGGCCCTCCACCTCTCGCCGCCCGAACGGGCCGACTACATCCGCACGATGTGCGAGGAGTTCCAACGGCTCGGCTCGCACCTCATGTGGTACGCGGCTTTCGTCCAGGATATCGGGCTGATGAGCCCGTTCCTGTATGCGATGCGGGACCGGGACCTGATCCTCGACCTCTTCCAGAGTTACACCGGGGCCCGCCTCACCTACGAGTACATGCGCGTGGGCGGGGTACGGAGCGACCTCCCGCCCGGCTTCGGCGACCGGGCCCGCAAGGTCCTGGACTGGCTTGACCAGAAATTCGTGGACTACGACCGACTTTGCCTCGGTTCCACCATCTTTCGGGAGCGCTGCGACGGTCTCGGGGTCCTGAGCGCGCGCGACTGCGTCGCGACCGGCGTGACGGGGCCCATGCTGCGGTCCGCGGGGATGAAACGCGACGTTCGAAAGGACCGCCCCTACTCCGTCTACAAGCAGCTCGATTTCGACGTCGCCGTTGCCGACGGCGGGGACGTGACCGCGCGCTACCTCGTCCGGATGGAGGAGATGCGCCAAAGCGTCCGGATCCTTCGACAGGTACTCGATTGGCTCGACCACCACCCCGGGCCGGTGCTGGCCGAGCGGTTGCCCCGCTGGCTGGGAGCTCCGTATGCTCCGCAGGGCCGTGAAGGCTACCTCCTCAAGCGGAACTATCCGAAAGGAGTGGGCTTCTCCTCGGTCGAGGAGCCCCACGGGGAGGCCCAAGCTTACGTCGTGAACGAGGGAGGGGAGCACCCGTACCGGGTGAAGTTCCGCTCGCCGGTGTTCGCCAACCTCAGCGCCGCACGCCACTACCTGGTCGGCTACCACGTGGCCGATATCCCGCCCATCATGGGGAGCGTCGACATCTGCGTCGGGGAGGTCGACCGCTAGACCTCCATGGGCGGCGCGACCCTGTTCAGCGTGGTGTATGGCCTGGCGAGCCTGTTGTTGAACGGCTTGGGCTCGATCCTCCCGGAACCCCTCCGGGGGTGGATCACCAATTCCGACCTGATCCTCGCGCTCGGCGTGCTCCTGTTCGGAGCGGTCCTGCTCGGCGCGAGCATGATCAACACGATCATGCTGATCTGGTGGGAACGCAAACTCCTGGGCCGCTTCATGGACCGCCGCGGCGCCATGCACGTGGGGTACGCGGGGCTTCTCCAAAATTTCGCGGACGGACTGAAGCTGTTCCGCAAGCACACCTTCCGGCCCCGGGAGGCCGACCCGCTCGGCTTCTTCTCCGGACCCGTCGCCTACATGGTGACGTCCCTGATCATCTTCGGGATCCTTCCGATCTCCTCCGGTTGGAACTCCGGCGCTCTCCCCCTCAGCCTCCTGCTCGCGCTGGCGATCTTCTCCTTCGCGCCCCTCTTCATCTTCGTCAGCGCCTGGTCGAGCAACAACAAGTACTCGCTGATGGGCGGAATGCGCTCGGCGGCCCAAATGATCGCCTACGAGGTGCCGCTGCTTCTGGCAGTGGTCGCGGTGATCGTCGTCTCCGGAAGTTTCGACCTGGGGACGATCGTCTACGAACAGCAGAATTACTGGTTCTGGGGGCCCCTGTTCCTCGCCCTCATCGTGTTCGTCGCGGGGATGCTCGCGGAGATGGAACGCATCCCCTTCGACCTTCCCGAGGCCGAGGCGGAGCTGGTCGAGGGGTGGAACACCGAGTACGGCGGGATGCTCTTCGCGTTCTTCATGCTCGCCGACTATCTCCGCGCCCTCGTCGGGA
>JAKIVW010000208.1 GCA_022750355.1 Thermoplasmata archaeon
GAGACATTCACCACGTTCGCCACAAAGATGAACCCGTGCGGGACCGGATCTCCGTTGACGACCGAGTAGTTGAGAGTCGCATTCACCGGCAGGAGGGGGGTCGACGCGGCGTAGCCGACGGTCCCGGGAGTGATCGAGACCGTGTATCCCGGTGTGTAGAGGGGTTGGATCACGAAACCGGTGATCAGCACGGCGACCACGATGGCCCCGACCACGTACCGGCGTTTGTCGAGCGGCGAGATGTCGTTGAGCGGCGGGGGATGACGGACGCCGAGGAGCAGGATGAGGATCCCGAAGAACAGCCAGCCCGTGTAGAACAGGCCCAGCCCGAACAGCAGGACGACCGTCCCGTAGCTGACGTACCGGATCCGGTCGCCGAACAGCGCCCGGAAGACGTGGCCCCCGTCCAGTTGTCCCGCCGGGAGCAGGTTGATGGACGTGACAAAGATCCCGACCCAGCCGGCCAGTGCGAGCGGGTGGAGGGTCATCAGCGAGTGGGGGAAGAACAGGGCCAGGAACTCCCAGAACAGCGACGGGCCGATGACCAGGCTTCCGTAGCTCACGCCGAGGATCGTCGGACCACAGTACGTCGCCGGGAGGGCGACGGTGTGGGCCGAAAGGTAGAGCCCGGCGAGGGCGATGGGGATGGACGTGACGAAGCCCGCGAGCGGCCCGGCCGCACCGATGTCGAACAGCGCTTTCTTGTCCGGGAACGGTTCCCGGATGCTGATGAACGCACCGAACGTCCCAAAGAGGAACGGCGGCGGCAGTGGGATGAAGTAGGGAAGGGAGGCGTCGATCTTTCGCCGTCGGGCCATGAAGTAGTGCGCGAGTTCGTGAAGTCCGAGGATCGTGAGGACCGGGATCGAGAAGAAGACCGCCCCGTTCAAGAAATCGGTCGGCTCGAGGTTCTGGCCCCCGACGTACGTCAGCCAGATGAGCGCGCCCGCGAGCGTCGTGGTCACGACCGTGGCGGCGAGCAGCGCGATGTTGACCCAATCGCGCCGGCTTCGCTGGCGGGGCCGGGGCACGACCTCCAGGAAATCCTCTCCCTGCTGACGTCGTAGGATCGGAATGTACCCGGCCGCCCACAGGTCGCGTCGGAGTTGGTCGAACTTGCCTTCCAGGGTGGGGGCGTCCACCTGAACGGCAAGAATGAGCGATTGCGGGCCGACGCGAGTGTCGTACACCGGGAATTGGGCCGCGACCAGGCGCCGGATACGGTCGAGTTCGGATCCCCCGCTGGAGGGAATGGGTCCCGAGGCCGCGCCCCGCACGGGTCTACTCCCCCGGGACGGGGGCTACTGTCGCCTTCTTGAGGCGTTTCGCGCGCTCCTTGGTCGTGTACCCGCACGTCTCCTCGAGGAACCGGTTGTAGCGGGCGACCGTCTCGCTCGCGACCTCGACCGTGACCTTCGGGTTCATCGTCACGTCCACCCACAGCTCTCGACCGTCCGCGCGGACGCTGAGCCGCGTGAGCGCGCCCCAACTCGCCGTTCGCTCCGGTCCGGTGCCCCCCACGGATTCAAAGTGGGTCTTCAAGATCCGTTCGAGCGCTTCGGGTGAAAGGTTCGCGCGGTGGCTCGGGCGCACCGGATACTTCTGCACGACGAGGCGTCGAAAAGGACGCTCGATAAAAGGTTGCCCGGACCGAGGGCGCTCGGGGGGATGGGACGGGGACTAATCGCCCCGCGGAGGGTGGCGGGAGGGGTCGACGGTCTGGAGCCAGATCCGACCCGGTCCCTCGACGTGCAGCGCTTCGAAGCTCATCGCGTGGCCCATGAGACCGCTCCCCATCGGCTGGTTGTACGCGCGGACGTTGACGCTCGCGTCCTTGAACAGCAGCGCCCCGTGGTCGACGTCCATCGTTTCGCCCGGTTTCAGCTGGAAGGTGATGATGT
>JAKIVW010000089.1 GCA_022750355.1 Thermoplasmata archaeon
ATCCCTCCGGAGGACGGATCTATCTGATCCAGGACAACCTCTCCACGCACACCACGCCGGCGGCGGTGGCCGCGGCGCGACGGCTGAAGATCACCTTCGTACCGACACCGACCAACGCCAGCCACCTGAACCCGATCGAGACCCACTTCCGAACCATCCGTCGGTGGTCCTTCACCGGGTCGAATCACACCGACTGGGGCGAGGCGAAGGAAGCACTCCGCCTCGCCCTTCGACGGCTCAACCGGATCCACTGTGTGACGAATTCACGCCCCGCACTCCGCTGATGGACGCGGCACTAGCTCGGGGCCCGCGACCAAGCGGCAGAACCCAGCCCATCCGAGGGGCGTGCGCCGGAGCGTCCGGCACCCCCCTCCGCCAGAAGGTCGGGTGAACGACTAATCTGGGCTGAGTGCTCGGGAGACGAGCGGTCATCGTGGGGGAGTCGAACCATTCTGTGATGTCGACCTCCGACACATAAGGTATAATTATAAGCACCACTGAAATAATGGTAGATGTAATGAGCGCAAGCCGAATGACCAGCATCCCCGTGCACTCCGAGGTGCTCCGGGAACTCCAAGCGAGGAAGACCGGCGGAAAGACCTGGGACGAGTTCCTGCTCCAGCTGCTGGAGGAGTACGACCCTCCGGAGTGGCTGGCGGAGCTGGAGTCGCGCAGAAAAAGAGGGCGTTGGCTCCCCGCGGGCGAGCTCGATAGAGTCCACGAGCAGCTTCGGCTGCGAGGAAAGTGATCGGTGCCCACCCGATACATCCCCCACGAGCGGGCCAAGGGGGAATTCGCCAAACTCCCCCCCGATATTCGCGAGGAGTTCCTGTACGCGATTCGGGGGCTTCTCTTCCAACCATTCCAACCGGGGCCTGGATACTGGGTCAAGGAACTCTCGGGCCACCCAGGGCTTTGGCGACTGAGGCTCTCTTCATTCCGCCGCGTAAGGATGTACTACTCCGTGGACGGAGACACGCTCAGAATCTACGGATTCGGGCCTCGCGAAGGATTCTATGCTCGGCTCCGTCAGACCGACCGACTCCACCGATAGTCTGCAGCGCTAAGGACGCCCTCGCGTGGCCGAGAGGGGTCGGGAAAACCGGCCGGGAATCCCTCCGCCGACAGCGGATTTGAACCCCCGAGGGGTTCGAATACCACCTCCGACACCTTTCGCCGAACTCTCTACGAGAAGTAATGGCGTTTGACCTTCCGTGTGTTCGGGAAATCAGGCGGGCGGGCGCCTCTCTGGAAGGGGGTGGTCTGTCGACAGTGGGGGTGCGTCCGAAGTACTAGGTCCGGTTCCCCCGAGATGGGGGTATTCACGAACCGCGGCGCCCTTTGCGGTTCAGCCTTTGTTCTTCGCAGCCCATTCCTTAGCTGAGTTGGCATCCCAATCCGGCGCGCCCTGCCGGGTGGTGACGTTGATACGATTGTAGAGATTCTGGATCGCGATCCCGAGTACGAGGAACGCTAGCTCCCGTTCCTGGAAGTGGCGCGCCGCCTCCTCCCAAACAGTGTCGGGCACGGGGTCCGAGCGGTCGCTCAAGCGCGTCTCTGCCTCTGCTAGGGCGAGGGCCGCACGTTCCGGTGCCGTGAATAGCGGCGATTCCCTCCACGCCGAGACGGCGAGGAGCCGCTCGTCGGTCTCTCCAAGCTGCTTCAGTTGCCAACAACTGGCCGTTAGACAGTTGGCGCAACCGTTCAGCTGACTCGCCCGGAGCATGGCCAATGAGACCGCTCGCGCGGGTGGGCCTTTCAACTGGCTCAGTAGCTGCCCGAGCCCCTGCAACGGAGCCATGGCCTCAGGAATGATCATCGCGGGGTTCTTCAGTCGGCTTTTGGGCGTCACTGTGGACATTGCCATCTCCATTCGCTCCCTGCGCGATGGCTCGCGCGAGCCAAGCCATAACCACATTGGTATATACTGTACTGCCGTCAAACATGGACCCAACCAAAGGGGTTCTTACACCGACAGGATGTTGATACCTGGTAAGCCAGCGAGGCAGGGGTTGGCTAATTAATGCGTTCGTTATGCGCCATCGATCCAGCATGGAACGAGATGTGTTCTCGGCCCTGGCGGACCCGACTCGTCGGCAAGTGCTCGACCTGCTCACCCGCAGGGAACGAGCGGCGGGCGAGCTAGGGCGGGCCTTCCCGCAGATCAGCCAACCGGGGATGTCACGCCATCTGAGGGTCCTTCGCGAAGCCGGATTGGTGCAGGTGCGCCAAGAGCGCCAGCATCGGTACTACTCACTTCGGTCCGAGCGGTTGGCAGAAGTCGACGCGTGGATCTCCAAGTACCGAGGCTTCTGGGGGACCGAGTTGGACTCCCTCGAGGCCTATTTGGATGGCTCGAAGCCGGCCGCCCGAGAGAAGCGAACATGACCGAAACCCCGCCTCAGGGTACGCACCCCGGAGAGGTGGGGGGCCCCGGAATCCTCGAGGTGGACCAAGAGAAGGCGAGCATCGTCCTCCGACGCGTGCTTCGTCATCCCATCGAAGACGTGTGGTCGGCCGTCACCGACCCGAAGAAGGTCGAGGTTTGGTTCATGGTCAAAGTGACCCGCGAAGAATTACCGGGAGGACGACTGACAATGGAACACCCGAATGGGGTTCACGCCACCGGGCGAGTGTTGAAATGGCGTCCCCCCCGCACCTACGAGTACGAGTGGAACTTGCCACCCGGGCCCAACCAACCCAAGGGAGAGACTTCCACCGTTCGCTGGGAGTTGAGCCCCGCCGAGGGGGGGACTTTGCTGGTCATGACCCACCGGAAACTAACTCGCCCGACGGCGGAGATCTTCGTACGGGGGGTCAGCGTCTTTCTCGACCGACTGTCCGCCCAAATGGACGGGACACCCCTGCCCGAGCCTCCCTGGCTTGCGCAAGTTCGCAGTTCCGACGGCCCGGTTCGAAAACCGTGATCTAACCACAGGGTTGTTCAAACGTGGGTTCCGGCCGACCGCCGGCCTCTTGCAGGGGAGGGGAACATTCCGTGATGTCCCCCTCGGACATTTTCCGTCGATCTCACACCGAGAGTCTGTGACTTTTTGCCGCTCATGTGTAAGATTTGAACCCTCGGTGGTTCAATTCCACCTTCCGGAAAGGGGTTCGTTGCCGAACGGGTGCAGAGCTTTCCTCGCGGTCGGGTCATCGGCTGCGCGGGCCGCGCAACATGGGCTTTCGGTCGGGAGAATGGTCCGTGTTTCCTGCGATGCGGAGAGGTCCGGGAGGTCACGGCTCGTTAGGGTCATGTATGGGTAGGCTCGTCCTCGCGACTGTGCCCGGCGACAAGGTCTTGGATTGGTTGCTCGAACCCGAGCAGCCGTCGGTCCGTTACCTCGCGTTGACCCAGCTCCTCGGGAAGAAGGAGAGCGACGCGGAGGTCCGCAAGGCCAAGGCGCGCATCCCCACCACGGGGTGGGTGGCCGACACGCTCGCCCGCCGGAACGCCGCCGGTTGGTGGGAACGGGACAAAGGCTGGATGGAGCCCCGGTTCACGGCGACCCACTGGACCATGCTCGCGCTGGCCGATCTGGGGGCGACGCGCGCCATCCCGGAGGTGGCCGCGTCGGCGGAGTATTGGATGGCCAAGTCGCCGCTCGAGGGAGGGGGCGTCGGAGGGTTCGGGAAGGGGAAGGGGCACCACTGCTACACGGCCAACATGGCGCGCGGCCTCCTTCGCCTAGGCTACGAAGACGATCCCCGGGTCCGCAAGACCCTCGAGTGGCTGGTCCAGACCGCCCACCCGAAGGGGGGCTGGTCCTGCCGTTACGTCAAGAACGGGCCGGCCACGAGCCGTTCGCTTGACGCGTGGGAGGGGTTAGGCGCCTTCGCCGCGTACCCTCGTTCCAGGTGGAGTCCGGCGATGAAGGCAGTCGTGGAGCGGACTGCCGAGTACTACCTCGAGCACGAGCTCCACAAACAGGGCGACCGGTACGAGCCATGGTACCGCTTCCACTGGCCCGTGCACTACTACTACGACCTGTTGGTCGGAATGGATTGCCTGACCGCGCTCGGCTACGGCAAGGATCCGCGACTGGGATACGCGGTCGGCCTGCTGCGCAAGAAGCAGCGGCCCGATGGAAAGTGGGACCTCGACGCCTTCCAACCGGATCCCTACCAGGAGTTCGTTGACTGGTTTGCGAAGCACCCCGGGAACTGCCCGCTGCCTCTGACGTTTGAGGCGGAAGCAAAACCGAGCAAGATGATTACGCTCCGCGCCCTGATTGTGCTGTCGCGCGTACAGTAGGTACGGGCCGCCCCCCGACCAATGCGACCGGTGCGCCGAAGATGCCGGGCCTTCCGCCGAGCGAGGGGTATGCTCTCGTCGGAGGGATTGTGGTTCTAGCGGTTCTGGCGGTCCTGGCCGCCGCGCGGCTCCGGCGACGCGGGACCGCAGTGCCTCCCCCCGGTGAGTCTCCTCCGCCTCCGTAGCGTCAGACCCCCGCCCCGACGTCCAAGTATCGAGAACCGGTGGACCCGGGGGTGCGCAGGACCCGCGTCTCGAATTCCATCGTCCGATAGATTGGTCCGTCCCGTGACGGGCGGGTCAGCACTTCGGATCGAATCGATCTGTAACGACGGACATCGGTGGGGAGTTCGCCTCGCGGCGGAAGCGATGGGACGCTGGAACGCCCGGTATTTGCGCCGTTTTATTCCCCCGGGGGGGTTCAAATTCCCCCTGCGGCCCCGATCCGCCGGATCGTCCCCTCAGGCCGGCTTGCGAGCGGTGACCACCACGCCTTCGCCGGGGATCGATAGACCCTCTGGCGTTCTCCACGGAATGAGATTCTCCCGGGTCTTTCGAAGGACCTCATCCTGGGTCTCCTTCGGTTCCTCGGAGAGTGAGTGGCCGATAGGCGTGGCCTTCAGGATCGCCTGGAGGTACGCTGATTCATCCTTGAATTGGAGCAAGAAGGTGCGCCGCTCCTCGACCGCATTCTCGAACCCCGCCGCTTCCAGGAACGCGACCATTTCCCCGGGTCCCCCCGTCTCGTACGGCGTGGGAATGTACCCTGTCTCGTCCGGCTCGGCGTGCTCGAGCATGGGTCCGATGATCGCATGGATCCACGGTACTTTGTCGCCGCGACTCCAGACGCTCACGCCGATTCGTCCCTCCGGCCGCAGGACCCGATGGGCCCCTCGGGCCGCCCCCTCCGGATCGGTGAATATCTGGAAACCGAAGCTGCTCACCACCGCATCGAACGAGCCTTCGGGAAACGTGAGCTGGCCGCAGTCCATCGTTTGAAACTGGACATTCTGCAAACCTCGGGCTTTGGCCACTCGCTGGGCGATCGACACCATGTTCTCCGAAAGGTCGACCCCCACGACCCGGCCGGAAGCACCGACGAGTCGGGCGATCGTGATCGCCGGTTCGCCCGGACCGGTCCCCAGGTCCAGGATTCGCTCGCCGGGCTGGGGGGCCAGTCGAGCCACGAGTTCGGACCGGAACGGCTCGAGATTCCGCAGGAGCCCGACGTACGCCTCGGCGCTTTCGTTCCACGTCGTTCGGGTGTACTCCCGATAGTACTCGTCCGTATACTTCCAGGTCATCGGCCGAGCGGCCCGAGGCAGAACCGACCTATATCCTGGCCGGAGACGTTCCCACATCGCGGTGAGCGTCCCGGCCGTCGGCATTCGCCCATCTTCTGCGGAGGTCGCTGAGGCTTCGTCGCCCGTTCGGGCCGCCAGGACCTCGCGAAACATCCCCGTCCCCACGCTGTCCGGCCGCAATCGCTCCAATTGTCGGACGGTCTCCGCGGCCGCGCCGAATTCCCCCCCGCCAGGAGTACTATTCGGTCCGGTGGGCCGTCGTTCGAAACAGGACCAGCGACACGGTCTTCTCCCGGTGGGCCAGCGCGTCGATCTCCCGGCCGGCGTAGATGTCGGCCCGACCGAGAAAGGTACGACGTTGATGTCGACCAGATCGAGCTGCCGCGCGGCTTCCAGCAACCGTACCGTTTCGTCCATCCAACCGTCGCCCGACTCGAGCTGGGCCAACCACCGGTTCGGGTCCGAGAGACTCGGGTTGAGCTCCATCGCTCGGCGGGCTTCCCTTCAGGACCAGTAAAGCCGTCCTCTCCGAGCAAGAGCCCGGCGAGGGCCGAGTGGGCCTCGATGCCCGACCCCGTCCGCGAGTCGGCCCCCCCGGACCGTTCCCGGTCCGTGTCGCGATCACCCCGGACTTAAGTTTCCGATCCACCTCGCCGGCGGGAGTCAGAATGTCATTCCGGGATTCCGGCCAACTCCGGACGACTCGACCGAACCGCTCGGAGCTCGAGCGAGTCGAACCGAGCGACCGCTGCGATCCCGGTCCGATCGAGCGCGATCCTCCGCCCCGCCGGGGAGGACGAACCCCGGATGCCGGTCCCGTCCGTGAACATACGAACAGCGGTGCCCGGTCGTGCCGTCGGAACCACTTCTGGGAGTCACCGTGACTTCCCGGATCGTCATCCTCGGTGCGGCGGGAATCGTCGGCCAGGGGATCGCCCGTCAGCTTCGTTCCCGGGGAGTCTCCAACGTCGTGCTGGTGGACCTTCGGAGCGACCCGTTGGCCACTCTCGCGCGGGAGCTGGAGACCGAATCGGCGGTCGCCGACGTCACGGATCCGACCGCGCTCGCGGGAGTACTCCGCGATTCTCAGCTTGTCGTGAACGCCACCCTGTACTATCAAAATCGCGCGGTCATGGAGGCCTGCCTCGCCTCGAACTGCTCCTACCTCGACCTGGGGGGTTTGTACCACATGACGCTCCGTCAGCTCGAACTGGCCTCCCAGTTCCGAAAGGCGGACCTCCTCGCCATCCTCGGGGCCGGCAAAGCTCCCGGGATCACGAACGTCCTGGCCGCTCACGGGGCTCGGGCGTTCGACCGCCTGACCGAGGTTCACCTTCGCTCCGGGCGTCGATCGCTGGACGAGCGCGCGGCCTTCTCGTTGCCCTACGCGGCCTCCACCTTGCTGGACGAATTCACCCTCGCACCGGTGGTCCTCGACCGCGGCGCCCTCCACGAGATCCCACCCCTCTCCGGACGGGAGCGGGTGACACACCCGCCTCCGTTCGGCGCGATCGACTATGTCACTACCCTGCACTCGGAACTCGCCACGCTCCCGGCCTTCTTGGGACGAGGACTCGAAACACTCGACTTCAAGGTCGGGCTTTCCCGCGCCACGGCCGATGCGCTGGAGAATCTGGTCCGGCTCGGCTTTGCGAGCTCGGAGCCTCTCCCCGTCGGTGGGGTCTCGGTGCGCCACCGAGAGTTCACCGCCTCGCTCCTGTCCCGCATCCCCAGCGTGGCGGGACCGGAGGCCTGGATCACGGAGGCGGAGCTCATAGGATCCACCCACGGTCGCCGACGGCGGCTCACTCTCCGCGTGACCGGCGATGAGCGTCAGAACGGGACGTCCCTTGCGGCGGCCGCCACCGTGGAACTGTTCCGGGCCGGACGGATCCCGAGCCACGGGGTCGAAGCTCCTGAGGCGGTGGTCCCTGCCGAACCCTTCTTCGAGCTCCTTCGATCCTACGGTCTGGGATACGCCGAGTCGGAAGGGACGTAGCGAGGCACGTCCCCGCGCCGGGCCCGAGGGATTCAGGAACCTTCGGGAGTGCGGGCGTCGAGCGCCCGTTGGAGGAGTTCGTACTCACTACGGAGATCGGGTCGGACCGTATTCAGATCGAGACGCACCAGCTCGGCGAGGTGTTGCAGGGCCCCCACCCGATCTCTGCGGA
>JAKIVW010000090.1:0-3355 GCA_022750355.1 Thermoplasmata archaeon
GACTGGAGCGCGCGGAGAGACCCGCATATGGGGGTTCAAATCCCCCTGCTCCCACGGGTCTAACCCGCGGGTCTCCACTTCCTGACACGAGACCCGGACGACCGAGATGATGCTCCGGGTCCCAGCAGGGCAGGCACTACGGGGCATTTCCTGAGCCGCAGTTCGCGGTTGACGTACCCCCGGAGCCCCCATCGGGAACCGGTTAGCATCCTCCGTTACGCTTAGCCGACCTCCCGCAATTGGCCGAGGGAGGTCTGCCCGTGAAGTGGGTAACACGAGAGAAAGGAAAAGTCGACCGAATCGCGTGCCCCTGGCTCATTCAGAAATTCATTGACCCCACCGCTGAGTTTCTGTACGTACCCAAGGAGGAGGTGTTGACGGTCGCTCGAGATCAGGGAGCCACCCCGTTCGATATTCCCGGCGCCGAGCTCCACCACTACGAGCAGGGTGGGAAAGAGTACGTGAGCTTCGACGCGTTCATCCGAAAATACGACCTCACCGATCCCGCTCTCGCGGAATTGGCGAAGATCGTCCGAGTCGCCGACGGAGGTTCAGGCCGGGAAGTGGAAGCCGCGGGGCTGGAAGCGGCGGCGACCGGCTTCCGATTATTGGCCCGAGACGATCTCGAGAACCAGCGCCTCCAATTCCCGCTTTACGACGCGCTCTATGCCTATTGCAAGTGGCGGCTGGAAGCAGGCGGTCACCTCGAGCACGCGGGTGGCCATCCCACGTAGCATCCGTGGCCGGACGAGGGCGGCGCTGCGGCTCCATTGGGCATTGCTCGTTGCCTCGGCCAGCGATCTGAGGATAAACGCGTGACCGCCTCCGACCATCCGACTCCCCGCGGGCCGTCCGCCTCTCACGATCGAGCGGTGTTGATGGGCGCGCGCGCTCTCCGTGGCTTCGGCGCTGGTGCGCTTTCGATCGTCATCGCGCTCGACCTCGCCGCGGCGGGGTATTCTACTCTTGGAATCGGCCTACTCTTGGGCTTTGCCCTCGGGGGTGCGGCGGTCTGGGCTCTCGCGGTTCCGCGCATCGAGCTGCGGTGGCGCCGTCGGGCCGTATTCGGATTGGCGGCCGTTAGCCTGGCGTTCGGGGGGGTGCTTCTTTGGATCGATGTAGCGAACCCCCTCGTCCTTCTCGTGGCCCTGTTCCTGGGAGGGATCGTGGCCGGGGGGGCCGACGTGAGCCCGCTCGGTGCGCTCGAGCAGGCGGCTTTGGCCGGTACGATCGAGGATCGGGACCGAACCCAGACCTACTCGGTCTACAATCTCCTCGGGTACGTGGGTGTTGCATTGGGTGCCCTCGCCGCGGCACCACTCTACGCCCTGAAGGGCCCCGCCTGGCCGGGCTTCCCCCCGGGCCCCCACGATGTGACGCTCCTCTTCTATGGGTTCCTCGGATTCGCCTTGATCCCTCTGTATCGAAGTCTCTCGATCGAGGTCGACCATCAGGTCTCCCGAGGGCGTCCCTCCCCGCTTTCTCCGCCGAGCCGACCGATCGTCTACTCGCTGTCGGCCTTGTTTTCGATGGACGCCTTCGCCGGAGGATTGATCGTGAACAGCTTGGTCGTTTACTATTTCGCCACGCGATTCGACCCCGGGGTCGACGTGCTCGGGCTGGTATTTTTTCTCAGCAATCTCGCCGCTGGGCTCTCGCTCGTTCTCGCCGCACCCCTGGCCCGCCGGTTCGGCTTGGTCAACACCATGGTTTTCAGTCACATCCCTTCGAACGTGTTCCTCATCCTGGTCGTGTTCGCTCCTTCATTCTCCATCGCATCGGTTCTTTGGGTCGCACGGGCGACTCTTTCCCAGATGGATGTTCCCACCCGTCAATCGTACACCCAGGCCGTCGTTCCCGCCGAAGACCGCGCCGCCGCAGCGGGCTACACCACCGCCGCTCGGAGTTGCCAAGCGTTCGGCGCGCCCGTGACGGGCGCGTTCCTGGCCGCGGGAGGGCCATGGATCGCCGCCCCTTTTGCGCTCGCGGGGTGTGTGAAGATCGGCTACGACGTCGCGGTCTATTCGCGGTTCCGAGCGCTGCGACCGCCCGAAGAGCGCCCGTAGGACGCCCCCGATTCTCCCTGGATCCTCGCTGGGGCCGGTCGATCGGCGGGGGGGTTTCGGGTCGGGCCGATTTCAGCCCCCACTTCCCCCAGTGTGGACGCTTCCCGGACCGACGGTCTCGCCGCACGCGGGGCAGGTCGTCGCACCCTCGGGAAGCGGCTTCTGGCAGTTCTCGCACGAGCCTGGGTTCGCCATGTTCGACGCGGGCACCCGAGTTCAGATGAACGTTTCGACGATGCGGCGCGCGCGCGGGATGGGGGCCTATGAGTTCGGACCGCGGAGCCGTTCAGAGCCAATGCCGGTTTCGGGCCACCGTCCTGTCCGACCGACGGGAATAAGAGGAGGCCCCCGCGTGGCAAAGACGGTTCGCTGTGCCTAGTTCCGGTACTCCGTCGGGTGGTCCGCCCCCGCCCGTCGCGGTCCCGAAGCAGGCGTTCTCGCTGACCCTCAGCTCCGGAGCGGTGTTCGCTGCGAGCCTGCTCGTCCAGGTCCTCGGACTGATCGGCAGCATCGTCCTGATCAAGCAGACCAACGGGTCCCAAGACCACGCGCTGGTCGCGATCGTCGGAACCGTCCAATTGTTCCTGCTGATCGGTTCCTCCATCAACGGCGTCGGCGACCTTCGGCTCGGAACGGCGTACACCTACTTCCTCGCCCGAGGAAAACCCGCGACCGACAACACGACGACCTACCTCTACGTCCGAATGGCGATGGTCGGGGTCGCCGGATTCGTCCTCTTCGTGGTCGCTCCGCTCACCCTCGGCGGGCAGCAGCTCGTTTCCGGCAACCAGGTGATTCTCGCCTTCGGGCTGTTCATGGCCCTCCCGCTGCTCTGGTCGTTCTCGACCGTTTACAACTCGATGTTCATCGGCGAGGGCAACTCGCTGAAAGCCCAGTACCCGTCCCTCGTCGAATCGCTCGCCCGCTTACCGTTCTTGTTCTACGTCGCGTATCATGATTTCTCGGTCCTCGGGATCACTCTCGCCTACGTGGCGGGAGCGGCTGCTTCGGCCCTGTTCAGTCTGCCGGCGGTCTACCAACGGATGCGAAAATTCCGTCCGGCGGAGGCGGTCCGACTGTTCCGATTCGCCTGGCCCCTCATGGCCAGTCTGCTGATCAATTACCTGGTCACCAACGCCGTGCCGTTGATCGTCGGGATCAGTCTGAGCACGAAACTCCTGTCGGTGTTCCTGGCCGCGAACGGATTCCGGATCTTGATCCTCTCCCTCCCCGCGGCGATCGCGACCCCGCTCTTTCCGTATCTCGCCGGCCTCCATCGTCAGCAGAAG
>JAKIVW010000090.1:3386-7627 GCA_022750355.1 Thermoplasmata archaeon
TATGAGGCGATTCGCCAGGGGACGTGGCAGGCCCTGCGCTATTCCGCGATGCTACTCGTACCGGGAGTCGTCGCCCTCGTCACCTACCGGTACAACTTCCTCAATGTGTTCTACACTTCGTACTACGCCTCCCAGGGCGCCCTCGCGATGGCGCTCCTGTCCGTCGGAGCGCTCCCCCTCGCCCTCAGCCAGGTCATCCAGTCGAGCATTAACGCGATCGGCCGACAGCGACTCGAGCTGTACATCACCAGTACTCAGGTCCTCGTCCTCTTCGCCGCCGTGGCCCTGATCGTCCCGCCCTGGGGCCCGTTCTCGATCGAACCGGGCGTCGTGGCTGGGGCGGTCGCCATCCTCGCCTCGTCGGTGGCGGCGTTGATCCTGAACACGTACTTCATGGAGACCCTGATCCGAGTCCACATCCACCCGTGGTCCATCCTGGCGATCACTGTCAGCGCCGCCGGATCGTTCGCGGCGGGAGTGGGGGATCGATTCGGGACGCTGTGGCTGGCGCTCCACAGTTCCTCCCCGGTCAGTACCTGGTACGAACTTCTGACCGTGGTCGTGATCGGCTTTGTCGTCTACTTCGTCATCCTCGCTCTGGTGGGCGAGCTGACTCGAACCGACGTCCGACGGATCGGCAACTCCGTGAGCCTTCCCCGGGACCTAGTGGAAACCCTGGCCAACGTCCCCTGGCAAGAGAGCCCTCCGGACCTGCCCCCGGTCGACCTGGCTCGCGCCCCCGGGCTGAGGTCCACCACCGAATTGCCCGAGACGTTCACCGGGACCCGAGAGATGCCCGAGATCCTCCCCGAGGACGAGTCGACCCCCTCTACCGAAGAGCCGCCGCCCCCTCCCTGAGGCAACCGCCGAGGGCATCGTTGCGCTAGTTGTATCGCTCCGCGCTAAACGGGAATTGCGGGGGGAATCGGCCGGAATTGTGGCCGTTTGTCGCTTCAAGAGATTCGCAGAGCTTATCCCCCACGACTTTCTACTACGGTCGAGGAAATCCCATGGTGCACATCGATATTCGACCCGCAGCGACCGAGCAGGTCAAGGCCCTCATGCGTGGACAGCAGCCCGAGATCGGCGTCCGCGTCTACGCCCAACCGGGCGGGGGCGGCTGCGGATGTGGTGGCGGCGCCGCCTCCATCAAGTTCGGCATGGCCTTCGCCAAGCCCCGTGCGGACGACGACGTCGTTCGTTCGGACGGTTTCTCGATCCTGGTCGACCCCACGAGCACGAAGTTCGTGGACGGGGCGGTCATCGACTACGTGGAGAGCTTGAGCGAGTCTGGCTTCAAGATCACGAACCCGACCCTGCCGGAGCCCGATGAGGGCGGAAAGGCGGGGGGATGTGGGTCCTGCGGAGAGAGCTCCGCGTCCGGCGGCGGCTGCGGGTGCGGGTAGACCGGCCCCTCCCTCCTCCTGGGACGTCGCGCTTCCCCGTCGCGGGGTGTTCAGTTGACACGCCCGGCCTCGCTTCGCCATGAGCGCCGAGCCCCTGTGGAGTGAGAACCTCCGAAAGACCTACGCCACGAAGGGCGTGCCTCCGGTCGAAGCGCTCGCGGGCGTTTCGATGAACGTCCACCCGGGGGAGCGGGTGGCGCTCCTCGGCCGCAATGGGGCCGGAAAGACGACGTTCCTTCGGATCGCGTCGACCCTCCTCCGACCGACCTCCGGGTCGATCCGGGTCTTTGGGCACGACGTCTCGGAGCATCCGGAGCGCGCCCGTCCGTACATCGCCGTCGTGCCGCAGGAGGGCAAGCCGTTCTTCCACCTCCCCCCACGGGAGATGATCTACACCTACCTCCGGGCCCGCGGGCTTTCTCGCGAGACCTCCCAGAGCCGCACGGAGGAGGCGATCGAGCGGATGGGACTCACCGATTTCGCCGACCGCCTCTGCATCACCCTGTCCGGCGGCCAGCGGCAGAGGACGATGGTGGCGACGGTCATCGCGACGCAAGCTCCGCTCCTATTCCTGGACGAACCGACGATCGGGATGGACCCGTTCGCCCGGCGGGAGGTATGGGCGTCGCTCCGGGACCTGACGGCCAAAGGCTCGACCATCCTGCTCACCACCCACTATCTCGACGAGGCGGAGGCCCTCAGCCACCGACTCTACATCGTGGAGCGCGGAAAGGTCATCGTCAGCGGTACTTCGGACGACCTGAAGCGCTCCGTGGGCGGGACCCTCAAGGTCTCCCTTCCCGAGGGAGCGGCCCACCGGGAATCGTTCCGGTCGTTCGGGGAGACGGTCGCCGACGGAGCGTCCCTCACCATCATCGTCCACCCGGAGCGTCTGGGGGAGCTCATGGCGCTCGCGATCCAGCGCCAACTGACGGCGACCGTGGGACCGGTGACTCTCGAGGAGGCGTTCTTGCGGGTCGTCGGACGGAAGATCGATGAGGACTGACCCCCCCGCCGACAACATTCGGCCGACCCGGCCGTTCGGAGGAACGCTCGCCTTCCTCTGGACCGAGATGCTCGTGCAGGCGCACGAGTCCCTCGCCATGGCCACCTCGATGGTGACCCAGACCGTCCTCATCCTGTTCGTGTACATCCTCAACCCGGGCCTCATCGGAGTCGCCCTCATCGGCGCCGTCCTGTTCTCGGCGTTCACCCTCGGGCAGCGCGTCCTCAACGAAGCCGCGTACATCCGCATCGACCACAAGGCGAACGACCTCTACCTCGCCGGCCCGATGAGTCCCGAAGGGTACTTCCTCGGGATGGCGGCCGGGATCCTGGTCGTCTACGTCGCGCCGATCGCCCTGTTGGGGGGATTGGCCGTGGTCGTCGGCCACCTCTCGCTCTCGACCTCGCTCGAGCTGCTCGGCCTCTCTGGCCTGGTTTGGCTGTTCGCGGCCTCGATCGGCTACATCTTCTCGACGTTCTTCCGGGACAACCGCGCGATCTGGGCCTACGCGAGCCTGTTCTTCAACGTGTTCGGGGTGCTCCCCCCCGTCTTCTACCCACTCGGGTTCTTTCCGGAGCCGCTGCGTCCGGTCGCGCTCCTGATGCCCCCGAGCGCGGCCGCCGCCCTCCTCCAATCGCGGATCGGCGAGGCCACCCTCTCGATGGGGCAGACCGAGCTCGCCCTCTTCGGCCTCATCACGGAGACCGCGCTCGTCTTCCTCCTCGCCATCTTTTGGGCCCGTCGCACGGTCCGGGGGCCCTAGATAGATGGCGACGGTCGAGGAACAGTTCCCGGATCTGCCGACGTCGGGTCGGGCGATCCCGTCGTTCGGTCTGGTCGGATGGCGTTGGATCAGCCGAAACCCGGCCGTCACGATCACACCCGTCCTCCTGCCGTTCATCTTCCTCTACTTCCTTTCGCTGATCTCCCCTCCGGCGCTCCTCCCGCTTGAGATCGTGGGAGCGATGTTGTTCACGATGCAGAACATCGGCTCCTGGGTCCTCGGGGACAGCGCCACCTGGAGGATCGAGTGCTCGTTGCAGGACATGTTCGTCGCGAGCCCCCTCAGTCGGCTCCGCTACCTGTTCGGAGTCGCTTTCTCGAATCTCATCGCCATGATCCCGGCCCTCGTCATCCTGTTCGTCCTGCTCGACTATGTCGGGGGGTCCCGCGGGCACCCGGTGACGTGGCTCGTCGTCCTGACGCTCGTCGTGAGCCTCTTCGCGCTCTGGATCCTTTTCTCCTCGATCGGGATCGCGATCTCGAGCCGCGTGCGGACCCAGCGGGAGATCTGGCCGGTCGGGAACCTGACCTTCACGCTCCTGGGCATGCTCTCCCCGCTGTACTACCCTCTCACAGCCCTCCCTCCAGACTGGCAGGCCGCGGCTCGGTTCCTCCCGACGACCTATGCGGCCCTCCTGGTCCAGGGCGCCCTCGGAGTCACGCCCGCCACGCCGGCCCAGATGGTGCTCTACGCCGCTTTGCTCGGCGTGTGTGCCCTGGTCGGGCTGTTCGTCTCGCTTCGCCTCTACCGGTGGGGTGAAGCATGACCAACTTGACCGGAACGTTGATAGGGGGCACGTCCATAGTCCACTCGGTGCTCTCTCAAACGAACCTCATTCCTCGATCCCGGCCGCATCGGCCGCTCGCTCGAGGGTCTTCTCGGACGCTCCGTTCCTTCCCTGGGGGAGGCCGGTAAGAGTTTCGCACCATGGGGAACAATGAGTTCGACGAGATCCTCTCGGCCCTCGACCGGGAGACGGCCCGGATCCGAGTGCGCGCCGAACCCCGGCGCTACAACAAGCCGGCGACGGTGATCTCCGGCTTTC
>JAKIVW010000209.1 GCA_022750355.1 Thermoplasmata archaeon
GTGGTGACCTTGACCTCTCCCATGGATTCGTGAGTCCTACCGCATCTCCGCGAGGCAGATTTCGAGGAAGTCCAGAGCCCCCTCGGCCACGGGGCCGGCGGAGGCGAGGTCGAGACGGGCGTCCTGCAGTTGACCGAAGACGACCTCCACGGCCGCCTCGTGCTGGACCGCCGCATCTTGGAGGTCGCCCGCGTTGGCCAGTTGCGTCAGTTGGTACGTTCCTCGGAGCTCCATGAGCCGCGAGAACAGATCGAGGAGGCGCGCGCGGACCTCGGGGCCGGAGCTCGCGAGGCGATGCTCGGTCTCATCGATGAATCGGACCAACGTCTCGGTCTCCTTGTCGTTCTGCATTCGGGCCTGGAGGAGGGCGAGACGCCGCAGGATGCGGGTCTGAGAACTGGGGGGCAACTTCTCGACCTCGCCCCAGGCTTGCAGCAAGGCCCGAGCGGCCTCGACGATCGCCCGTCGGGCGAATTGGATCCGGGCCTCCCAGTAGAGTCGGGTGACGGGAGGGAGCACGGGAGCCGCTCGTTGCAGGAGTTCGAGGGCGCGGTCCGGTTGGCCGCCGAGGTACGCTTCCACGACCTCGCCCAGCGGGCCGTAGCGTTCCTTGAGGTAGACGGGCGTGGTCGCGCCGCCGGATCCCGCGATCACGTCGACCTCCAGGTCCGGAGCTTCCGTGTACGCCGTCGCCGCCGCCTGCGACGCGGTGTGCAGGCGCGAAACGGTGGCGTGCTGCTGGGGCTCCTTCAGCGCCCGAGCCGCGTTCGCGGCGTGGCGGGCGAGCTCCTCCGGATGAAGTTCCTCGATCGGTCGGTCATCTTCGTACCCCACGTCGATGAAGGCGTGGACCATCTGCGCGAACAGTTGCGTGCCGGTCGTGACCTCCTGGAAGCTGTACGCGGCCGGCAACCCCAGCTCGGCCGCCCGCGCGGTCATCTGGGTCAGCAGTTGTCCGACGCGGACGCCGTCGACTCCCTTGTCGCGCTCGTCCCCACTTCCGATCCCGATCACGCGGAGCGTCAGGTTGGAACCGGCCGGGAGGAGGTACGGGACCAGGTCGACCCGGCCCGATTGGACCGTCGGTTGCGCGGGGGTCCGGACGTCGAACCGCTGCGACGCGTTGTCCCAGCCGTCCGTCACGAGCACGAGATTCCCCTGGACGCCCCGCGTCCCCATGCGGAGGAGGTCCGCGCCCACCGCGAGAGCGTCCCAGATCGCCGAACGTCCGCTCGGCTGAAGCAGGGAGATGAGATTCTCGATGTACGGGAGATTCTCCTTGTGGATCTCTCCCAACGGGACGGGAGCGCGGACGGTTTCGGTGAACGTGACCAGGCCGAACAGCGAACCCGAGTTCGCGGCGTCCTGGAGGATCCGGAAGACGGCGGTCCGAGCCACTTCGACCTTCTGGTGTTCCCCCTTTTCGGTGCCGGGTTCGGGCAGGGGCGCGAGCATGCTCTTCGAAAGGTCCAGGACCAGCACGTTCCGCTCCCGGGTCGGAGCGACCGGGGTCCCGCCGCTGCCATCTTGCATACCGAAAAGGACTCCAAGACCGGGCGGACCCCGACGAGTTCAGGGACCTCCCTGAACGATTCCGCCGAAATGCACAGGAGCAATTACCGAGGGTGGGGTATTTCTGACTTCCGCCACGACGACATCCGGTTCGAGGGTGTTATCCGACATGCCCGGTCGGCGGTACCGGCCCCATCCGGGGGGTCCCGGACCTCCCCACGCATGCGCGGAGGCATCTTTATAAATCGGGGCGAGTGGCAGCGCCCGCATGGGAAACATCCGCCAAACCTACATCAAGCGGGTCGCGATCGAACTGATCCGCCATTACCCCAACG
>JAKIVW010000091.1 GCA_022750355.1 Thermoplasmata archaeon
CCATTTTTGCAAACCAACCCTGTGGAGGACCTAGCGCCCGAGGAGTCCCCGACCCTCGCGGTCCGCTCGGCGTCGGTCCCGTCGTCGCTCGGAGGTCGACCGCGCGCGTTCGCGCAGTGCTGGCACCCGTTCGGCGTGGGTCCGTGCAAGCTCCCCGAGTCCGAGATTCAGGACGATCGCCAGAGCGCCGTCCAGGTCTCGGGCATAGCCGTCCTCGACGATCTCCTCCAGTTCCGCGCGCAGAGTGGTCGGTAGCTCGACCGAGGTGGCGGGGACACCGCCCGCACTTCGGACGAGGGTCCGGATCGCCTCTGAGCGGTTCGGCAGGTCGTTCGCGGTTCGGAACTGGTCGAGGAGCGACTCTTCCTCAGTGCTGAGGCGCACGCCGAGAAAGTAGGTCGCGGGAGCTGCGGCACGAGCATTCCGCACGTGTTAAACGACAAGTTAACAAGTATTTATTGATTCTGTAAGTTTGTTAAACGCCGGGGGGCAGGGCGTCTCCGAACCTTAGGACGGGGGGTCGTCGAAGCGGTCTAGACCTAGCCACGGGTCCTCGGGATCGGGGGTGTCGGTTCTCCCCGAGACCCGTCGGAGAAGGCTCCCGCTGGACCAGAATCAGGCCGGAGGATCGTCACTGAACCCGCCTTCCCGGGTCCCCGCAACGTCCAACCGAGTATGATCCGAAGGCGAACCCCCGGCTGGGATCTGATGGCTCACGCCCGGCCGGATTTCCCACGGCGCTGCAAGCAGGTCTGGATGTTACTCGCCGACCCCTGAAAGGATGACATGAGCGCGAAGTCCCTGAGTCTCATTTCGGCCCGGCGCCGGCCGCGGATCGAATTCCGGTCGTTCAATTGGGTTGAACGAGCCACCACAGTACGGCCGCGCGCCACGAAACGTGTACTAGGCTGTGGCCCTCGATGCAGGGCGCTCCCGCGGAGCTCCCCGTGAAGTCAATCTCACCATACCCGGGCACCGCGACGAATGCGTTCCCCGAGGACTCCGCGGACTGGAAGAGAGGGAGGTTTTGCTGGGAAACCAGGATTCCGGTATTGGATCCCGAGACCGGCGACCAGCTGACCGAAAGCACCGAACCTAAAGGTACGTCCAACGAACCGGACTCTCCAGTGCAGAGGGAGATCTGGAACGACGAACTCTGGGCCACCGGCAAGTACGCAAGCAACAGGAGGGCGCCCACGGCAATCCCGACTGCGGCGACTATCCAGGGTAAGCGGACCCGGCGGGCCCACGACCGCGGCGGGATGATGGGGGGCTGGCCCGCAATCTCGTTAACGAACGGGTGCTGGGTCACTCGCAGACTACGGCGCCGGAGGTTAAATTCGGCTAGGGGAGGGAAGAGCGGACTCCCTCATCACGAAAGGGAAGAGGAGCCGCGTCGGTCTCCGGCTCTTCCAGTGCGGCGGTACTGTCCCCTTTCCGCGGGCGCGCGGGAGTGAACGTGCACGGGAAATTACGCATTCGACTCAAGGATGCTCGCCAACGGGGCCGCCCCTTCGGGCGCGGAGCCGCCATGCCCCCGTTTGTTAAACGCCGAGGGGCGGGTCGGGCGACGCCCTGGGCCTTTTGTTAAACGCAAGGGGGCGCCCCCACCACGCCCACCGTCAAGTAGAAGGGTAGAAGCAACTCGGGACTCATTCCCCCCTTGATGTGGGTACTCACGATTCTATGGCTGATCCTCGCAGCTGCGTTCGGCATTGTCGCTTGGAGATGTTGGGGGCTTGGAGAAACGGCGCGATTGACGAGGACAAAGTTGGAGGGAAAGGCTGCCGTGTTTGTGGTTAACGAGACGGTCCAGATGCCGAAGGTCGTTGTGGACGGGTTCGGTGAAATCCTCGAAATTGAGTCGGTTGGGTTCAAACTCGCGGCCGTGGCAGCTGTCGCGTCGGCGATAGCCGCCGTTGTCTCGGGATTCGCCTTAAGACCCTGTTGACCGTCGTTCTCTGCGGTCCGCCCTAACCGCTACCTCGCGACACTTCCCGCAGCGCGCCCCGACCGGTACGTGGCGGATTTTGCTGTCCAACTTCAGCTCGATGCGGTGCTCCGCCTACTCTAACGACCATTACCCCTGATCGAATCGGGGAGGAAGAGTACCAAATCGGGAGGTTGAGACCAGGGAACTTCGGACGGAACGTCACTCGCGCCTCCGAGCCGAATCCTCCAGGATTCGGGGTCTCGGCCGGTGTCGAGTTCCGAGACGGTGAGTAGTCTCATAAGAGGGTCCTCGGGTGAGCGCCCGATGTCCGCCGACCGACGTGTGACTCCGGGAGAAGCTCTGGGCGTGGCCGTGGCTGCGATCGCTTTGGTCGCGGTCTTGATCGTATCGTCCGGTGCCTTCGACCTTCAGGCCGGGCTCCACGCCGAGAACGGGGCCTCCGGTCCGGGAATTGGGTCTTCGACGGCGTCGCACCTCCTTCCTCTCGTGATCCCAAAGACCGATCAGAACGATTGGCCCGAATTCCATGACTCCCCCGGCCTCACCGGGTACGCGAGCAACAGTCCCCTCTCCACTCTGAACGCGTCGTCCCTCGGGGTCGCTTGGTCGACGAACTTGTACTCGGCTGCGCTCGACTCGCCCGCCGTGGCCTACAACGCGATACTTGGAGAGACCCTCGTGTACGTCGGCACCGATTCGGGAGATTTCCTCGCTCTCAACCTGGCGAACGGCAACATCATCTGGGGTGTCTGGCTGGGCTCACCGATCCGGGCCTCCCCGCTGGTCGTCAACGGCTCGGTCTTTGTGGTGCCGTTCTCCAACAGCAAGGTAGTACGCCTGAACGCGACGTCGGGCGCGACGATGTGCTCGACACCGATCCCGGGGACGAGCGAGGCGACCCCGACCTACGGGAGCCCCGCCGGCGGCGTGCCGACGATTTATCTCGGGATGGAGGCGCCCAATCCGCAGTGGGGCGCGTTCGTCGCGATCAACGCCGCGACGTGTGGGATCGAGTGGGAGTTTTCTGGCTATAATCAGCGGGCCGGGGTCTGGGACCCCGCCTCGTATATCGGGAACGCGAGCGGGGGTCCCATGGTCCTGTTTGGGACGGACGACCCCGACTCGTCGGTCTACGCCCTGAACGCGCTCACGGGTCACCTTCTCTGGCGGTTCCAATGCTACAACCCGCCGGGGAAGGACTACGATGTTGGGGCGGGCCCTACGGTCGCGGCCCCCGGTGCCAACGAGTTCCCGCAGGGGGTCGTGTACGTGACCAACAGCGCCGACATCGCGTACGCCCTGGACCTCAACAACGGTACGCTGATTTGGGAGACTAATTTCTACGCCCTTTCCGGTCTCTCTCCGTTGGTCGAGCCGAGGGCGCGGTCGACTCCCGCCCTGGCTGGAAAGGACGTAATCTTCGGATTCAATCTGGGGCTGATCAACCTGAACGCGCGGACGGGCAAGCTCCTCTGGATCTACGACGACGCCGCCCGGATGGAATCGATCTCGGCACCCGCCATCGCCGGTCCGACGGCCCATGCGATCGTCGCCACGGGCGACGTCAGTGGCTCGTTCGACGTCCTTTCCCGCTCCGGGGGCAAGTCGATCTACACCTATCCGACGGGGGGATGGATCGCCGCCTCCCCCGCCATCTCCGATGGCAACATCCTCATCGCGTCTTCGGACGGATTCCTCTTCGACTTCGCGGTCGGGGGAGGGAATGACCCCGTACTACCGGGTACCGCGATCACCGCGCCCACTCCGGGCGCGACTCTCCCAAACGTCAACGCCAGCGTGACCGTCGTCGGGACCGCGACCGACCCGCTGGGGGTCGCTTCGGTTTCCGTCGCGATCCAGTCCGGCGACGCGAGTGGACCGTGGTGGGACGCCGCGACTCAGACCTGGTCGCAAGGACCCGTGAACAACCGCGCCCCCGCAGCATCGCCCGGGGCGACGTCCACGGGGTGGAGCTTCACATTCCCGGTACCGGCCGCCGGCGGCACATACGACGTGATCGCGAACGCACAGTCGATCGAGGGTCAGGCCGACACGACCGGGGCAGCCGTCGACTTTGTCGTCAACTACAGCACCACGGGACCGTACCTGCACGCTTCGTCGTCGTACGTGGCCCCCGGGGGCTCTCTCACGGTGAGTGGGGGCGGATTTGGTCCGTCGACCTCCGTCACGATCGGACTGTACGGGAAGTCGCTCGCCAAGATGACGTCGGCCCCCAACGGAACGCTCCCCACCACGACGGTCGTCATCCCGAACACGGAGGCGTTCGGTCCGACCTCGCTTACGGCGACGGCCAAGGGGGCCGGCATGTCGACCAGTACCTCGATCACAGTGGCCAACACGTGGGCGCAGCTCAGCGAAGGTCCGGGGCACACCGGCTATGAGCCGAACGACCCCAAGCTCCACCAGGTCATCTTCCCGGGGAACGACTACTGGTTGAAGGTCGCCTGGCGGTTCGACGCCCCGGCGGCGCTCACCTCGTCTCCCGCGGTCGTCGATGGACGGGCGTACGTGGGGGACTCGGTCGGGAACCTCTACGCGGTCGACGTGCTCAACGGGGGGCTTCTCTGGAATGCGACACTCCCGACAGGGGCGACCATCGCCGGGACTCCGGCCGTCGACCCCACCGCAGGCCGGGTCTTCGTCGGCGCGGACGACGGGGTGCTGTACTCCTTCGACCTCTCGAACGGAACCCCCGCGTGGTCCACGTCGTTGGGGGGAAACGTCTCCTCGCCGGTCATCGATCACGGGCAACTCTATGTGACGTCCACGGCCGGAGCGGTGGACGACCTCAGCGAAGCGACGGGGGGGGTTGTGTGGGCGATGTCGCTGGGCAGCGCGCCCAGCTCGGCTCCGACGTTGAACGATTCGAGCCACCTTCTGATCCTCGGGCAGGCCAACGGCCGGGTGCTTGCGCTGAACGCCTCAACGGGCGCGACCCGATGGAGCTTTGGAACGGGCGGCGCCGTGACGGCCGCACCGCTCGTGACGCGGGGGAAGGCGTACGTCAGTTCGACCGACCACTCCCTCTACGCGCTCAATCTCACCACGGGGGTCCTGAAGTGGTCGTTCCAGACGGAGGGGGCCATCCAGGACACGGCGACGGTCGACAACTGGGGCCTGCTGTACCTCGGGTCGGATGACGGATACCTGTACGTCCTGGACGCGACCAGCGGGAAGGAGCAGTTCAACTTCTCCGTCGGCTCCCCGATCGTCGGCGAGTCGAGTGCGGAAGGAGTGACCGTCTTCGAGGACGCCGCGGGCACGATCGGCGCCCAAAAGACGTTCGTCGAAGGGAACGCGAGCTGGCGGTATCCGACCGTGGCCCCGCTGTGGACTATCCCTGTGATCCTCGACTCGGCGGTTTTCATCGCCGGCGGCGACGGTACGCTCTATGCGTTCACCACGCTCGGCCAGGCGCCAGTGTGAGGCGGGACACGAGTACTCCGGACCGAAGCCCCCGAACCCTGCGCTCGGTCACAAGTCCGATCCGAACGTCCCCAACCGTCCGGCCCCGCCCCTGAGCCGCAGGTCTCACGCCGCGGTCTGGCCCAGCTGGGCAACCTGATGGACGAGCGGTAGAGCCCGCCAACCCAGGTATACGGCGCCGCTCCCGCTCGCTACCGTTAGAGGCAAGAACTGGTAGATGGCGGTACGGCCCATCTCCAAGAGGATGACCGGAGGAAGCGCAAAGACGATCTCGGCCAACGCCACGATCCCGGCGCCCATCTCGATGGATAGCCAAAGGAACAGTATGGGTTTCAATCTCGGACGCCGGGGATGGGTCGGGGGACGTCGCTGATTCGGGGCGGCGTGTTCGTCCTCTCCCGTGCGGATGTCGTCCACGGCGGTCGACTCCCGACTCGGGTCCGCCGAAGCCACCGGGGCTAATGAAGCGTGTTGTATAACTGAGGCCGAGAGCCGGGTCGAGAGAGTGGCCGGCCAGCGACCCCGCTCCCCGTTTGTTAAACGCCAGGGGGCAATTCCCCCACAAACCCGGCGAGCCACTGCCGACCACTGATACGGAGGGACGGTGGGGGAGGCGTGTCGGGGCTGAGGACTCCGCCCCCCAAAATGGACGAACCTCCCATCGAAACCTACGGAGAGTTAGCCCGTTTCCTCAGGGATTTTAGACTGGTGCTCAATCAACTGCCAGCCAAGGACCAAGAAGAGGGCAAGCGGTTGCTCCAGGAAATGGGGTCCGACAGTATCGAGGGGATACGCGGGACCCGAAGGGCCTCGGCTTCCTCGTTACGAATCGAACGATTGACCCGGGCGCTGATCGGCCTAACGGCGGTCCTCTCATTCCTGACCGACGTCCTGGTTTATCGGACGTTCTCTCCCTGACGGGCTAGCTCTGGCTCAAGAACGGATTTGGAGGGGCCCGCCGACGCTTGGCCTCTTCCTCTGCTAGACGGCGTGCGCTATCGAGGCGCTCCTTTCAAAGCTCGAACGCGATTAGTAGGATTGCCCCAGCCGCAAGCAGGTATTCCGAACCGGCCGTAAACCGCGGAATCAGCGTCGGGCTCGCGTTGTAGTAAGCCGCCCAGAGGTTGACCCACACCAACAACCCGATGGTGATTGCGACGATTACATACACTACTCGATCACCAATCAACAGGAAGAATTGGACAGGGTGCGGGTCCGCGAGATCATCCCGAGACTAACGTTGGGCCAAAAAATAACCTCCCTGCCAAGTGTTGGACTACTCCGAAAGGACCGGCTTTGAGAAACCTCCCATCGCCTTCTCCGTTCAACGGCGCGGTGCGCCGTCGGAGGGAGGGGGCTCGTATTTGGTCTATCGGAAATCGATGATCGCCTTCCGTTCACCGGAATCCCCCAGGGTCCCCGATTTAATCCGCCCCGGGTATGCGCCTCCCGATGAACTCGGGGGCCCCCCCGTCCCTCCTTGGAGTCACGGTGCGGCGGTCGTTCTCGACCGGGCGTTTCTTCCTGGGCTATGGTACCGCCATCTCCGTGGTCCTCGGCGTCTCGCTCGCGCTCTCCCAAGGGTCAGCGTTCGCGACGACCTTCCCGTTCCTGCTCCCTATCTTCGTCGTGGTGGGATCGATGGGCGCGATGGTCGTGTTCACCAACGATCGGATCAAAGGGGTCCTCGAGTATCTTCTCGCCTACGGATACTCGCCTCGGCGACTCTTCGTCACCTTCCTGTTGACCGCTCTCGCCCTCTCCTCGATCGTGCTGTCGGTGGCCGTGGCGGTCGGGTTGGGACTCTACCTGATCCGCGGCCACACGTTGACGAGCCAACTCGAGACCCTGATGGTGGTCTACGCGATCCCCATGAGCTTCGCCTCGTCGGCCTTCGCCGCGACGGTCGGAATGCTGTGGACCTCGCTGTCCTCGCCGAGGGCGGGGATGAACAGCCCGATCGGACTCATCCCACTCATCGGAATCCTGCCCTCCATCGTGACGCTCTTCCTCCTGACGACCCTGGCTGCGGTAGGGGTGTTCTCGCCGACGGAACTGTTGCTCACCGCCACGGGGGTTGTGGGCGCGGCCGTCCTTCTCGTGGTCGCATTGCTCGGCACTTTGCGGTGGTCG
>JAKIVW010000092.1:0-6609 GCA_022750355.1 Thermoplasmata archaeon
GCCGCTGGGTTGCCGAGGGGTGCCGGTCAACCTTCGCTACCCTAGGACTCGGTCTCACGATCGGGGCTGGCCCTGGTCTTCCTGACTGATCTCAAGATCCTCACCTTCTGCTGGGGGGATTTCAGTTCCGCCCTCATCCACAAGAAATCCCTCGGTCGCCCTCCGCCTCTTCCGCCGACGTACCGTCGCGATAACCGCTGCCGCAACGACACCGACCCCGGCCAAGGTTACCGCTGCGAGCTCGATAGGGGATAGTCCGAGTCCAAAAAGGGAGCTGACATTGAACTGGAGTTGGAATAGCCCAAAGCGTCGGTTACGTGGAATTGGATGGTGAAGTGCCCATATTGGGTCGGTGTGCAGTTCAGCAGCGTGACCGTAGTTCCGTTCGGCAATGTCCCTGAACCATCGGAGCAACCCCCGGGAAATCCGCTCCAAGAGTAATGGTAGGGGCCGAATCCGCCGGCCGCGCTCCCTCCAAAGACCACCTGTTGTCCCCCGGGAATGGTCGAATAATTTGACAGGGCAATGACGATGAGTGGCAAGGCGACTTGGATGGTCTCGGTCGCATTCCCCGCCGCTCCCCCTCCCTGGTCTGTCACACTGACCAGGACGGAATAGTTGCCAGGAAGGTCAGGTACGCATGGGAGGACGGAACTGTTAGCAGTGCTGCATCCGTAGGGAAGTCCTGTCCAGTCGTACGAGTAAGGCAGTCGGCCCCCCGAAGCGTTCGCGTAGAAGGTGGTTGTCTTCTGTCCCTCGACCCTGTCCGCCGTGGCGGTCAAACGGACGGCAATCGGGGGCCCGACCTCGATTGACGCCCCAAGCGAGGCTTCGTTGACCGTCTCCCCGTCTTCCTCCGTGGAGACTTCGGCATACAGTGTGACGTTTCCCGTCTGATTGATCCAGCAGTAGCCGGTGTACTTCCTCGCGCTCGTGGTCGCCGATGGCCCGCACACGGTCGATCCCAACAATAGCCTGTACTCGAACGTACCTCCGTAGCTTCCGTCCACGGTCACGTTGGTGTTCACCGTGAGCCGGGCTCCGTAGTCGATTGGCCCGCTCGCGCCCGCTGCAACCGGGAGGGAGACATTGTACCCGATGACGTGGAACGACGGAAAGACGAGAGGGGCCGGCGGGAAACTTTGCGGTGGATTCACTGCAGTCAGTAGCAACAGACTTCCCGAATCCCCGGCGAGGATTCCTGGTGGATCGTAGTACAGCAGCAGCTCGACGTTGAAGACTCCCGAAACGAGATCGGGACAGACCCGTAAGGTCGAGGTGATGTTCGTATTGCCCACCCCGAGGGCGAACCCTGTGGTTGCGTTCGCGGGATCGACGCACACCTGAGAACCGTTGAACAACTCCAGCGCCAAGGCGAGTCGAGTTGGGCCTTCCCCGGTAATGCTGGCAACGGTGTTCATCACCATGGTTGAATTGATCGGTTCGCCGTACCCTCCTACCGCGATGTTGATCCGGCAACAGATCCCCAGGCTGGTTCCATCGTACTCGTCCACCAGATAGGCCAACCAGAAGGGGGCTCCTCCGTACGCGTTTGTCTCATATCCCGTCGGGTCCACAAAGTCCCCACTCCCATCGGCAGGATTCTCAAGGTAGACGGTGACCCCGTCCGTGTAGGGATCGTTCCATCCGGTGCCGTTCGTGCGATTTTGGGCGATAAATTCTGATTCTTGGAATGCGGGCATGGTCGTCGCGCTGCCGCCCACATCGGGCACCCCCATGATCCACTCTGCGCTATCGAACGAGGACGGGATGCACGATGAGGGGGCGCAGTAGACCGTTCCGTTCCACGCCGAGGCCGTGGACGTGTCCGAGATGTACATGTTCCACTCCTCACTACCGTTGGTCGCCGTGCCGTTGAACAAGATTCGGGCGACTATTCCATTCCCAAATCCGATTATCGGATTGGGTGACAGCTCAATGGGCTCCGGTGAACCGGGGGCGAGTTCCCACCAAGCGTACGGGGAGGATTCCCCCGAGGAGGAGACATTCACCCCCGTACCCAAAGCCACAATATAAAGATCGAGCGATGCCAACTGTTCGGCGAGCCGAATCCACCGATGCCGACCCAGGTAAGCACGGTTTGGGTCCCTGAGGTCGTGGAGGCCACCCCCCAGATGTGCCAACCTCCGCCGACTCCCGACTCACCCGGTACGGAAGCCCCGGGGGAACCACAAGTGCCGTTCGCATTCTCTTTGATGCAATTCACCCGCCCTCCCCACGTCAACGAGCTTTGAAAATCTGGACCGACCGTCGGATGAGGGTTGGCCGGGCTAACCAACCAGTCGCTTGATCGCGGGTTGGCAACGCTCGGGGTCGGGCCAACCGGGGCGAGATCGACCCTGGCCCGCGGGCCGGGGGAGGATATTGTTCGATCCTTGACCTGCGCCGCGGCGGAGATCGCGGGCGGTGGACGAGGTCCATCCACCATCCCTAGATTCGGGATCATCCCGCTGATGAGAAGGAGGAACAGCAGAGGCGCGACCGCCCGGCCGGTCCGCCAGCGTCGGGGAGGGACACGTACGGCCGCCATCGTCTTCCTGAGACAACGGGAGCGCGAAATCAAGCTTTCACCCGAGGATTGACGGGAGTGTGGGCAGTACGGGAGGGTCAGGGGATTCCGCATGGACCTGGAGCTCTGGGCTCCTCGAACGGAGAGAATCGATCCGACCCTTCCGTGAGCCTTGGGGACAGAAGAGTGGTTCTCTCCGCCAGCTTCGCTGGATATTCGGTGTGAAATGGCACCGCCGCCCTCGCGTTCAGGTTCCCTTAAGCCAGTGTTCCGCTGGCTTCGCTAGTGAGGCGGTAAGGTCCCATCCTTCCGCCCCTACGACGAGTTGGCGAGAGCCGCCGTACCTCTTCTCGAACCCGGCGAGACCCGAACGATTCGTGCGAGCGCCCCCGCTCTTCACCTCGACCGCCAATCTCGAACGCCCCCGGGACAGAACGTAGCCGACCTCTCGATCGCCTTCTCGCCAATACCCCACTTCGATTCCCGTCCCTACGGACGTGTTCCAGAGGTGAGCTCCGACCGCGGTCTCGACAATCCGCCCCCACAGCGCGGGATCGCGCTTGGCTTCCTCAAGGGAGAGACCAAGCGGCGCTGTCATCAACCCCGTGTTCAGGACCTGCATCTTCGGGATGGATCCCCGGATCCTGGCCTTGGAACCAGAATACTTCTGCAGCCCGGTGAGCATTCCCGCACTGGTAAGCAGTTGCAGGTAGTGGGCGAGCGTGGTCGTGTTGCCCGCATCCGGGAGTTGGCCCATCATCTTCTGGAAGGACAGAATCTGGCCGGAGTACTCGCACCCGAGCCGGAAGAGCTGGCGGAGGAGTGCTGGCTTGTCCACGCGCGACATCAGGAGGACGTCCCGCGAGATGGTGGTCTCAGCGATGGAATCCAAGATGTAGCGGCTCCACCGGGTGGGATCCGTGACCAATGGGGCCGCACCGGGGTACCCTCCGTAGAACACGAATTGGTCCGTGCTCCAGTGGAAGGCGTCCCGCATCTCAGGGAGTGACCAGTGGGGGACGGGAATGATCTCGAACCGTCCGGCCAGACTTTCCGAGAGCCCGTGCTGCACTAGGAGCTGAGCCGAGCCGAGCAGGACGACGTGGAGCCCGAGCGCGGCGCGAGAGTCCTCGTCCCACATCTTCTTGGTGATGTCCGACCATGCGGGAACCTTCTGCACCTCGTCCAGCACGAGGATGGCCCGCCGGCCCTCGGCACCTGGTGCCAACCTGCGGCCCACTTCCCACTCCTGAGCGATCCAGGATGAATCGCGGAGCCCTGGCTCGTCCGCACTGGCATAATGCGCAGGAATCTCGGATGCCAGAATTCCCTGCTGCGCCAAGGTGGTCTTTCCAACCTGTCGAGGTCCCGAGAGCACCTGAATGAATCGGCGAGGCTCCTTCAGCCGCTTCAAGAGCGTCCCCAAGAGCGGCCTTTGGAATGGATTCCCTACGGGCCGCTTCTCCATTTTACTCAACGTGATGAGTGAAAACACTCACCTACTTGAGTGTTTGCACGGATCCGGCGGCATCGCTCGAGCAGGGGCCATCCGGTATCGCCCTTGCATCAACCCGTAGAATCGATCGGAAGGACCTGTGGTGTGAGGACGCGGTCAGAGGAATGGATCTTCCCATGTCGAACCCGGAGTCCACCGGGGATTCAGAGCGGAGCCTCGCAGGGTTATGGCACAATTCGTCGATTCCGCTGTCGGGCCAGATTTGAACCCTCCGGGGTGGTGTCGGGACTAGAATTTGGATGACCCGGGGGTTCGAATGCAACTTGTCGGGGGGGGAATTTGAACCCCCCGGGGGTTCAAATCCGTGGAATCTTCCCCACCCCTGCTCCCTAACTTACCGGGCCCGTTGGACGTTGCCTCCTCGTATCATTCATCGAGACTGGGTGTGACTATATTCTGTGCCAAAGGCCGCCGAATGATGAAAACCGGTCTTGGCTCGGTAAATTATTCGACGCACCCTTAGCCGGGCCGGGCAGTTGCACAACTACCCGACCGGAACGGTGGTCAGCGGTCAAACGGGCTCGAGCCATCACAAAAGTGAGCAGCTACGGTCGTGGGACCAGTCGTCCAGCCGGGGCCGTTGTATTATAGATGCTCCAGAAAACCAATTGAGGTGGCCGTCGAGACATCCTCAACCGGAATTCAGGGCCGCCTTATCCCCGCCGGCTCGTCTGGCAATTTCATGACGAGCTCGACGCCCACGGTCCAGAACCCTCCCGCGTACATGCCCCCGACCCTCCCGGCGCCATCCGCCCCGACGGGTCCCACGCCCCGGCTGCTCCACCCGTCGGTGCTCTCTCCGAAAGAAACGCTTCTCCGTGAGACGCGGGCCACCCAGTTGCACTACCTACCGGGGCCGATCCTCGCCTGTCTCCTCTTCTCGATACTGGGGTATTCCGCCGTGGCCGCCGCCCACACGGCGTGGCCGGCATTCCCTTATCTTACGTCGGGGATCGTCGGACTGGGGACGGTAGCCGCGCACTATCTCGAGTACTTCTTCGGGCTGATGCTGCTCTTCAGCGTCCTCTGGCTCCTGATCCGATATGCCCGGTGGACCATGACCGTCTACGCCGTGACCTCGGGCCGGGTCATTGTCCAGCGGGGGATAATCTCCCGTGACTTCGACGAGATCCCCATCGCCCAGGTTCGGGCCGTTGAGATCCACCAGCCTATCTTCCAGAGGCTGTTCGGGTACGGCACAGTGCGGGTCACCTCAGAAGGGGGAAACCGGATCGCCAACGAGGCCTGGGTGGGCGTCCCCGATCCTTTCGAGATACAACGGCTCATCAACACCGCCGCCGCGACCACTCCAGGTCGGTAGAGGATTCGCCCCTCGACTGGAGGGGGTTGGCGCCTCCATGCGCGCTCTCGGGCGGAATGGGATCTCCCCATGATGGGGGGGCCAAACGGATCCGAGGCTCGTCGGAACGAGGGAACTCACTTTTCTCGGACGCGAGCTCCGTATTCACCCTGCGTCGGCGGGACCCGCGGGGAACCAGGTTCCGACGATCATCACCACGGCGGCGACCGTGAGGGTCGCCCCGGCAATATCGAGCTCCGTGGCTCCGCCGCAATCCGAGAAGGTCAGGTTGGGGCTCATTCCGCTGACCGTGCATCCGATATCCACGGATCCGGCGAACCACAAGAACAGCCCGATCATGAGTGTCGTCAGGCCGATGGCGAGCAAGTAGGCTCTCATCGGTTGGGCTCGGCAGAACTCCCCACGCCGGGACGCGCCTCTCTGCTTCGACCCGACTTGTTCACTCCAGGGCTCCATGTCCCCCGAGGCGAAACCCCGAACCCACGTGGGGAGCCTCGCCCGCCTGTGCCGCTGGGATTACGCTGCCCCCCGGGGTCCCACAGTGGACCCGCGGAGGACGGCAAGAGTAGAGACTCTTTCGACTCCCATGGGGCCCACGTCGAATGTGCGGGGAGGCTCGGACGCGGGGCGCCGGCGTCATCCTTCAGGACAGCTTTCACGAGAACTTCTTCCGCGCTGTCGGGGTTCATGACGTGGCCACCACAAGTGTCACCTCGGTGTCCGCAGATAAATGTCCAGTTAACTCGAATTGAGGGACGACCGGCCCTCGCGTCGGTCGAGGGAGAGCTCACCGCGCTCCGAAGTGGAACACGCCACGGCACCTGATGGATGGCGGCCCGCGCACCGCATTCGGAAGACGCACCCCCGGCCCGATAGCGTGGCCTACGGGGAGTGCCACGCAGACGCCGGGCCGGCAGTGGGTCCTGCCTCGTGTTCTGGCCGTCGGATCCTCCGTTGATCCATCAAGAGTGCCGAGCCCGGAGGAGCTCCCCACTGTGGCCGTTCGACGCTGCGGTCGACGTTCGGTCAGGGCCAGTGCGGCAACACCCTGCGGACACGAGACGCGAGCCGGACTCGGATAAGCGCAAGCGCTCCCGTCATTGGGCGGTACCTCGCGGGAACGAAGCAACCTGAGCGACGCGAGACCACGGCGACCCTCGCGCATCGCGGGGGAGGGTTCGGGTCCCTCCTCCTCAGTGACCGGGAGGGCCCCCCCTTCAAGTGATCTGGGAAGGAAACACT
>JAKIVW010000092.1:6706-7506 GCA_022750355.1 Thermoplasmata archaeon
ACCAACCCGCTCTCGGTCAACTTCCGGAGGTGGAAGGCGATCTTCGAGGTGTCGGTGAGTTGGGCCGCCTCCATCGCCTGCGTGAAGGTGCACGGGCCGTCCGCCAGCCGGCGAAGGACCAGGCGTCGGATGGGACTCCCAAGAGACTCCAGAGTCGTGTGCGCGTCGGCGGAGACGATCGACGAACGAACCGCCAGCGCACCGGTTGCGGTGATCTTCGCCGGATCGTACCCCACGGCCAACGGGCCCTTTCCTTCCAGAACGGCCCGTATCGCCTCGAGGAGCTTGGCGATTTCTTCTTCGCGGTGTCGCGCGAGAAGCTCCTCGACGGCAGCCAGGACGACGGCGGCTCGTTCCTTCGGCGTGACGAAGTCCTCGACCACATGCTGGATCTGGAACGGATTCTCCGGGTCCAGGGGAAACGTGCTGATGTTCGCCACCGGCTCGTGCACTTGGGGCGGCGAGATGAGGAGCACCTCGTACCCGCCCTCCGCGGCCAAGGCTTTGGCATATTGGATCGGGTCCAACGGTTCCGCCCCGACGCGGGTCAGCGCAAGCTGTTGGCCCACGAGTTCGAGGACGAGTCGGCCCTGCTCGGATCGTGCCGGTTTCAGTAGATAGTCGAACGCCCCGGATTGTATGGCTTCGACCGCCGATGCCACGGTGCCCTTCCCGGTCAGCATGATCACGAGGAGTCGGGGCCACCTCTGTTTCGCCACGACCAACAGGTCCATGCCGCTGTGCCGGCCCAGCCGAATGTCGGTGAACATGACGTCGAACTCCCCGCGCTCCAGCGCCTC
>JAKIVW010000093.1:0-4700 GCA_022750355.1 Thermoplasmata archaeon
CTTGGAGCGAGACCCCGACGATGCCACAGAACTCGTGCGGGGGCATCGGTCGACCGGGGAGCGCCGCAGCGCGGTCTCCGGTCGACTCTACTCGGCCTCGGGTCTTAAGGGGAGCGGCCCGGCAGAGGTGGACGCCTAGCCGAAGAGCGCCGAGAGACCCTCGGCCGCTTCCTCTTCAGAGACGCCCTTCTCTTCCTTCTTCTCCTCTTCCTTCTTCTCGCCCTTGCCGTCCTTCTTGTCCGCGGCGGGGGCGGCGGCCGGGGCGGCGAACGTTTCGGCCTTAGCGAGGACCTCGGCGAGGTTTACTCCCTCGAGCGAAGCGATGAGCGCTTTGACGCGCGCCACGTCGGGGCTGACGCCCGCGGCGGTGAGGACCCCGGACAGGGCCTTCTCGTCGATCGACTTTCCGGCGGCGTTCACCAACAGCGCTCCGTATACGTACTCCATCTTTCTCACTCCGTGAATGCGGTGGACCCTTAGGTACCTGTGATTTTTGCGGCCTTGGCGACCGCCGCTGCCTCGCGCATGGCCTGTGCGAAAAGGGGCTCGATCGTCTCGGGCGTCGCGTAGCCGGCGGCGATCGCCACGGCGAGCGCGGCTCGGTGAGCTTTCGTAAGGAGAAGGGGCGCCGTCTCGGGGGTGGCGTAGCCGATGGCGAGAGCGAGTCCGAGCGCTCCCCGCGCCGCGCGCACCAGCTCGGCCCGCTGGGCGTCCAAGTCCACGGAAAGGACGCTGGCGGGGTAGAACGTGTCTCCCTCCACGACCGCGCGGAGGGAGAGCCCGACTTCGAGGGGGAAGATGTCGAGGCGGGTCAGCATCGTCGCGACTTCGCGCGAGATCACTCCGCCGGCCTTGACGATCGTGATGTCCTTCTTGAGGACGACCTTGCCCTTTTCGATCGCTGCCGGGAACCCGGCATGCTGAAGCTCACCGACGATCGGGCCAGGTTTGAAACTGGTCGTGCCGGCCGGAACGAGGATGTCCGCGGGGGCGATCTCTCCGCCCCGAGCTGGAGTCGGAGATCGGGTGCGCACGAACTGTTGGAAGAGGGCGAACGGATTCCCCTCGGCCGCGAGGACCGCGGTCTGGTCCTCCACCTGGTCGAGCAGAGGAGCGAGCGAGGGACGTTCCTTGACGGCCCGCTCGAGCGCGTGGCGGATGGCACTGTTCGTCGCGACCAGGATCGGCTGCTGGCGCGCGCGAAGGTCCCGTCGCATGTTCTGCAGTGCGGAAGCGGGAACGCCACGAACGCCGACCAGAGCCGTCATCGGCCGGGCGAGAATGGATTGAGAAAGTCGCTCCACGTGGGCGAGCTGTTCCGGTCGAACCGATCCACGTCCCGGCATCGTCGCCCCTACCAGATCCGAACGGCCGGCCCCATGGTCGTCTTGACGTAGACCGACTCGATGTTGGTGCGTCCGCGTTCGAGCTTGCCGATGAGGCGTTGGAGCACCGCGTCGACGTTCTGGGCCAGTTGTTCCGGGGGCATGGTCCGCGTCCCGATGGCCGCGTGGAACGTCCGATTGCTCTTCGTGCGGACCCGGATGGATCGCTTGAGGGCGTTGACGAGGTTGGTCGGGTCCGTCCCCGGGGGGACCGGCCGGGGCATCTTGCCCCGCGGGCCGAGCACGACACCGAGCCGCTTACCAATCGTCGGCATGAGCGGAGCCTCGGCGAGGAAGAAATCGATCTCGGAGGCGAGCAATTTCGCCGCCTTGGGGTCCTTGGCCAGCTCTTCGAGCTCGGGCCCGGTCATCACTCGGTCCGCGACACCGCGGACCTTTTGCAATAGTTCGGGCGACCCGAAGACGGCGACCTTGACGCCCGTCCCCCGACCGTGGGGAAGGGGGATGTCGTCCTCCAGCCGATTCTTGGGGACCGAAAGGTCGAGGTCCTTGAGGTTGATGGAGATCTCCACCGATTCCGGAAACTTCCGGGGGGGCGCCTTTTCGAGCGCCTCGGTGATGGCCTCCACGGACGGACGATCGGGCATCGATGTAGTACCCTCCGAGAGAGCGGCGCGCGGAGATGGCCTCCTTACTTAAGGCTTGGCCGGGCGATGGAGGGACGAAGACCGCGGTTTACCCTCAGTGGTTCGTCCCGCTCGAGCGGTTCAAAGGAGCGCCCGCAGGGATATATACGCAACCCGTTTCCGCCGCGCCCGATGCACTATCCTAAGGTCGTCTCCACGTATTGTCCGCGGTGCAAAGTGCACACGGCCCACGACGTGGAGAAGAGCAAGAAGCGACCCGCTTCCGAGATGAAGTGGGGTCAGCGACGGTTCCGCCGGGCGACCGCAGGATACGGTGGCTTTCCCCGTCCCAAGCCGGAAGGACGCGCGAAGGCCGTCCGCCGGGTGAATCTCAAGTATCGATGCAAGAAATGCAAATACACCGTCCAGCCGGCGAGCTGGCGGGCGGGCACCCTCGAGCTTGTGGAGCATCACTGATGAACCCCGTGCGAGCCCCCTCTCCGTTCTGGGTCGTGAAGTGCCCGGACTGCTCCACCGAACAGACGGTCTTCAGCCGTCCGGCGACCACCGTCGTCTGCACGGTCTGCGGCGCCACGCTGGCGACGCCGACCGGCGGGCAGGCCAAGCTCCGGGGCGAACTCGTCCGCCCCGTCACGGGCTAGGCGGGAAGGCCTCCGAGTCGTGCCGCTACGGGCCGAGTTCCCCGAAGAAGGGGAACTCATCATCGGGACGGTCACTTCGATCCGGAACTTCGGAGCGTTCGTCACGCTGGATGAATACGCTGGCCGAGAGGCGTTCATCCATCTCTCCGAGGTCGCGACGGGGTGGGTCAAGTACATCCGTGACCACATTCGCGAGGGCCAGAAGATCGTCGCCCGCGTGCTCCGGATCGACCTCTCGAAGAACCAGATCGACCTCTCCCTCAAACGGATCAACGACCACCAGCGCCGGGAAAAGGTCCAGGGGTGGAAGAACGAGCAGCGGGCGATGCGGCTGGTCGAGCAGGTCGGAACGGCCCTCAAGCTGACGGTCGATGAGGCCGTCGAACTGTTCGGACCCAGTCTTGTCGAGCGCTACGGTTCCCTTTTCCAAGCGTTCGAGGTCGCTTCGGCCGACGCGCCCCGCTTCCAAAAGGAGAGCGAGAGGGCCCCCTGGGTCACGGCCTTCCTCAAGGTCGCGGCCGACAACATCGAGCCCCCTCATGTCGCGATCCTGGGAACCCTCGAGATCCGGGACGCTTCCGCCGACGGCCTCGAGCACGTCCGGGCTGCTCTCCTCGCGGCCGAAAAGGTCGACCTCGAATCGGTCGAGGTCCAATACGTCGGCGCCCCCCGCTACCGGATCCGGGTCGCGGCGAGCCAATACAAGCAGGCGGAAGAGACGATGAAACGCGCCACCGACGCGGCCCTCAAGTCGATCAAGGCGGCCGGCGGCGAAGGGTCGTTCACGCGCCCATGACGGATCCGACCCTCCGGGTCTGCCGCGCCTGCGCGCGCTACACCTTCAAGGCGGAGTGCCCGGAATGCGGCGTCGCGACGCGGACCCCCCACCCCGCGAGGTATAACCCGACCGACCGCTACGGGAAGTACCGCCGAATGTTACGGGACGCGGGCCCCGTGCCGGGTCCGTCGGAGTGAAACCGTAGTGTCCGCTGCAATCCACCGCATCAAAGTCGTCAACGACGTCAGTGACCTCGTCCCCATCCTCCGCGCCGTCGACTCGCCGCTCAAGTTGAAACTGGTCCATCGCTTGGGCGAGAGCTGGCTGACGCTCGAGGACGTCGAGAACGAGTTCGGGTCGGAGGGCGTGAAGACGCTCGCCTTCTTCGAAAAACTGCGTCTCATCGACACCCGGTGGGTCGCCCGCGAAGGGCGGAAGCAACCCGACAAGAGCTACCATTTCTACTACTCGACGATCAACATCAACACGACCTCGCCGCTTGCCGAGATCTCCGAGGTGCTCGCGATCGCGACCATGCCCCTGCGGGAGTATTCGAAGTTGGAAGCGAAGATCCACGAGGCCGTCGGCACCGAGGGGCGGTTCTTCTCGGACGTCGCCGAGGAGCTCGGAATGTCCCCCACCCGATTGAAGGGGCTCGTCAAGCGCTCCGAGAAGCTGGAGTACCGTGGTCACCGCATCGAACGGTTCCAGGCGGAGGCCGTCGAGTAAGCGGCTTCCCGAGGTCTCGGTCCTTCGGGTCGGGCATCGGGTGGGGCGCGACCCGCGCCTGACGACGCATCTCGCCCTCAGCGCCCGGGCGTTCGGCGCCGCGCGCATGCTCCTGCACCCGCCCGACCCCGACCTCACCGCTCGGGTCGCGGCCGTGGTCGACCGCTGGGGGGGCACCTTCGAGGTGCTTCCCGCCACCGAGTGGCGCTCGACGGTGAAGGGATTCGACGGGGTCGTCGTCCACCTCACGATGTATGGGCTCCCGCTCGAGCGGGTTCTACCTCGCTTGGCCGGTGCCCGACGGATCCTATTGGTGGTGGGGGGCGCGAAGGTTCCGCCGGACCTATATCGACTCGCGCGGTACAATGTTGCGGTCGGTCACCAACCTCACAGCGAGGTCGCCGCACTCGCAGTCGCGCTCGCGCGCCTGCTGGGCGTGCCGGGGCCTCGGGCGATCTCGGGCGCTCGCCAACGAGTGGTTCCGCGTGCGAGAGGGAAGAAGGTGGTCGGCGGCCGGGAGCGAGGATGAACGAACCCACGAGCCCGATCCCGCCGCTCT
>JAKIVW010000093.1:4710-7484 GCA_022750355.1 Thermoplasmata archaeon
TTTTGGGGAACACTCCGTCGTGCACGGCGCGCCCGAATTGGTGTTCGCGGTGGACTTGTACACTCAGGTATCCGTCCGGAGCGCCGCCGGATTTTCCCTGAACGCCGATCCCCACGCGGCGACGGAGCACCCGTATTTCCGGACGGCCCTGGCCCGCCGCTGGGTGGGGGGGAGCCCGCTGGAAGTGCGATCGACCTCCCGCATCCCTCGAGGTGCTGGTCTCGGATCCTCGGCCGCGTTCTGTTCCGCGCTCGTGGCTGGACTCGGGGCTGCGCAGGGCGGCCTCGAACGCTCCGCCTTGGCCCAGGCGAGCTACGACGTCGAGAAGGCGGCCCAGGGCGTCGGGAGTCCGGGCGACACGAGCGCCGTCGTCGCGGGCGGGTTCGTGACGATCAACGGCGGAGGCGCCGACCCGCTCTGGACGATCCGCGGCAGCGAGCGGGATTGGGAGGTACACCGGGTCGTCGACCCGGGATGGGTTTGGGTCGTCGCCCACAGCGGGATCCCCCGGGCCACGGGGGATGCCGTTCGGAGTGTCGCGGCGCGTCTGGCACAGCCGGACGGACCCACCCTCCTGGCGGAGTTCGCGCGGGCGGCGACCGCCGGTATCAAGGCTCTCGCGACGGGGGACCGAGCGGGCGTCGCTGCGCACATGAGCTGGAACCAGGAGTTGCTCCGGCAGGTTGGGGTGTCGCACCCGCGCTTGGAGGCGCTGCTCGAGGCCGCTGCGCCGGCGGCCGAAGCAGCGAAGCTCACCGGCGCGGGGGCCGGGGGCTCGATCGTCGCCTTACCGAAACCAGGACAGGAGGTCGACCTGGTCCGCCGGTTGGCGAGAGCCGGTGGGTTGCCGTTCGTCGTTCGACCGTCGTCGGAAGGAACGGCGCTCCTGGACGAACCCGCCGCTTAGGTCGGTCCCGTCACTTGCGGGAGACGATCCGGACCACCGCGTTGGGCGTGAGCGGTTGGTCGGCCCCAATCGCCCGATGCGTTCGACCATCGATCGCACGGATGAACCCCTCGCCGAGGTCGGTGTGGACGCGGTATGCGACCCCTCGTGCCGGTGTATCGGCGGGGACGAGCAAGGCGTCGGGCAGAACCCGGCCCCGGCCGTCGGTCCAGTGCGTCTCGTCTTCCACCGGGTAGACGACGATCTGATTCAGCCGGTCGAAGACCATTCGTTCGAGAGCGTTCTGCACGCCGGTCCCATTCCAGGCCGTGATCGTGGCCCGGATCCCGTCCAGGGCTTTGGTCTGCGGCGGGGAGAGTCGGCCAGGGTCCCGCACCGTGAACGACGGGTCGCCCGGCCGATAGTCCACGAGTCCCGCCCGAGCGGCGCGTCGGAGTGTGAGTTCGGCATCGGCACTCGTCGCGACGACGGGGATCCCGTCGACGTTTTCGGCAAGCCCCTTCGCAAGTCCGGGGGTCGCATGGTCCATCTTGTTCGCGGCGACGAGGCGGGGTTTGGACGCGGTCAATAGCCCGCGGGCGAGCGATTCCCTCTCCGCGGCGGTCCAGTGGGTCGGGCGCGCGCGGTCGACGGGGGTCGCACGCAGGGCCGCTGCGATCGCCGCCGGAGTGACGGCAAGACCCGTGAAGCGTTGAAGCAGGAACTCCTCGACCTTTTTTCCTTCCAGCTCGACGCTGCGAGCCTGCCGAATGAAGTCGCGCCCGAGGATCTCGACCACCCAGGCGACCAGTTCCTCCTCGAGCCACTGGACCTCCTCGGCCGGATCTTGGGACCCGGGAGCGACGATCTGCCCCTCCGCGTCCGTCGCTCCCGAGAGGTCGACGACTTGGATGAATCCGTCCGTGACGCGAAGGTCGTCCAAGAACTTGTGACCGAGTCCCTTCCCCTCGTGGGCCCCGGGGACGAGTCCGGGGACGTCCACGAGGTTGATCGGGACCCAGCGAGTCCCGTCGACGCACTTGGCATTCCCCGGAGTGCACGGAGTACCCTTTTCCGGATGTGGGCACGGAGCCCGGATCGCCGCGATCCCCCGATTTGGTTCTACGGTGGTGAAGGGGTAGGGGGCCATGGGCACGTCGAGGAGGGTGAGCGCGTTGAAGAGCGTCGACTTTCCGACGTTGGGTTTGCCCACCAGGCCGACTTCCAATCCGTTCTCCTCCCTCACGCCGAATAGTCGGGGGCCACTTCAGTGACACCTAGGGCGTGGTTGGCGGCGAGGGCGGCCGCGAACAGCAGGTCGCTCAACCGATTCGTCCATTCGAGCAACTCGGTCCGCTGCGGCTCGGTACGGTGGAGAGTCCACAATTCGCGCTCGGCCCTTCGGGCGACCGTCCGAGCCACATGGAATGCGGCACCCGTAGGCGAACCTCCGGCGAGGACGAACGTCGTCAGAGGGGGGTGGGCCGAGTCCCACCGGTCGATCGCGCGCTCCAGACCTTCCACGTGACGGGCCTCGATCCGGTGAGCGGGCGCGGCCCCGCCCGCGGCGACCGCGAGTTCGGTCTGGGCGATGAACAGCTCCTGCTCCAGCCGGCGGACGAGTTGACGCAGCTCGGTCAGCCCGGGGGGAAGGCCCGCTTCGACCTGGCCGAGGTGGGCCCCGAGCTCGTCAAATGTGCCGTAGACCCGAATGCGCGGAGAGTCCTTGTCTACGCGCGCACCATGGGCGAGACCGGTCGTTCCGTGGTCGCCCGTACGGGTGTAGAGACGCGGGATGCTCTCGCCTCCGGTCGCCAGGGCAACTGGTCCAAGGGGGAACTCAGGCCGTGGACTGGGCAGAACGAGATGTGCAGCACCTCATTATGCT
>JAKIVW010000008.1:0-13322 GCA_022750355.1 Thermoplasmata archaeon
AACCGGGTCTTTATACATGCGACGGCGTGTGCAAATTGGGGTAGTCCAAGGAGGGCCCCTGGTATGACGGATAGTTCGATCAAGTTGGAAGTGTCAAAAGAAGCGCAGGACCAGGTTCGGGACCTCATGAAGGCCCAGAAGGCCGGCACGGCGGTCCGTGTCTTTGTCCAATCCGGTGGCGGGGGCGGCGGTGGCTGCGGAAGCGGCGGCTGCGGCTCGGGCGGAGAGGGCGGAGGCTGCGGATGCGGCAGTGGCGGCGGTCATGGCGGCCCCGCGTTTGCGATGGCCTTCGACCAAGTCCGGAACGGAGACCAAGTGATCTCCGTGGACGGGTTCAAGATCGTCGTGGACGACCTGAGCGCCGAGATGCTGAACGGTGCACGGATCGACTACGTCACCGAGCTCAACGCCTCCGGGTTCAAGATCACCGCGCCCGACACTCCCTCGTCCGGCCCCAGTGGCCACGAGGAGAGCGGCGGGGGCTGTGGTTGCGGCTCGGGCGGTTGCGGCTGCGGGTAGACGCACCGGCCGATTCGTTCCAACCCTTTCCAGTCCCGACTATTTTTCCCAGGGGAAGGAAGTCGCCTTTCCGGGGGCCGAGGCGAACGACCCCCCTTTCCCGGAACGGATCAACGGCCAGCGGCCGTACTCGACCCCCCGGTCGAAATCGCGTCGCCCTCGGACGAGGGCGAGCAGTTCCAGGCTCGCCAGCAAGGGCAATCGGACGGAGTTCGCCGGCCGCCTGAAGATGGCTCGCGACAGGACCCGCAAGCACATCCGGGGACGACTCCAGAAAAGTCGGTCGATCGTGGACGGGGCCATCCCGGAATCGGCCAACTGCCGATGCCCGTAGTTCACGCGGGTCCGCTGCGCCAAGAAGTCGGTGAGGGTTTCGGGGACAGTATTCCGGACGACGGTATCGCGGTCGTAGACGACCCGATAGCCTCGTTCGGCGGCCCGAAGACACAGATAGGCATCCTCGTTGATCACGCCCGAGATCGGCTCGAGGAGGGAGCGGCGCACCGCCTGGAGCTCGCCCCCGTGGACGGTCAGGCCGCTCTGGCCGAAGACGACGATCTGGATATCGTGCACATCCCAAAGGACCCGGCCCATCCGGCCGACCACTCCCCGCACATTGGCGGGTATCACCCGGGGAAAAACGACACCAATGTCCGGAGAGAACTGGGAGAGAAGATGGTCGAACACCGCGGGCGAGAAGGTAATGTCCCCAGAAACGAGGAACACCACTTCGCCCCCCACCCGTTCGATCGCCCGATTGAACGCTCGCCACTTCCCGGCCCGGACCGCCTCGAAATCGAGGTGCAGGCGAGGGTCGTGGAGCGATTCGAGGTAGGCCCGGGAGCCGTCGGCCCCCCCGTACACGACCACGATCTCTTCGACGGAGCTCTCCAGAAGGGCCGGTAGGCACCGGCGTAGCGCCGCCTCCTCGTCGTAGGAGAACACGATCGCGCTGGTTCGGAGCGCCGGCCCGGGGGGTGGGGGTGTCAATGATGAGCCGGAGTCCCTCGAAAGGTCGGAACCGGTCGTGAGCGGCGCCGCTGGATTCGTCGGCACCGTGACCGCCCCTTCCTCCGCTACCATGCTGCGCGGGGCCAAATACCCATACCCGTCCAAACGCCCCTGAATTCGGCCGCCCTACTCGAAGGTAGGCGAAGACTCTTTGGAGGCGGCGCTGGGGGCCGTACGCGGGGCCGTCGCCGCGGATCGGAACCTACGGGCCAATCAGTGGGCACCTTCGACGATCGGACGCCGCCCGCCACCCGGCATTGGACGGCCCGGGAAGAGAGGGCCTGACTTGGGTGCCTCCGGACGGTCGAGCACGTTCCGTAGGATCTTCGTCCATCGATTCGCAGCCACCTCCACCCGGAACTGGTTGGCTTGTCGGATGCAGGCCTCGCGCCACGCCGCGGGGTAGCCTTCGGCGTGGACCCGCTGGGCTCTCCGTACGAATTCGGCGGAAGATGTGACGAGCCAACCGGTCTCCCCGTCAAGGACCGTTTCTCCCGGTCCCTGTTTGCCGTACGTCAAGACCGGCGTCCCGCAGGCCATCGACTCGATCGGGATCAGCCCAAACGGCTCTTCGGTGAACGGGAACGCCGTGAACAGCGCGTTGCTGTACAGCTCCCGGAGCTCATCGTGGGAGACCGCTCCGAGCAGCTCGATATTGGAACGCTCCGCCTCGATCCGGCCGCCTCCGATCCAACCTCGGCTTTTCATCCCGAACACTTTGATCGGTAGCCCAGTGCGGGCGAGCTCCCGCAGGCACGCTAAGTGGGTCTCCTTGCCCAGGTAGGCGAGGATGAAATCTCGGGCCGGGGTTGCCGTGGTCGGTGCGAAATTGAAGGGGTACAGATACCCCGGGACCACTCCCTCCACGGGGAAGCGATGTTCGCGGAGCCACGCTTGCAGCGAGGCTGAATGAGTGTAGATGGCCCGTGTCCGGGACGCGGCAGCATGGAGATGGTATTCGTCGAGGAAGGCCGCCCCGGGACCCAGAGCCCTCACCCCCCAGCGGAGGGCCGGCCGAAGCGACGGGCCGATGGTCCTCAATGTGGGGCCGAGCGGTCGGCCCTGGATGTACCAGATGTCGTTCGGGCACGCCGTGGTCTGCGAGAGATTCAACCGGGCTCCCGGCGTCTTTTCCAACAGCCGCTCCAACCGCCGTCCGTTGAGCCGTAGCGCGGCGTCGCGGGTCCATGACCAGACGTAGGACGGGATCTCGTCCCGCGAGTGTCGAAGAGGGGGGAACCAAGAACCCCCGGAAACCGGCTCGATCCCCAGAGCAAGGAGGGAGGTTTGCACGGAGGGGCTGATCGCCGGCGATGCCACACGTACGTGGAAGGACTCGGACAGTGAACTCTCCAATGGAACGGTGAATCGATACTGGACGAACTCCTCGGAAAGGAGGGGTTCCGTCAGGAAGGTCACCGATTCCATAGCTCACGCTCAGCCCCAGCCCCCGGTAGGGTAGCCCGTGGGCCCTTCGTCAGTATCTGGGTGCCCCAACGCCACAAATACTCTTTGGGGCGGTAGCAGAGGTTGTACCGAGGGAGAATCTAGCGGCCGCCCCCATGGTTCGTGCGAAGATCTATTCCCGCGAAGAGACCGAACGGATTTAGGCCCGAGCTCGGTCCTATGCATGTGACCTCCGGCCCCTGGGAGATCCCGTACGTACACGACTGCCGCCGGTTTGACGGTCTATTCGTCGTCATGGAGGACGCACGGAGGGCTGTGGCATCCCCCCAAGTCCACATCCCCGTCTACACGTGCTACGACCCGTCGCTCCGGGCCCAATATCCGGAGTTGGGCACGATGGTCTCCGGATACCGGATTCCCGGTGGGGGCGATCTCGAACGAGGTGTGAATCGGTTCCTGCCGGTATTTGCCCGGAAGCTCCGAAGCATACCGGGAGACCTCGTTCACATCTGGAGCGTCTCGCTCGCGGCGTTGATAGGGTTTCGTTCCGATGTCATCGTGACGGTCCCGGATATCGCGAAGTTGACGACCCGCTTCTACCCGAGGCTGCCCTCCTACCTCCACAACCGGATGCTCCATTACCTGCCTCGCGCGCGAGCCATCATCTGCTACACGGAGGCCGCCCGGCGGGAGATCGTCGAGGGTCTCCGTCTCCCTCCGGATTTGGTCCACGTAACTCCGCCCAGCCCCTCCATCGGTCCACCCCCGTTCCCTCTCCCCCGTACGAACTCGCCTCCGACGGCACTGCGACCGTGGGAGCTGCTCTATGTCGCGACCGATCGCCGCCACAAGAACATCGAGTTTTTCCTCCGTGTCCTCGCGCGACTTGACGGCCGCTTCCGTGGCCTCGTGGTGACCCAACCGACCTCGCGGACAATCGCCCTGAGCCGTCAGATCGGGGTGGCCGACCGGATCGAGTTCCGCTCCGGCGTCGCGGATCTCGCCTCCGTGTTCCGGGGTGCGGATCTGCTGGTCCACCCTTCCCTCCATGAGGGGTTCGGCTTACCGCTCCTCGAGGGCATGAGCCAGGGACTTCCGGTGGTTGCCTCGAACCGAACCTGCATTCCCGAAGTCGTGGGGAACGGGGGACAAGTCCTCGACCCGACCGACCCGACGCCGTGGGTGGACGCCATCGAGGCACTGACCGATCCGGCTCGGTACAAAGACGCGTCGCGCATGGCCGTCGAGCGCGCGAGCTCCTTCTCGGTCGAGAAAACCCGGGCGGCTCTGATGGGCGTGTACGATTCGGCCCGCCGGTAGGCGCCCCCACCCCCCCACATCCGGGCCGGGGGCGGGCAACGGCCGGCCCGATCCCAACGAGGCCGAGGTGCCTCAACCGGATTGACGGCGAACCTGCCGTCGATACAACCAGCGACCCAGTGACGGAGAGAGCGAAAATAGTCCGAGCCCGGAGCGCAGACCCTGCTCGGATCGGACCATGTACGTCGAACCATATCCGGCCAGGTCCCGACGAAGTCGGGCGAAAGCAGCTCGGGGGGTAGCCGGCTCCCGCATGGCGAGAAACGATTCCTGAACGACCTGTAATCCCGACGCTTCTTCGGTCGCCCGGGCGTCGCCCGTGCTCCGGACCGCCTCCCGAAGTCGAACGTAACTCGGCGCGACGAGCCGAGCGAACGCAGCCCGACCGGCGAGGGGGTCGGTCGGTTCGTCCGGCCGGATCGAAGAGTTCCTCCCGTGCAGACGGTATTCGGTCAACGGTGTTGCGTCGAACCGAAGGGAAAGTGGAGAAGTTAGCACGGCGAAGAAGGCGAGCTCGTCCAGGAGACGGAATCCATGAAGGTCGAGCCGCTCCATGAACCTCTGCAGGGGTCCGCGCCGCACCGACATGCAACTGCTGTTGAAGTCAACCCCGAGAGGGGGGAGTCTCCGCAGGGCGGGGATCCGGTCGGGTCCACCCAGCGTGATCGTGCCCACTCGCGACGCATTACTGCGGTGCGCGGCTCGGAACGGATGGTGCATCAGTTCCCGTCCTTCCGAATCGATCACGGAGAAATTGTTCCGATAGAATCCGAGCCCGGGATCCTCCCGAAACAGGCGCGATACGGTGGCGAGCTTCTGCGGTCGGAACCGATCATCGTCGTCGAGAAAGGCCAGTACCTCACCGCGGGCGGCGCGTACACCTGCCGCGATCGCCGGGCCGATGTCCCCGGGATCGACGCGGACCGACCGACCGGGAAGCCCGCGCCTCGCGTCCTCCAGCACCGGGTCATCGTAGTCGCGGACGATCACGAGCTCGAATTCCGATCGGGGGAGGGTTTGCTTGAGGACGGAAGCGATCGCTTCCCCAACGTATTCCCGGTGTCGGGACGCCATCAGCAGCACCGTGATGAACGGGGGTGCCACGGACTCCCCGTCGTGCGGTCGCTCGGATCGAGTCGCGAGCTCCGGCGGCATCTTCCCCTCTGGCCTTACGGAAATGGGAGGGCGCGGGTTGGGTCGGTCATATCGGACCGATCACGCTCGTGGGTCCCTCGTAACCGAGCTCGTAGAGGAACACCGCCCCGGGAGGAGCGATCCAAACGACCGCCAGCAGTCCGAAATCCCCGCGGTGAAGGTTCCCGCTCAGCCAACCCGGCACCGCGAAGAGTTGGTTCGTGGCGAGGAACGCGAATTGGGGGGGATGTTGGAAATCGAACGGCATTTGGCCGGGCGGCATCGGCACCCAGAGCAGAGCGTACGCGTTCAGGTCGTTGGCCACGAGCGGAAACAGGTTCGAGGAAGCCACGACGTCTGCCGAGCCGGGGATGAGGGCCGCCGCGGTCACCACATTCTGGAATCCAGGCATCGGGTGATACTGCACCACGTATCCTGGAATCGGACCTGCCGCCACCTGCTTGGCCGGGTTCAGCGGCCCTACGGCGAGATTGGTCGAAACCAGGATCACGGCGACGATCACGAGGAACGCGGAGGAAGCTATCCGTGGACGAACCCGGTTCCATCGAGAAAGGTGGCTCCGAGGGGTGGGGCCGCGACTCCGTACGGGACGCCACCGAGCGATCTGGCGCTTCAGGAAGGCGGCCACCCGGCCGACAAACTGTTTCGCGCGAGGATAGCCGTAGACCGACGCGATGGCCAGCGGCGCCACGGCGACGAACGTGTACTGGAACCCGAGCGTCGACCACGCGGTGAGGTTGGACTGCAGAGTGAAAACGAACCACGGGAACTGAAGGAGAAGAACTCGGGGGGCGAACAGGGGCAAGAAACCGAACAACGCGACCATGAGTAGCCAAAATTCAAGTTTGTTGGTGAGCGAACTGGTCGACCAGCTCAGGGCAAGGCCCAACCCCGGCGCCTTGGTGGGCACGAGCGCGATCCCCGCCGCCAAGTTCGGGGCCCCCGGGAGTATGAGCGGAAGAACGAACCACTCAACGCCTCGGATCAAGGGATAGGACACGATCGCGGCTAGGAAAAGTCCTACACTCCACCGCGTGGAACGGCGAGCGAGCCAATTATTGGCCGCTGGGACCCCCCATTCCCAGAGCGCCCGGAGGCCTCCAGCCGGCCCTTGAAGTCGGGTTCGGATCTCCCGCGCCGTGGTTCGCAGCGGCGGGATCGCGAAATAGAGCGCGAGGAACGCCACTAGGAACGGAACGACCTCCAAGGTCAGCAATGCGATCGCAGCCACCAGGACTCCGAGGTAATACCGGTTCGAGAGCCAGAGGAGGAACAACAGGCTAATCTCGAGAGGCAGGAACGCTTCGAGATGAAAGTCGTAGGCGTTGGCCGCCAGTACCGGAGCGGAGACGAGGTAAAGTCCGGCGAGCCCCAACGCGGGCCAAGGTCGACCGATCGTCCGAAGGCCGATCTGGTAGATCGGGAACGCAGCGGCCCCCGCCACCACGGACTGAATGGCGAACAGAGTGTAGGGGCTGGGGTAAACCGCATAGAAGGGCACCACGAGGAGCAGCGAAAATGCGGGGTGTACCTGGAGTAGGGAGAGGCTCCCGTAACTTTCCCAATCTCCGGCTTCGTACAACGGGTGACCGTGATACGATGCCCACAACGATTGCTGGAAGATTCCCAGGTCCCAGTTTGAGGTCGAGAATTCCTCCAGCCTCAGCACCGAGAGCCCAAACGAAACGAGGACATAGACCGCGAAGAACGCGACCAGGAGGAGGGCCGGGGCCGTGAAATCGCGAGCGAGGCCTCGCAGCCGCGGTCGTGGCCCGCTGTCGACGCCCACCGAATGACGAGACGGGGTGGTCGATAAAGCCCATTGCTCCCACCCGCCCGAGGGGAGGGGCGACCCTCGACGCGACCTATCGTCTCACGGAGGCGGACCTCGGGGGTCCCCCGGACAGACCCCCCCGCCCGCGAGCAGCCGGAGCCTCCCCTACCGGAATGAACCCGACGTGGATTGGAAATGCACAATTTTGAGGGACCCGGACCATCGGCCCCTTCAAGTAGCCGAATTCCTACGGGGGGGTTATCCGACATTGAATGTCGGATAACACCGGGGATACGATTGTGATCGCGAAGTGGAGTATCGGGGCAGCGTTGGGCGTGTTGATTGTGGCGGCATTGATGTTCGGGACCGTAGCGAACGTGGTGGCCACCGCGCCGCCGCCGGTCTCCGGATATACCGTGACGATCGGAGAGACCGGGCTTCCTTCCGGCCAATGGTGGGGCGCCACCGTCAACGGCGTGACGCACTACGTCAAGGCCCCTTCGTCCAACGTCTTTACGGGATTGTCCGCCAGTACGTACTACTACTATCCGGCCACCATCGGGAGCAACTCCTCCGCGAACACGCGCTGGGTCTCGTACTCTTACTACATCCCCATCTATGTGCCCACCCAATTGGCGAACACGGTGGCGTACACTGAGCAGTTCTACACGACGTTCGCGATCACCCCCGTCAGTTCCGGGTCCACGACCCCCACTTCGAACTGGTACAACGCCGGTTCCGAGGTCGCGATCGCGGGCTACGACGCGCAGGGCTATTCCTTCTCCAAGTGGACCGTTTCGCCGAGCGGCTCATTCACCCTCGCCAAGTCCGGTTCCCAGGCGACCGAGGTCAAGATTACCGGGGTGGGAACGGTCACGGCCAACTTCAAGCAGAGCAAGTACTCGACCTCCTTCTCCGAAGTCGGCCTGCCTTCGACCAGCAGTTGGAGCGTTGTTTTCGACGGAGCATCGAGCTCGTCGACCACAGCCAGCACCATCACGACCGCCGCGCATGCGGCCGGCAATTACGCGTGGAGCGTAGCACCGGTCTCGGTCGGGAGCTCGGTTGAGTACGTCGCCGTACCGGCCTCGGGCAACAGCCTCAATGTGCCGAACCAACCGAGCCAGGAGATCGTGTTCATCAAGGAGGTCTCGCTCACGTTCGCCGTCAGCCCGTCCCCTTCCGGCACGACCGCTCCAGCCGCGGGTACTGGCTTCTTCGTCAACGGCTCCGTGTTCCCGGTCACCGCGTACAACGGCGGCGGGTACATCTTCAGCAAGTGGAGCTTGAACGAGAGCAAGGTCGGAATCGGTAGCTCGTCCAGCCAGAGCACGAACGCGACGGTCAAGGCGTCGACGATCATCACGGCCAAGTTCGTCTCCGGATCCGAATGCACCACCTGTTCGCTGAAGTTCACCGAGATCGGCTTGCCGACCGGTGCGGCCTGGGGCGTCACATTCGGCCCGACCAACTACGTCAGTTCAACCACGTCGCTCACGGTCGTGGGGATCACCGGCGCGGCCTCCTGGGCCGCGTTCGAACCCGTCGGAGCGGGCCACAACAATCTCGCCTACATCCCCGCCTACATCGGGACGACCTACACGGGCAGCGGGTACTACTCGCTCGGTTCCACCAACTCGATCGAAGTGGTCTACACCGAGTATGCTTGGGTCACGGTCAACACCAACCCCTCCTCTCCCGGCGGCGGTGCTGGGCCGACCCAAACGACGGGCTGGTATCAGATGAACACCCCCTACCCACTCTCGGCGATCGACTCGACGACCTACACCTTCTCCTCGTGGAGCACGGGCGGGAAGAACGTGACCGTGGGCAAGAGCACGTCGTCTTCGACCACGCTCACGATCGCCGGTCCGGGGACACTGACGCTGAACTACGCCCAGTTCTCGTCGACGATCCGCTTCCAGGAGTTCGGACTCCCAACCGGCACGACCTGGGCGATCGACCTCACGGTCGGGACCGGGGTCTGGTTCACCTCGAGCAACCAGTGGATCAACATCACGGATGTCCCGTACGGCTCGTGGAGCTGGTCGGCGCTGACCTTAATCTACGCGGGAACGGGCGCGGTGTGGAACCCGATGACCCCCTCGGGCGGGGCCATCCCGACCAACACCGCCACCGGTTCGGTCGATGCGCCGTTCCAGACGGCCCAGGCGGTCGTCTGGGGGGAGGAGTTCTCCGACACGTTCGCCGTCAGTGGAACCGGCCCGGGGACCACTAACCCCACCCCCGGCTCGGCCGTCTGGTATTGGTCGGGTCTCGTCGTCCCGATCATGTCCGAGAACACGTCCACCGGGACGTTCAATGCGTGGAGCGCCTCGACCGGAGCGGCGACCTTCGCCTCGAGCTCGTCCGCCGCAACGTTCGCGACGATCACAGGGACGGGAACGATCACCGCGAAGTTCACGTAAGGATCGAGACAGAACCCTTTCCGGCCACGGGGGGACCCAAGTCCCCCCGTGGCGCCCCCCCGTTCCGGGCGGGGAGTGGGGTCGCGCTCCGGCGTATCTTTCTCGACCTTGGGCGGACGACCCGCGATCCCGCACCCGTCCGCTCTTCGGTCGCCTATCGGAGTCGGGGCCCTCGGAAAGAATCTGAGGCAGTGCCGGCCCGCTTGGGTTGAAATTCGTGTGCTTCCCTCGGGAATGAATGTTGGACCGCGTCTCGCCGACGAGTACTTCGGTGAATCCGGCTTGACGGCCGGACTATACCGTGGCCCTGCCCCGGGGGTTATCGATGTCCGCGACCGTGAATCCCCCGTCTGAACCCGCTCCTCGATCGAATCCCAGTTGGGGGTCTACTCACGTCATCGACTTGCTGCGGATCGGAGTAGGTGCGGTTTGGCTGGTGAATCTGATCTTCATCGCCGACCCGCAAAATCGGTACTGGACTACTTTTTCGAGCACGGCGCTCTCGTTCGCTCCGACGTCGATCGGGGGCCCGGGTCTCGCCGAGTACGTCGCGGCCCACCCGTTGTTCTTTGCCTGGGGCATCGCCCTCATCACCGGGTACCTGGCGATCGCCCTCCTCCTGGGAGTGACCACGCGTATCGCCTGTTTCATCGGGAGTTTTTTCTCCGCGGTCCTCCTGGCGACCCAGTTTGGCTCGACCTTCCTTTTCCCGGGAGGGACGGACGTCGGTGCCCATCCGCTGTACATCGTGATCTACGCCGTCCTCGTGGTCGGTGGCGCCGGCCAGTCCCTCTCCCTCGACCACTGGCTGAGGACCCTCCTCGCTCAACGGCGCAAGGTTCGGTTGACCGCCCCCGGGATGGTGCCTCACCCCTGGACTACGGCCATCTCCCCCCGAACGTTGTTCGTCTACTTCGTCGCGGGAACGCTCATTTCCCTGGGCGTCGGGTTTGGTCTGGTCGTGGCCCTGCCCCCGCCCGCGGGAGGTGCGTCCACCGGGCCGTCCGGTCCGACCACCTACGTCAACCTCAGCATCTCGATCAATCCGCTGAACGGGTGGCCCCAGTATTCGCCCGCGAACTTCACCGTGCCCAGCGGCGAGGTCGTCTTCACGATCACCGACCACGACGCTCCCATGAACTTCACCCCGTGCCCGTGTCTCGTGACGGGGACCGTCGGCAGCGATGAACTGGTCAACGGGACGCCGTTCCACGTCGTCTCATCGGACAACGTGGCCCATTCGTTCGGGATCCCGAATCTCGGCCTCAACGTCTACAGCCCCGGTCAGAGCGTCGTCCAGTTCGAGGTCGACCTCCTAACCCCAGGTTCGTTCGAGTGGTTCTGCTTCGTCCCGTGCGGCACCGGGGCCGATGCCTACTCGACCCCCCCGATGGGAGTGGCGGGCTACATGACCGGGACGATGACCGTTACGTAATTCCCGTCCGGTACACGGGTGGATCGGAACCGGCGAACCCCGAAGACTCCGAACCTTCCGCAGAGCCGCCCTTTCGTTTCCTCCGGAATTACCTCCCGTTAGGTCCGGCGTACTGTCGGAGCTATCGGGGCGGTTCGAGCCCCCCCGGGGGGCAGGGACAGGACGGAGCATCATCATTGCCTGTCGGCGGGCATGCCCGGGCATTTGTCGACGCGCGCGATGGGGGACCAGACCGGTTAACGGACGTCTTGGCGAACCTTCTTCTCGCGAGTCGTGACGAAAAGGTCGGGAACGTGTCTCCCCTCGACGACCGGCGAGCGACGGCGGGCCGAGATTCCCCGTATACCCCAAGCTCGCGGTAGCTCTCCGATCTTACGGGCAGAAAAAGGGGGACGGAAAGGGTTGGGCGCGGGTCGAAGGCGGGATTCGACCCGACGGATACTGCTCCCTACTGCACGTAGAAGTTGAGGAACACATTCGTCGGCAGGCCCGCCGACGCTTCACCGAGGGTCTGCGCGTTGTGCAGCGCGGCCACCGATACGATCCCCGACTCACCGAAGACCGAGATCATCGGCCAAGCCGAGGCGTTCGTGACCAGCACGACCACGACGTTCCACCAGATGTCCTTGTGGTCCGCGTTCGTTCCGATCAGATGGTCGTGGCCCGGCAGCGGCACGTTGCCGAGACCCGGAACCACGATCGTCGCGGGGTGGTCCCAGCAGACCTGGACGGTCGCGGGGGCGCAGTCCAACTGGATCCCGTAGGCCGACGGATCGTAGGCGGGGGCGTAGGGGGTCGCCGAGGGACCCCACCAGGGCACGAGGACGTAGAACGGCTTGATGCTGCTCTTCGCGGCAGGGTAGGTAGTGGGGTTGGTGCCCACCGCGGCGTTCCCGAAGAGGGGCTGGGAGCCGTACGACGAGTTGTGGCTCACGTTGGTCCCGACGTAGTACCCTTGCTCGTACACCGTCTGGACGACCCGTCCGCTGAGGAACGAGGGCATCGTCTCGAGACTCTGGAGCAGGGAACCGGAGGGCGACGTGCTCCCGACCTTCTGGTCCACCACGGTTCGGAAGTTCAGGAACACATTGGTGGGCAGGTCGTGTGACGACGTACCGGCCTTCTGCGCCGCGTTCAACGCGGCGAGGGAGGTGATCCCGGTCCAGCCGTGCGAGGTGGACGTCGGCCACGCGCTCGGGTTGAGGATCAGGTCGACCGCCACGTTCCACCAGATGTCATCGCCGTGCGCGAGGAAGTTGATCAGGTGGTCGTGACCGGGGAGTGGGACGACCCCGAGACCGGGCACGAAGATCGTCGCCGGGTGGTCAAAACAGATCTGGACGTTCGCGGGGGCGCAGTGTTCCTTGATACCGTAGGCCGCGGGGTTGTAGGCAGGGGCATACGGCGCGCTGGAGGGGCCCCACCACGGCACGAGCACCCAGAGAGTGGCGCCGTGATCCTGTGGGGAGGGGAACACCTGAGGGTTGACCCCGATCGCCGACTGGTTCTGCAGCGGCTGGGGCCCGTAGCTCGAATTGTAGGTCGCATTCGAGCCCACGAAGTAGCCTTGTTCGTAGACGGTCTGGACGATCCGTCCGTCGTAGAAGGCTGGCATGTTCTCCGACATGCGGAGGGGTCCCGACGCGGAAGTCGCGCTTACCGGGTTCCCGGCCGCTGCCGATAGGCCGGAGACCATGAGCACGACGACGGCCAACGCCGCCAACGTACCCATGCCCAGCCCGAGTCGCTCGCCGATTCGACGCCTTGGGGATGACATGGCGCGCCGAGACCGAATTTTGGGTATGAAGGTCCGTTGTATCGGGTGGGTACCACAGAGTGGTACAGGGCTTTCGATCGAATTCCCACGAGGGAGAACCTAGGTTTGGTCGAGACGGGGGCCTCGTCCCACGATCAGGGATTGCCGGTGCGCGTGAGAACGCTCAGCGCTTCCACGGTCGCCCACTGACTAGGGTCGCGCAACGGCTCGAGCAACATCGGGAACACGACGTTGGTAAACTGATACCCCGCGAGAGCGGGGACGAGATCCGGGAGGGCGGCGTCGAGGGCCCACGTCCCGTCCCCACTTCGCTTGCTCCGTAGCCAACGGAGGGCCGGGGCGAGGCGGGGGTCGGCCCCGTAGCCCAGCCGCGTGAGGATCCGAAGTCCCACGAGGATGTCGTAGTAGTAGTGATTCGGGTAGTGGATCCGGAACCACGGGGGATACCGGACCCGGCCCTCTTTCATGAGAAGGTGGTCCAGGTAGAATTCGGCC
>JAKIVW010000008.1:13332-19381 GCA_022750355.1 Thermoplasmata archaeon
GGACTCGTCCCGGGACTTCGGAGGGATCTCGGCCAGCGCGGCCAGCCCTTCCCAGCCGTCGAGGGTGCCGGTCCGCGAACGGAAGCAATGCCACCCGCCGTCCGACTTTTGAGTTCGAACGATCCAAGCGACCGAGCGTTGCACCACCGGGTGGTCGAGATACCCGAATTGGATCAGAGTACGAACCGCGTTCCCGGTGACGCAAATCTCCCCCGTACGGCCATTCAGATCCCCACCCTTCCCACTCCATCGGTCCATGAGGAGCTGGGCCGTCCGACGGATCCGGGGGTCCGTCCGTTTCATCCCTAGGTCGCCCAGGACGATCGCGAGCCAGTTCGTGACGATGTACTTGGGCCGGTACAAGTCCCCCGCGGAACTTCCCGGTGTGACCCAATGACCGTCCGGGAACTGATGCGCGAGGAGGGCCGCGGCCCATCCCGTCTTACCGATCAGCTTGACGGCCGAGCGTACTCGAGGGTCGCTGGGGAGACGATGTTCCACTTCGACCAAGAAACGGGCCCGCACGCTCGGATCGGCCTTCGGCCCCGTGAGCCACCTTCGAAGGCGAGGGGAGACGCGCATCGTCCGACCCAAAACGCCTCTCCTCATTAGTTTCTTCCCGTGACGGAGGTTGGCGCGGCCCGGAGATTTCAGCGGCGCCCGATGACACGGCCGCGACCAGGAGACCGGCGCCGCGCCTCCCGGACCACTCCTCCCGAAATCGATCGGCCATCACCTCCGGTTACCTGAGGGGGGGTGAGCGACTCCTTGTTGAGGAAGAGGAGGGGCCAGATTTCACCGGGCCCCACTCCCGAAGGCCGACGCTTCCGCGCAATCCTCGTCGGCGTCGCCGGGGCTCGGGCCTGGAAGAGCGGGTGGATTCCAGGAGTTGAGCCGGTAGGTATTGGATTGGGGTAGGCAGCGCGTCCGCGAAAATCCGAGACTCCGGCCCGGCGGGGTCGAAGATGCTCGGGTCGTTGCCGCCGCGATAGGGGGACCTCCGCGCTCCAGTAGAAACCTGATACACCCGCAGAAGGTACCTAGCCCCTCTATCGTTCCTTCGAGAGGTTTTGGAGATGGAAAGTCCGCGACCGGATATCGTCGCTCAATCGCGCCGTCGGCTGGTCGCGATCATGTTCACCGACATGGTCGGGTACTCGGCGCTGGCTCAGGCCGACGAAACGTCCGCTCTCGCGTTATTGGACCGACACAATCGGCTCCTCCGCCCCCTATTCTCGAAATTTCTCGGCCGAGAGATCAAGACGGTCGGCGACGCGTTCTTGGTCGAGTTCGAAAGTGCGCTCGACGCGGTCCGTTGCGCCCTGGACCTCCAACGCTCGCTGCACGATCACAACGCGGCCTCCGCGGACGGGGGCAAAATCCGCATTCGGATCGGGATTCACGTGGGGGACGTGGTGGAGGTCGACGGCGACCTGTTGGGAGACGCCGTGAACATCGCCTCTCGGATCGAGCCGCTGGCGGATCCGGAAGGGATCTCCATTACTCAGCAAGTCTACGACCAGGTGCAGAACAAGATCTCGACCCGATTCAGCAAGCTCCCTCCGGTCTCGCTCAAAAATATACGGCTTCCGATGAGCGTGTACCGAGTCGTGTTGCCCTGGAGCTCGGAGGGGGCGGAGAGCGTGCGCCCTCGGGAGGTCGGCGGCCTCAACCTGGCGGTCCTCCCGCTCAGCAATATCAGCCCGGACCCGAACGACGACTACTTCGCGGACGGGCTCACCGAGGAGCTGATCACCCAGCTGTCCCAGGTGCAGGACCTCACCGTCATCGCTCGAACTTCTGTCATCCCGTACAAGTTGGCGCCCAAATCGATCGCCCAGGTGGGGTCGGAGCTCGGGGTCGACACGATCCTGGAGGGGAGCGTCCGCAAGGCGGGCCAGCGGATCCGGATCACGCTGCAACTGATCGACGTGGACACCCAGCGCCATATCTGGGCGAGCAGCTACGATCGGGACATCGGCGACGTGTTCGCGGTCCAGACCGACATCGCCGAACGGACCGCCGGGGCGTTACGGCTCGAACTCTCCAAATCGCGACGCCCTCGCCACGCTCGGAAGCCCACCGAAGACCCGGTCGCCTACGACCTGTACCTGCGGGGACTCGTGGCCTCCAGCGAACCGAACGAGGCCGTCATCGCCGAAGCGGTCCGATACTTCGAGGAAGCCACTCGGCTCGACCCGAGCTTTGCGGAAGCCTTCGCGGCGTGGGCGAATCTCTACGTCGTGGCGGCAGGGGACTTCCTGCCCATGCGCGACGTGATGCCCAAGGCACGGGCCCTGGTCGCCAAGGCTCTCGAACTCGACCCGGAATCTTCCGACGCCCATGCCGCCCTCGCCAATATCGCCCTCCAGTTCGATCACGATTGGGTCCTCGCCGAGACCGAATTCGAGAAGGCGATCTCGCTCAACCCGAGCAATGCCGTCGCGTACCGCTTCTTTTCGTTCCTCCTGATGGTCCTCGGTCGGTTCGACGAAGCGAAGGAGATGACACGACGGGCGATACGTCTCGACCCCGGTCGCGGCAGCCTTCAGGGGGCCCTGGCCTGGGCCGAGCTCGAGTCGGGGAACTTCGAAGCCGCGTTCGCCTACGCCGAGAAGGCCCGGGACAACGACCCATCGTCGGTCCAGAACCATGCGATGCTCGGAATGTTCTACCTCGCCGCCGGGCGGAAGGACGACGCGCTCCGAGAGGCCGATACCCCGCTCGGAAAAGCGGGCGATGTCGAACGGTTCGACCTCGCTCTCCTCAACGCGCTGGTCGGACGGCCCGAGGCCGCTCGGGAAGTGGCGGCCGAAGTGGAACGGGGCGAAGCCAAGTCCTACACCTCCGCGACCCATCTCGCGATGCTCTATGCGGCGATCGGGCAGAAGTCCCGGGCGCTCGACCTCTTGGAGCAGGATTACCGGGAAGGGGATCGCGTCCTTTGGTTGTTCCACCGAGGGGTGTTTTTCGACTCGATACGGGGGGAACCTCGATTCGTCGCATTGCTCCGTCAGTACGGGATCACCGCGCGCATGCTTCGACGTTCGACCGTCCCCCGGACCTGAGGCCGGGGACGGCCGGCGCTAGTCCGCGCCCGAGGTCGTCTGGGCCGCCCGTCGAGACCCTCCAGGGTCAGCACGCGCATAGTGGAGGAGAACGCTCCCGCTCTTCAGGGGCCGCGCCGCTAGCAACTTGAAATCGTGCCTCCCCGGCGCTCCTCGGGGAACGAGGTCCTCTTCGTGGTCCGGGTCGCCGACCACGTGAAACATCGGCTTGCCCCGTCCCACGATGCTGGGAAGCAACTCGAGGATGAGCTCGTCGGCGAGGTTGCGCTCCAAGAATGATTGGGCGAGTCGGGGGCCACCCACCATCATATCCTTCCCCGGTGCGGACTTGAGCCGAACGATCTCCTCGCCGAGATCCCCGCGAACAATTCTGGAATTGGGCCAGTCGGCCGACTGGAGCCGGCTCGAAAAAACAACCTTCTCCGCACGATCGGCGAACTGCGAGAACTCCCGCATGAACTTCCCCGCGGACGGTTCGTTCTTCATGCGGGGCCAGAACCCGGCCCACTTCTCGTACGTTTGGCGACCCAGGAGAAGGGTATCGATCGACTCCATTCGTGATTCCCACATCGGTGGACCCTCGTCGGGATCGTTCGAGTCGACCTCCTCGTCGTACTCCGGAAACTCGGCGATGCCGTCCAGGGTCATGAACATCAGAATCAGCACTTTCCTCACTCCGGTCCCCTCCCGCTAACGATCGATCGGCGCACGATTCCCGGCTATATGGCTCATTTCGACCGGCTCCCTCCGAACGGTGTCCCGCACCCGTCGACCGAACCTTGGGCTCGGTCCGCCACCGCGAAGAGTGGGCCCGGACGGATTTGAACCGCCGATCGACCGGTTATGAGCCGGACGCTCTAGGCCGGACTAAGCTACGGGCCCGCGGAGAGGAGCGTCGAGGCGCCGCCGAGCGGAGTTTGGGGAGCCGGGGGAATGCCCCGTTTCCTTTCGAACCGCTGACCTTTCGGTTAACAGCCGATCGCTCTACCGCTGAGCTACGGCGGCACCGAGGCGTCCGAGCCGGCATCGCTCTAATAGCCTTTCCGGCCGGCGGGGGCGGAAGATCGGTGCGCCGCCGCCCGTTCCTTGAGGTGGTCAACCCTTCGACTCATCTCGTTGAGCGAGGCATCGAGGGAGGCCCAGAACTCGCGGGCCGCGTCCGTCACCACCGCGCCGTCGGCGCTCGGCTGGATCACGCCCTCGCGCTCGAGGAGGTGGAGGGAGTAACGGACCTTGTGGATCGGCAAGTGGAGCGCCTCGCTGAGACGAATGATCCCCTTCGGCGTCCGGCCCGAGAGCTGTTCGAGGATGTCGACGTTTCGGGCGAGGAGCTCCAGCTCTTCGGAGATCCGGTCGGCGAGCTTGGCCCCATCCGCGGCCGTCGGAAGGTCCGTCGGCGCCGTGGGAGGAGGCTGCTTCTCGTTCGCCATCGCTGTCCGCGGAAGCCGATTGACTTACTTCAACCTTCTCCGCCCGGGCGAGCCAGGAAGGGTCCTTCCGAGTCGTCGGGTCCCCCGGGGAGTCGGGGGGGCCGACACCTCGACCCGCGTGCCCGCCCGGCCCGCGAGCGCCTCGGGAAGCGAAGGGATGTCGGTGATGAGGAACACCCGTCCGCCGTCCCGAAGGAAGCGGATACCCGCCTCGACCTTCGGACCCATGCTCCCCTCGGCGAACTCCCCCCGCTTCCAGTACTGGGTCAACTCCTCGAGTCCGACCCGACCCAACCAGCGGGGATGGCTGCTCTTGTAGTCGAGAGCCGCGCCGGGGACGTCGGTGATGATGGCCAGGGTGTCCATTTCGAGCTGGCGGCCGACGAGGGCGGCGGCCCGGTCCTTGTCGATGACCGCGTCGACCCCTTCCCAACGACCTCGACGGCGGACGACGGGGATCCCGCCTCCCCCGGTGACGACAAAAACGAATCGTTCGCCGAATCCCGCCTCGAGAACTTCCCGGACCGCGTCGCCCTCCAGCCAGCGGAGCGGCCGGGGAGACGCCACCAGTCGGCGCCAGCCGCCGCGCCGAACGTCCTCGCGCATCGTCCAGCCCAGCCTCCGACGAAGGGAGAGGGCCTCGCCGGCAGGATAGAATCGGCCGACGGGTTTGGACGGGGTGCGGAATGCGGGGTCGCGAGGGGAGACCTCCACCCGGCTCACGATCGGGAGCACCGAGCGGTCGACGCGCTGGCTCCGGAGGGCCGAACCCAGTTCCTGGGCGATCAAGTACCCGAGCTGCCCCTCCGTTTCCGCCCCGACCACATGGAGGGGAGGCACTGGGATCTCGCCCGCCCCCAATTCGGCCTCCCGGAGCAGGCTCCCGACTTGCGGGCCGTTCCCATGGGTGATCACAAGTTCACGGCCCGGGACCGTCACGTCGGCGAGGGCCGAGGTGGTCCGGCGCATCTGACGGACCGCCTCGGCCCAGGTCCCGTGGTCCTGGGCCCGTTGGATCGCGTTCCCTCCCAGCGCGACCAGCACCCGTTCCCTGGATCGTCCCCGACGAGGGGTCGACGAGGCCCCGCTCACGAGGAGGCCCGGTTGATGACGCACGTCATGCAGTGGGCGCCCCCGTAGCCTCCGGTGATCTCCCGTAGACTCAAAGGGACCACCTCAACGCTCCGGTCCCGGAGCGCGGCCGTGTGCGGGAAGAACCCCCCACCCTCCCGCAGGGTGTCGCGCTCCTTACGAACGAGCGCGAGGAGCACGCCGTACCGGTGCGGGTCGCGGCGGGCGGCGGAGGCCAACGTCGCGAGCACCCGATCCACCTCCTGATCCACCTCGATGGCGATCACTTTCCGCTCCTTGAGACACAGGAAGTTCGTGGCGTAGCACATCTGCTCGAGGGAGGAGAGGGGGAGGACCTCGAAATGCTTCTCCGCGAGGTACTCGCGTAGCGAACGGGTCTTCGGCTCACGGACGAGCCGGGCGGTCCCCGCCCGTCGGTAGACCTCGACGCGGGCCACTTTCAGGAGGACTTCCGACCCG
>JAKIVW010000008.1:19391-28554 GCA_022750355.1 Thermoplasmata archaeon
CGGCGATCCCGTCGCCGAGGACGTTGAAGTACGTGTCGAGGTGCATATCGATCATCGGGTCCGGTTCGTCGTGCGGGGTCGCGGGGTGGGCGGGTTGGTGCACGACACCGATCTCGTCGAACCCGAGGGGCATCTGGAGGATCTGTCGGACGGCGCTCCGGTTCGTCCGGTCGCCGGTCCCAAGCAACGCGAACGTCCCGAGCGGCAGGAAGTCCCCGCCTTCGAACGTTCCCGGAGCCTTCACTTCCCCGGCGATCGTGGCCCCGGACGCCCGGAGCACGGCCCCCGTCAGGAGCGGTTCGTGGCGACGTTGGGGTTTGGCCATCCGCCCGAGGACGAACCCGCGGGCGCTGAGCGCCTGCTGGTCGCGCAGGAAATAGAGATTCGCGAGGGGGCAGTCCAGCTCGACCCGGGGCAGGATGGCCCGTTCTCCGGGGTGTCGTTCCAAGCGAACCGACGGCCGCAACAGAAGGATATTGAACAGCGTCTCCGCATCGAAGGTGTCCAGGTTCTGATGCAGGGCCCCCTTCGCCCGGGTGACCATCTCTGGGGGGCCGGAGTAGTGGACGACGCGTTCCACGGCCCCGCGAGCCTGTTCCAGGAGCCCGGGGTGCCGTTCATTGACCTCGACCGCGTACCGCTTGAGGCGATGCACCGTGACGCCGGCTTCCTGAAGGGCGTGTTCGAGCAGGGAGTGTTCGTAGACCGCCCCGTCGATACTGAAGGCCCGCTCGTAGAGGAACGAGTACGGCTCCATCAACCCGAAGAACATCTCGATCCCGGGACGATGGATCAGTACCTCCTTCAGAGGGTTCCACTCGGCGCGCGCGCGGTTCGTCACCGTTCCCTCCGTGGCGGGGTTCACCGAGCCGACTCAGGCGCCGGCGCCGGGCTCCGCGCGGGGAGGGGAGCGGTCACCACCACTTGGCCATTGCTGAGGGTTCGCGTGCCTTCGGGGACCAAGGCGGAGTAGTAGGCCCACACATACATCACCAGCCCAAACACGACCAGGATGACGATGTCCTCGGGGGTTCCGAACAGGCCGATCGGTTGCACGCTGAGGAAGTTCTGGTAGATGAAGAACGGATTACCCAGGTACGAAATGACGACGATCCCGACGAGATACACCGCGATCCAGACGACCTTGAGCATCTCCCGGACCGTGGGACGGCGGAAGAGCAGGTAGAGCGGCAGCCCCGCCAGCATGAGGATTCCGCCGACCAGGGTCCACGGCCACGACGCCCAGTAGACCAGGATCGTCGCCATCACGAATCCGGCGGGAGCGATCACGAAGGCGCCAGGGAGGCGGAACGGCCGGGGCGCGGTCGGCTCGGTCCGACGGAGGACGCTGAGCGAGAGGGCGGCGGCGGGGTACGGCACCAAGGCGGTGATGGAGGCGATCAGCACGACCTCGGGAAAGCTCGGGAGCACGATCAGGACCACGCCCGTCAACACGCTCGCGAAAATCAGCGCGAGGGCCGGGGTCTGGTAGCGGGAGTCGATCCGCCCCAGGAAGCGGAAGAACAGATTGTCCTCGGCCATGGCGTAGGGCATCCGTCCCTGCAACAGCACCCAGTCGCCGCCGGCGCCGCCGGTCGAGAGGAGCGCGCCCGCCACGACGATGGCGCCGATGGCGACCAGACCCCACCCGTCCGCGATGTTCGAGAGGAGGACCCCGCCGGTGTTCGCCCAATCTCCGGGAGTCAAGCCGACGGACGCCCAGTGAAGACTCCCGATCGCTGTGAACCCGACGAAGGCGTAGATGACCGTGACGATGAGTACGCTCAGGATCGTCGCGAGGGGGATCGTCCTCCCCGGACTCCGGACCTCATCGCCCGGGATGACCGCCGCTTCGAAGCCGGTGAAGGCAAAGAATCCGAGGGCCATCGCGAACATGACCCCGGTCCAGCCGAACGGGGCGAACCCGAACGCCGTAAAATTGGAGAATCCACCTTCCCGTAGGAAGAAGAGTCCGACGATCGCGAAGAGGATGAGCGGGATCAGTTTGGCGAAGGTCGAAACGATCGCGAAGATGTTTCCCCACTTCACTCCGGCGATGTTGAGGATCGTGAAGATCGCGAGGAAGACGAGGGCGATGGCGATGCCCTCCCCCGTGATGATGCCGGTCGTGGTGTTCCAAAGACCGTTCACGTAGGTGCCGAGATACTCCACGAACACGTCGATGATCGCCGCGGTCCCGACAAAGGCGTAGAGGAAGTACCCCCACCCCATCAGAAAACCGCCGTAATCCCCGAGCGCCCGGCGAGGGATCGTATACGGACCTCCCGTAGTCGGGAAGGCCGACCCCAGCTCGGCATACGGGAGCGCGAGAACGACGATCACGACCCCGAGCAGAAGGATGCCGACGATCGCGGCGGGTCCGGCGACCGACCCCATCGTCGCCATCAGGGCAAAGATCCCGGACCCGATGACGGCCCCCACGGTGAGCGAGGTGAGACCGAGCAAGCCCACGTCGCGTTTCAACGTCGGCGTGGCCGGATCCACCTGCGGCACCGGCGCCCTCAGGGGTGGTGCCCGATTTGAAGGGTCAGTGGAGCGGGATTGACCCGCACGCCCCGCTCCGAACCGGGAGCTCGGTTCGCACCTCCCCGCTTCGGGGCCCGTTCGGTGGTTCCCCGCTCGACCCGACGAAGAACGCGGGAGCCGTTCGGGGGATCGAGCAATTCTCGGATCAGCCGAAGGAATTGGGCCGGTAGGAGGGGAAGTGGGACCCGATGCACAGCGCCATCGCTCAGCACGACCGGATCGCGAGAGCCGACGACGACGAGTTCCACGTTCGGGAGTTCGCCACGGGTCCATCGACGCGCGGTCGTGCAGTAGAGCCCGTTGCACGCCGCCACGACGACCGGGAATCGGCTCGCGAGATCCGAGAACGGCATCTCGTGGGCCAGTTCGATCACGTATTGGACCGGGACGTCCCCCGATTCCAGCAGGTCGGTGATCGAGCGACCGAGACTCGGCGTCTCGCCGACGACCAGCACTCCCGGGCTCTCCATGCACCCGTTCCAGCGCCGGGGCGGACTATAATCGACGGGTCAGGTCGAGTTGACGAACGGTTGGGCGCTCCGCCTCGGGACCCCGGCACGAGTCCGAACGGTCGGGTCGACGCCTCGGAGGAGGAGGGTGCCAACAGCGACAAGAGCGGGCGGAACGTAGGTTGGGTCGGGAACCGGCCGGTGGAGACCACGATGCTCGGACCGGATCTCTCCGAGGCCGTCCTCCGCGTCACTCCGGTCGGCCTCCTGGTGATCGACCCCGGGGGCACCATCGTTTGGGCGAATCCGGCCTACTTCGAGACCACCGGACGCGATGCGGGCATCGTCGGGCGGAACTTCCACGAGATCCTGGAGGACGACGGAAGCTGGTCGACCACGATCGGAGAATCGGTCGATGGAGCGGTCCGGTCCGGAGCGTCGGCGACCTTCCGTTCCGTTCGGGCCCGGTACCGTCACCAAGCCGGCGGGGTCTACCTCGACGTGGACGTCCGCCCCCTTCCGGGCTCCTCGGGCGGGCCCGGCCCCGCGGTCCTCATGATCCGCGATGTGACCGAGCGCGTCGAGGAGCAACGACGGGCCCGGCTCTTCTACGAATCCTTCCAGACGTCCACGAACGCGATGCAACTGACCGATGCGGAGGGGGTGATGGTCGATGTGAACCCGGCGTACGAACGCATCTACGGGTACACCCGCGCCGAGTGCATCGGGCGGAAACCAAATCTGATCCGAAGCAAGCACACCTCCCCGGAGGTCTACGAAAGGATGTGGGCGGACCTGAGTGCCCCCGATCGGGGGTACTGGTCCGGGGAGATCACGAACCGGGATCGGCACGGACGCGAACGTCCGGTGTTCCTCAGTATCACGGCGATCCGGACCGTCGGCGGAGACGTGACCCACTACCTCGGGGTCGCGGTCGACCTCTCGGAGCAGCGCGGGTGGGAGTTGCGGGCCGCCCACGCCGACAAGCTCGCCTCGGTCGGGCAGCTCGCGGCCGGGGTCGCGCACGAGATCAATACTCCGCTCGCGAACGTGATGCTCGTGGCCGAGAGTCTCCGCCGCCGAAGCACGGACCCCTGGGCGTTGGCTCGACTCGACACGATGACCGACCAGATCGAGGTCGCGGCGCGGAACGTTCGGAGTCTGCTCGACTTCGCCCGCCGAGCCGAACCCCACGTCGCCGAGCTCGACCTGGTGGACGTGGCGAGAGATTCGGTTGCCTTTCTCAAGGGAAAGCAGTCCGCGGATGTCGAGATCACGGAAGTGTACCCCCGCGATCCCGTCCCCATCCACGGCGACCGGGGACAGCTCATGCAACTGTTCACGAACATCCTGAACAACGCGTACGACGCGATGGAGGGGAAGGGGTCGATCCGGATCTCCGTACGACGTCAGGGCGCACGGTCCGAACTCGAAATCGTCGACACCGGCCCGGGCATCCCCTCGGAAGACCTACCGCACATCTTCGAGCCGTTCTTCACGACCAAACCCGAGGGCCAGGGGACCGGACTTGGACTTGCGATCTGTCATGGGATCGTTCAGGCGCATCACGGTTCGATCGTCGCACGCAATGTGCCGGGGGCCGGCGCCGGCTTTCTCGTTTCGCTCCCGAACTCGGAGGGGGCGCTCCCCCGCTCGGCCCACCGGTCGCTCCCCCACCGCGTCAATCCGAATTGATAGAGGCTCTATACTCACGGCCCCGACTCCGTGAGCCCAAGGTGCGTCCATGGGAGCAGTCTGATACGGAACCCGCTCGGAGAACCTGACCAAGGCTGAGACCGTCCACGTCGAAGTGAACTCGTCCCAGTATGCGACCGGGCGGAATGCGGTGATCACCCTCTCCGGCGCTCGAATCCTGTTCGGAGCGATCTTCCTGTTCGATGGGATGCTCAAGTGGGTCCTGCTCCAGCAGGGATTGCTCGTCGGGGTCGTCCAGGGGTCCGTGACCGGGTACGGGGCGGACTTCGTCAGCAACAACGCCCTCGCGTTCGGCGTCACGGTCGGCGTCGGGGAGACGCTCGCCGGTATCGCACTGTTGGTGGGCCTGTTCCAGAAGCCGGCGGCCCTCGCCGCCGCGGGCATCATGACCTTCATCTGGGCCTACGGCGGTTTCGGCGGCTGGGGCATGCCCGGCTACACGGACCCCGGCGGGGATTTGATGCTCGCCCTCATCTTTGGGGTGCTCGTGTTTGCCCCGACGGCCTACGGCCTTGCGTCCCGGTTCCGACTGCGGGAGCGATTGGCGGGCCCGGGCTGGGGTCGCAAATTCCTGCGATTCCTGGTGGCGTAAACTCCTTCGGGCTCGAGCGGGGGATCCCCGCTCGAGCCATCCCCTTTTTTGACCTTCCCTTTCCGATTGGCCCCGGGACTCCCGGCCGCCCCCGACCGCTCGCCTGGGGATCTCGGGGACGCGCCGCGTGTCGCCCGCGGAGACTTAGGACCGGGTCAGCGCGAACTCACTGGAGGATGACCGGCGCCGTCGCAGTCGGGGCACGGGAGAGACGGAGCACGGCCGACCGTACGGCCTCCGTTTCCCTGTCGAACGCGCGATATCCGGCGACGGGAGCCTACGTTTACTCTTCTGCTTCGATCGGAGAGCCCCCTCGCTCGATCGTGGATTTCACCATCGGGAAATTCGACCCCTTGTTTCTCAGCGTCATTCCTCGCCAGGAATGATGACATGGACCCGCGAAGCCTCGGCGATCGGATCCGCGGCCGGCTTGCCCGGATCGGTGGCGGGGACCTTCACCACCCCGTAGCGGCGGTTGGTGCTCGGCCCGGCGATTCGATGCCGGTCTCCCGGTCCGGGCCCCGCAGCTGAACTCGACCCCCCGAATCGAGTAAACCCTAATCCCTCGGACCGGCGTGACCCGAGCGTGCGAATATTGGTGGTGGACGACGACGCGGTCTTTCGAGAGGAACTCACGGACCTCTTGCGTGACGACGGACACACCGTAGCGGCCGCCCCGTCGGTGCAGAAGGCGTTGGAAGCCCTCGAACACGACGAGTTCGATGCGGTGCTGAGCGATCTCAAGATGCCGCGCCAGGGCGGACTCGAGCTGCTTCGGGAGATCCGAAAGCAGTGGCCCCGAACGTTCGTCGTGATGGTCACTGGCTATGCGACGGTCGAAACCGCGCTCGAGGCGATGAAGCTCGGCGCGTTCGACTATCTGCGCAAACCGTTCCGGGCCGAGCAGGTCCGGGAGACGCTCCAATTGGTGGCCCAGGAGCGGGAGTTCGAGTCGCCCCCCGAGACGTACCGGGACCCGGTCCGGGAAGCCCGAGCGCTCGCGGCCGGCGGGCAGCATGAAGTGCTCCTCCTGACCGACCACCCCATTCCGTCGGAGACCCACCTCCAGGTGGAGCACCTGGATCCCGAAAATCCCAGCCGAGTGACCGAGCAGACCGAAGCGTTCCTCGCGGAACATGCGAACGGGGCTGTCGTGCTGTCGGGGGTCGAACGGCTCCTCGAGCATCACCGCCTCGAGGATATCGTGGCGATACTGGACCGACTGCGCATGGACTTGGCGGGTCACGGCCCGTTGCGGGTCGGGTTCAACCCTCGTCGAGTTCCGCCCGCAGCGGCCGTCGCCCTCGGCGGCGCCGTGTCGGGCGACGCGACCCACCTGACGCTCGAGGCGCTGGCCAACCCCCTGCGTCGTAAGGCGGTCTTGCGATTGGCGGAAGGACCGGCCTCGTTCGGTGAGGCGATGCAGGCCGCCGGCCTCGACGACTCGCCCAAGATGGCCTTCCACCTTCGGAAGTTGGTCGACGCCGGGCTCGTGCTCCACGAAGGGGAGACCTACCGGCTCACGACGCGGGGCGAGGCCGGCGCCCGCCTCCTGAGGGACGCCACGTTCCTCCCCCCGACGGGGGACTCCGGAAACTTGGCCTTCCCGGGTCGTCGATCCGGCGGAAAGCACGAACTACGCTCCTAGATCCCCGTGCCAGGAAGATCCGGGCGGACGTTGAAATTTCGACGGTCCATCCCGTTCCCATGGCGGATCGAGGGCAGCCGTCGAACGTGCGACCGGGCCTGGGCCGTCCCTAGGTTTGAACGACCTGAGGGTTCCCCCGACCGCGGATGACGGGCCCGCCGGGATTCGAACCCGGGTTTGAGGCTCCGGAGGCCCCCGTGATATCCAAGCTATACTACGGGCCCGCGCGACGCGCCTCAGCGCGGGCCGCCCTAAAGGTTGCGGCCGGCCCGTGAAGGCCGGAGCCGAGCGCCGGAATGCTTACGTAGGTGAACCGGCTCCATCTGACTGGCCCCTTGGGCCTGGAGGTTCCCGGAATGAGCGAGATTGTTCGATCGTATTCAGTGCCGGGAACCGGGTAGCCGCTCGATCCCCGGCGCGGTAGCGCCCCCGCGAGACCGTCGCCCGTTACCCCCAACCAAAGCACCAAAGGAATGCCCAACACACCGTACCTCGACGCCAGCGTACGCTGGAAACTGAAATCCGGGTCCATCGCCTTCCGGGAGCCTCGAACCGCGGAAGTGGCGGCCCAGCTCCTCGACAACGGCCTCGTGACCGAGGTCCTCGGAACGATCGGCGCGGGCAAGGAAGCGGACGTCTTTCTCGCCCGAGACGGGAACCGTCTCGTCGTGGCCAAGTCCTACCGACTGTACCGAACGTCCAACCGGTCCCGGGGCGCGGTCAAGGCCGACGGGATGGGGCATCTCGCCTCCCGGGAATTCGAGCTGCTGGGCTACGCCTGGGCGCATCGCGCCCCCGTCCCCGAACCGTTCCAGCGGGAGGAGAACGCGTTCACGATGGAGTTCGTCGGGGACGGCGACGGCCCCGCCCCCCAGCTCCGACGCACGCAGCTGGACGCTCCGGCCGATTTCGCCCGAGAGCTCCTGCGCGGGATCGACGACCTCGCGCACGCCGGCGTCGTCCACACCGACCTCAGTCCGTTCAACATCCTGGTGCACCGCGGCCACCCGGTGATCATCGACCTGGGGAAGGGCTTGCGGGTCGACCGGTTGGGTGCTTCGCCGTGGATTCGCCTCTCCGAGGCCCGGACGGCGCTCGAACATGCCCTCGAAACGCTCCGTCGGTACTTCGCACGGTACGACGTGCCGTTTGAGACCGAGGGAATTACCGCCCAGATCCTTCGCGACATCGACCGTTTCGGCGTCGGCACGTACCCGGAATGAGCGCCTGCGCCCCGCCGCGTGAGGCGGGAGTTCGGGCGACCCCTACTCGAGATACTCCTTCAGCGGAGCCCAGTAGTACTGACGCCAACCGTCGGAGATGGAAGCGAAGTCGGAAGCGGGGATCCCGAACTGGGAGAACTCGAGCCGGGTCCCACCGGCGACCTTCGTGAGCACGAACTGGGCGATCGAATAGTGCCCCGCGGGCCAACCGGACGACCGCCAGGCGAGTACGATCCGCCGATCCTTCTCCAGGTGAACGACGAACCCCTCCAGGGAACCGTCGTAGTGCGAGAAGCGCCCTCCCGGTTTCGCGACGAGCCGGGCGGCCGCCCCCGAGAATTTCGCATGTTCCTTGGCGTCGACCAGCGTCGTGTAGACGTGGTGCGGAGAGGACCGGATCGTGACCGACTGACGAAGATTCTTCACGGCCACGGAATGCACCGAAACGGGGCAACCGGGCCGCCTACTTGAGGGCGCTCCGGCGGGGAGACCCTACGCCTTGGCCGGCTTGGTCTTGGGCGGAGGCGGAGCCTTCGACTCGGAGTACCCGCACCGACCGCAGGAACGGCGGTCCTTGTGCTCGGCGAGGAACGTACCCGGGCCGCACTTGGGGCAGGACCGGTGCGTCCGCTCCAGCGTGTCGCCCTTCGTGTTGTAGAGGCCGACGCGAGCTTTGGCCATCGAATCTACTCCTTCTTCGCGGGAGCCTCGGCCTTCGGTTCCTCGGCCTTGGGGGGCGCCGGGGTGGGTTCCGCGGGAGCGGCCGCGCCTTTGACCGCCTTCTCCTTGAGGCCATTCCGCACGAGAATGTGTCCGCGCTCGGTCGCCTTCGCGGCCTCGACGGACTCGTACACGATCGCTTCACCACGGGTCGTGGCGGTCCCATAACGGGCTTGCATCCGTTCGATGATCACGCGGTCCTTCGGCGCTTTGGCGAGCTTGGCGAACTCGCCCCGAACTTCGTCGCGCCGGGGCGTGGCGGCCGTCG
>JAKIVW010000094.1:0-409 GCA_022750355.1 Thermoplasmata archaeon
AGTGGACCATTGGAAGGCCCTCGGAGAGCGCAATGTCGCCCGCGACCCGCACCAGGCCACCGAGCTCTCGAAGACGGAGGGTGAGCTGGCCCGACCGGCCGCTGCGCCGCTGGGCCTCGCGGATGACCTCGACGATCGCGTCCCGGTCGAAGTGGGGGATCTTCTTGTCCTTGAGGACTTCCTGGGCGACGAACCGGACCAACTTCATTCGGTTCGTGTTCGTGTCCGGCATCGTCGTCTTGACGTACAGCTCGTACCCGTACCCGCGGATCCGCGAGCGCAGCGCCGGGTGCATCGTCTGGACACTGTCGATGTTGCCGGCCGCCACGAGGACGAAGTCCGCCGGAACCGGCTCGGTCTTCACCATCGCACCGGCCGAGCGCTCGGACTGCCCGACGATGGGGAAGCG
>JAKIVW010000094.1:419-7430 GCA_022750355.1 Thermoplasmata archaeon
TGAGGAGATTGATCTCGTCCAGGAACAGGACGCCACCGTTGGCCTTGTGGATCGCTCCGACCTCGACCCTCTCGTGGGGTGGGGTCTCGAGGCCACCGGACTGGAATGGGTCGTGCTTCACATCACCGAGCAGGGCGCCCGCGTGGGCCCCGGTGGCGTCGATGAAGGGCGGCTTGTCGTCGGTCGTATGGGTGACGAGGAGCTTCGCCACATTCGCTCCCGCTTCGCTCCGCCCGCTGGAGAGGCGTACGATGGCGTAGAGGATGACGACGACCAGCATCCCCCAGATGAGGTCAACGAACTGGCCCGTCGTGAAGATGAGGTAGAGGGTGAAGGCCATGATGGCGATCGCGACGACGATGAACAGGATGGTCCGCTGCTCCTTCTTCGCGGCCGCCTCGAGCTTCTGGGCGGCGACGATCTCCTTCCCCTTCCCCGCCGGAACGACCCGGATCTTGGGTTCGTTCGACTCCTCGCTGTTGGGGTACGCCAGGATGTCCTGGAGCGGTTCCTTGGGAAGGAAGTCGACCATCGCCCGGGCGAGCATGCTCTTCCCGGTTCCGGGCTCGCCAATGAGCATCATATGCCGCTTCTGCGTCGCCGCTTTGCGGGCGACCTCGACGGCCTCGTCCTGACCGATGACCTGCTCCAGAAGTCGGGGAGGAACTTCGACCTGCGCCGTGGAGGAGTAGGAAAGGCTCTCGCCCCACACGTCCAACGGCTGCGGTGTCGAAGGTTCTACCGGCTCCCCGGACGGTGTTTCCGCGTCTTCAGCCATGGTGGCGTCCCGACCCCGAAGCCTCGAGGCCCGTTCCGCCGCTAGAACCATGGGGGGTCCATATAAATCCCTATAGGCCAACGATAGCAACGACGTAACGTAGTACCGTTCCCGGGACGGTTCCGGTACCTGTCCGGTCGCCCTGAGGGTCCCCCGTTATCTAGCGCGCGGAACTCCTGCGGTGGGTTCCTTCGTGACCGAACGACTCCTCGGCGCGCCCGTGGCGGAGATGCTGAACCGCTCGAGCCGGGCCGTACTGGAGAAGATTCCCACCGGGGCCGCCCCTCCGTGCCTCGCCAGTGTTCATCGGGGGTCGGAAGGGCCGTTCCGTCGTTACCTCGACGGCCAGCGAAAGGCGGCCGAAAGTCTGGGGCTCGGCTTCCGGGAGGAGGTCCTGGACCGGGAGGGGGGCCCCTCCGACCTCCTCGATCGGATCCGGAAGCTGGACCGGGACCCGTCGGTGCACGGAGTGCTGGTCGAGCATCCGCTACCTCCCCCCTACGACTTTTTCGCGGCCCTCGGACTGCTTCGACCGGAGAAAGATGTGGACGGCGTCGGGTCGGAGAACCTGGGACGTCTTCTGACCGGGCGTCGGGGCCATGCCCCGGCGGTCTGCCTCGCCTCCCTCGCGATCGCACGGCACTATCAGCTCCCCTACCAGGGAACGCCGGTGGCCGTGATCGGCCGGTCGGGGACCGTCGGCCTCCCCCTCGCGCTCCTCCTGGCCCATCGCCCTCCCGGCCCGAACGCGACTGTGACCGTGGCCCACTCCAGGACCGAGAATCTGGCCCGCGCCCTCTCGACCGCTCGGACGATCTTCTCGTGTGCCGGCCGTCCGAACCTCCTCACACGGGCCGTGGTCCCGGAGGGCGCGGCGGTCGTCGACATCGGACTCGGGAGCGTTCCCGACCCGAGCCGCCCCGGCGGGTCGAGGATGGTGGGCGACGCCGACCCGGTCTCGCTCGAAGGGTGGGCGAGCGCTCTGACTCCCGTCCCCGGAGGGGTCGGGCCCGTGACGGTCGCGCAGCTGATGTGGAATACCGTCTCGGCCTGGCAGATGCAGCCGGGTTCGGGGGCGACGCCGTGAGCCCGCCCTCCCGGCCATCAAAGTCTGCGATCGACCTGCACTGTCGGGACTGCCCGATGTGGTATGGGGGCGAAGACGACGGCTGGGGCCCGTGCTCGATCAAGAACCGTCGGGGGGACCGGCGCTACCTCACGTGGGGTGGGCACGAGTGCGACGAGGGCTACGAGCCGCCGATCGCGGCCGAGGCCTTCGCGAGCGCCGCCCGGTTGAGCGGCATGCGTTCGACCTCCAAGGCGTCCGACGTGGGGTATTCCTCGACCTCGAACGCCGGCCACGGCAAACGCCCCGCGACACGCCGCAAGGCTTCCGGGCCCAACTCGACCCGCCGCCGCCGAACATCGAGCCGGTAATCATCCACCCCGATCCCTGCTTTGCGGGCGACGGCGAGCGCCCAGCGGGGCAGGTCGGTCGCCCGTTGGGGCTCGACGATCCCCAGGACGACGGTGCCGTCCGGAGTCCGCTCGGCGAACGCGGGGGCCGTTCGTTCGGCCTGCCGCAGCAACCGCTGACGCAGCTGGACGCTATCTTTGAACCGGGACGAGCAGTAATGGACCGGCATCGAGAGCGACGACTCTCGGACGATCCGCTCCGCCACCGCCCGACTCCCCTTCACGCCCCACCCGTTGTTCGGGTCCACGCGATACCCACGGGCGCGCAGGTTGTCCTCGTTGGTCTCCGAGAACTCGAGCTCGTTCAGATTCACGAAATCAACCCCGATCTCGTCCAGGGCGCGGAGGAGTCGACGCAGCTCGGCCTCTTTCTCGGGTAGGACCGGGATCTCGACCCCTCGTCGGATCCCCCAGGAGGGCGCTTGCTCGAGGACGGCGCGGTAGGCACCCCCATCGGCGGCGAGGGGCCCCCACAGGTAGTGCGGGATGTGGAGCCGGAATTCATCCAACCCGGCCCGGGCGAGCCGCTGGAGCTTTTCCGGGTTCGGCTCGTGCGTGTACAAGTGGATGTTGTGGTCGGGGCCGAATTCGGTCTTCAGGAGCCGAACGTAATGCTCGACCCGGTCGATCGAACCGAGTGGGTCGCCTCCCGTGATACCGGTGCCCCCCGCCCCGATCGAGCGGGCCTCCTCGAGGACGTCCAAGTCGGACAGTACGCGCCGCTCGTTCGCGTACACGACATCCTTCTGGTTGCGATTGGGAGAGACCGGGCAATAGAAGCAGCGAAACCGGCACAGGCCAGTGACGAAGAGGACCATCTTGCGGCCCTCCTTGCACTGCGTGCAGGCCGGCGAGAGCTCCCCCCGGTAGCTCGACGCCATCGGCAGTAGGTGGACTCCGGCGTCTTGCATGGAAGGAGCGGGAGCCGGGGACTCATGTTTAGCCGTTGGGGTCGGCGCCGGAGGGCGCACCCTCCAGGTCGCTGGTGGCGGAATGCCACCAAGTGAGGTGGGGGGTAGGGACGAGGCTTAGGCTCAAATCCCCCCCTCGGCTCGCCGCGCCCGCACTCGGGGGACAAGACCGTAATGGAGATGCAACCGGGCCAGATGGCCTACGATCGCGCGAGCACCGTCTTTTCGCCGGATGGCCGCCTGTTCCAGGTCGAGTACGCGCTCCAGGCGATCCAGATGGGCGGCACCGCGGTCGCGGTGACGTACGACACCGGGATCATCTTCGTCGCGTTCCGAAACCTGCCCACCAGCTCGCTCGCGGAGTCGGGGTCGATCGAGAAGAGCTTCGCCATCGACACCGGTCTCGGCTGCGTCACGGCGGGCCTCATCGCCGACTCTCGCGTCCTGGTCGAATTCCTTCGGGTCGAGGCGCAGCGGCACCGGCTGACCTTTGGGGAGACGGCCCCCTACGCCGTGCTCGGCCACGCGCTGGGCACCCTGCTGCAACAGTTCACCCAATTCGGCGGGACCCGCCCGTTCGCGGTCTCCCTCCTCCTGGGAGGGTTCAACAACGGCGCGCCGGGACTCATCGAGCTCGACCCGAGCGGCGCGACGATCGGCTGGAAGGCGTACGCCATCGGGCGGAACCGACGCGCGGTGGCGGACTTCCTCGAAGAGAAGGTCACGGACCATTTGGCCGAGGAGGCCGCATTCAAGTTGGCGGTCCAGGCCGTGGCGGAAGGATCTCCCACTCCCTTCCAACCCGAAGCCCTCGATGTCGCGATCCTTGAACCGAACTCGGAGCTTCGCCGGCTCGTCCCCGCCGACGTCACGCGGCGGGTCCAGGGAATGCCGTTCATCGGCGCCCCCGAGAAGAAGCCGAACAACCGCTAGGCCCGCGCGCCGAGCCGATAGTACGGGGCCCCGCTCGTGACGGCACGATGAAGGCGTCCCGCGCTCCCCTCTCGGTCGAGGCGGCCCAAGCCCTCTTCGTCTACAATCGGGGGGTCTTCGACCGATTCGTCGCCCGGGTCGAGCGACTCCCGGCCAAAGCCTCGCGACGGTCGCGCGGGATCGGCCACCTCTCGTTGTTCGACACGCTCGTCCACATCCTCAACGTGCACGAGGCGTGGGTCGTCTACATCGTGCCCGGCCGCGTCCGCGAGCTCGTCGTTCGCTTCCGGCAGCCGGACCGACATCCGAAGGATTGGGCGGGCTTTCACGCGTACGAGACGCTCGTCTGGACGGGGGTCGACGCCTACCTCGCGGGCCTGAGCGCGAAGGAACTGCGCCGGACCGTCCGGGCCCCGTGGATGCCGGGTCGGTACACCGTCTCGGACGCCCTCTTCCAGACCACGTTCGAGGAGGCGCACCACCTCGGCGAGATCATCGGGGCGCTCTGGCAGGAAGACCGCGCGCCCCCCGACATGACCTGGATCGACATCGGACGCGGGCCGGTGCGGAAGGCGACCCGTCCGAAGTCCCGACGGTAGGTCACTCGGGCGCCGCCGGGGGAAGGTGGCGCTCGGCGCTGTCGAACTCCTCGCGGAGCCGGATCCGTCGACGGGTCCGATGGTACGTGACGGCAAAGCGGTGCGATTCGTCGCGCACCGCCCGGAGGAGCAGCATCGGAGAGGCGTTCGGGTTCGGCTTCAGCGGCACCTGCCGCCCCGGGAAGTAGAGCTCCTCCTCCCGCTTGGCCAGCCCGACGACCGGGATCCGATCGCCCGCCCCGATCTCCTCGAGCGCAGCGACCGCAGCCCCGACCTGACCCGCGCCGCCGTCGATCAGGAGCAGGTCCGGCAGGATCTCCTCCTCGGCGATCCGGCGGAGGAATCGTCGTCGGACGACCTCGGCGATCATCGCGAAATCGTTCGTCCCCGGGACGCCCCGGATCTTGAAGCGACGGTATTCGGGTTTCTTCGGGAGGCCGCGCTCGAACACGACGAGCGAGCCGACCGCCTCGTATCCCTGGAACAGGGAGATGTCGACCCCCTCGATGCGGTTCGGGATGGTGGGCAGTTCGAGCAGGCTCTGCACCGCGCGGAGCACTTCCCGTGGGGCGGGGCTCGGCGTGACCTGGTCGACGGTCGCGCGGGCCAAGCGCTCCGCGAGCTGCGCCAGGGATGCATAGCGTCCGGTCGGCCGGAACTGCACCTCGATCCCTCGCGGCGCGAGCAGTTCGTCCAGCGTCGCATCCAGACCCGCGGGTCGAGGACCGTTGATGTAGATCTTGGCGGGCGGCTCGATCCGTGCGCCGTAGTATTGCCCGAGGAATTGGCGGAGGATCTCGGCGGGCTCGGGTACGTCGTCCGCCGGGACCTGCAGCAGGTGGGGCTCCGTCCCGCGAACCTCCCCGTCCTCGACCCGGAGCACTCCCACCGCCACGCGAAGGCTGCTGGCATCGCGGGGGTAGGCCACCGCGAGCACGTCCGCCCGTCCCGCTCCCCGTCCGATGACGTGCTGCCGTTCCGATAGGGCATCCAGCCCCCGGAGGGCGTCGCGCAAGAGCGCGGCGCGCTCGAACTCCTGACGCGTTGCGGCCGAGCGCATCTCCGACTCGAGCTCGGGGCGGAGCGGGGCGACGTTCCCCCGCAGGATCGAGACGGCCCGGTCGATCTTGGCCCGGTAGGCGACCCCGTCGATCGCCCCGATGCAGGGCGCGCTGCAGACGTGCAGATGGTAGTACAGACAGGCGTCCTTGGGAAGTCGAACGCACCGTCGGAGTTGGAGCAGGTCGCCGAGCAGCTGTTCGACGGAGCGCGCTTCGCGGGAGCTGGTGTACGGACCGAACAGGAGGATCCCCGGTCTCCGCCTCGGTCGGCGGACCAGGATCACCCGGGGGAACTCCTCCCCGACCGTGACCATCAGGTACGGGTAGCTGCGGTCGTCCTTCAGCAGCACATTGTACGGCGGCTGGTACTGCTTGACGAGGTTCGCCTCGAGCAGCAGCGCCTCCCGCTCGTTCGCGGTCGGAACGAACTCGACGCTCGCGCTCTGGGCCACGATGGTTCCGTCCTTCTCGATCTTCGCGCGAAGGTGGTCCAGGACCCGACGGCGGAGGCTGCGCGCCTTCCCGACGTAGATCACTTCCCCCCGCGCCGACCGGAACAAGTAGACGCCCGGGGCGTCGGGCCCGAGACGAAACCCTTCGCCGGTGGCGGCCGCGAGTTCGCTCGCGGGGACGAATCCCGGGACGTGCGCGGCCGGCCGCTCCGTCATCTCCGCGCCATGCGGGGGACCGGCACCGGAGCGCGGACCAGGGGCGCGAGGAACTTCGCCGTGTGGCCCGGCGGGCCGCGCGCGACCTCCTCGGGGGTGCCGGCCGCGACGACATGGCCACCGACCGACCCACCGTCCGGCCCGAGGTCGATCAGCCAATCGGCCGACTTCAGCACGTCGAGGTTGTGCTCGATCACGACGACCGTGTTCCCGCCCGACCGGAGTCGGAATAGGATCTGGAGGAGGCGGTCGACGTCGGCGAAGTGGAGCCCGGTCGTCGGTTCGTCCAGGAGGAAGAGCGTCTTGCCGGTCGGGGGCCGGGCGAGCTCGAAGGCGATCTTGATCCGCTGGGCCTCCCCGCCGGAGAGGGTGGTCGCGCTCTGGCCCAGTTTGACGTAGCCGAGACCGACGTCCTGGAGGAGCTGGAGTCGGTGCTCGATCCGTCGGTGGTTCCGGAAGAACTCGAGGGCCGTGTCCACGGTCATGTCGAGGACGTCCGCGATCGATTGGCCCTTGAATTTCACCTCGAGGGTCTCGGTGTTGAACCGCTTGGCGCCGCACTCCTCGCACGCGACGTAGACGTCG
>JAKIVW010000095.1:0-2456 GCA_022750355.1 Thermoplasmata archaeon
CCCACCTCGCCGGCGGCGTGGGTTCCCCCCTCGAGCAGGCGGCCGTCCACGACGGCCGAACCCCCTACCCCGGTACCGACCACGAGGCAGAACATGTCCGAACTTCCGACTCCGGCGCCCCCGCTCCACTCGGCAAAAGTCGCGGCCCGAGCATCGTTGAACACGTGGACGGGGTACCCGAGTGCACGGGAGAGACGAGGACCCAGCGCCAGGTTCCTCCAGCGCAGGTTCGGAGCGTGCCGGACGAGACCGATGGTCGGGTCGACCTGGGCGGCCACCGCAATCCCCGCCGCCCACGGTGCGGGCGCGCCCTCCGCAACGCACCGCCGCGCCGCCCGCAGTACCACTTCGATGACACCGGCAGGTCCATCGTTCGAGTGGGGCATGCGCCCGCTCCGGCGGAGGATGCGACCCGATCGATCGACCAGGACCGCGGTGACCTTCGTCGCACCGAGGTCGATGCCGAGCGACGGGCCTTCCCCTCGGGCCTGCGCCTTACTCGTCGGGGACCCGCCCCGCACTCTGGGACTCGGCATATTTGTGGACGACATCGACGAACGTGGAATGCGACCAGGTCAGTGGCGTGGCGCTCTTGGGTTCTCCCGTGGTCCGATCGATCTGCTCGGGGAGGAGGTGGGTCGGCGTGGCCCGGGCCGCGGCCCATTCGATCAGTTCCCGGCAGCGTTCGCGGTCCCCAAGGCGGAGGCGGGCCTCGGCGAGCCAGAGCGTGGTGACGATCCAGGGGTTTTCGTTCCCGTAGTAGAGGTCCCCCTCGTAGCGGGCCAGGCCCCCGACCACGGGGGACCAGAGTCGTGCCTCGATGACGTCGACCGTCTGCTTCGCCCGCGGGTCGTCCCAGGGGACGAGGCCGAGCTTGAGGGCGAGGAGCAGGGAGGCGTCCAGTCGGTCGTCCCGGGGGCTGAGGGATCGGACGAACCGTCCCCGGTCGGAATCCCAGAGGTGGTGGACGGCCGCTTCGCGGATCTGGTCGGCGGCGCGGCGCCAGGCGCTGGGGTCCTTCCCGATCTCCGCCGCGACTCGGGCCGCCCGTTCGAGCGCGTGGGCCACCGCGGCGGTCGAGTAGGCATGGATCCCCATCCGCTCCTCCCACAGATCGAAGCTCGGCGCGGGAAGCAACGTGGCCGGGTCCCGGAACGATTCCAGGAAGGTCGCGGCCCCCTTCACGAGGGGCCAGAGGTCGAGCAGAACGTCGGGATCGGCTCCTCGTTTGAAATGATGCCAGACCGCGGCGACCACGGTCGCGGTCTGATCGATCTGCAGGAAGGGCGGCGGATGCCAGGTGCTCCCGATCGCCCCGTCGGGAAAGTGTCGGTGGAAGAACGAGCCGTCCGGATTCTGGCAGGCCCGCGCGAATTCGAGGAAGCGCGCGGCATTCTCATACAGCCCCGCTTCGTCCATCGCCTTGGAGACGTAGCCGCCGTCCCGCCACCAGCAGTAGTTGTAGGTGTCACCGGCCGCGACCAGGGATCGGGTATCGGGAGAGGCGATGACGGAGCCGTTCGTCCCGGTGCAATGGCGGAGCAGGAGCACGCTCGAGCGGTAGACGTCCTGTGCCGGCTTTCCCAATCCCTCCGGCGGGTGGGGCAGTCGACGCTGCACCCACGTCTCCCAGAATCGTTCGGACTCCCGAACGAAACGCGTGTAGCCGCCGTTGCGGACGTACTCGCGGACCTGGTGCACCGCGGGGAGCGACCGTCCGACGGCCATGAACACTCGGACCTCCGTGTCCTGGTCGGGCCGGGCTTCTAGGTCCCACTGCATCACGCTGTCCGCGGCGCCGTGGGCCACGGCACGCCCTTCCAAGCGTCCGTCCTCCGCGTCGACGTACGTCCCCCGCAGGCCCTTCAACGTGTGCTCGCCACAGACCGCGCGGGCGTAGGGAGGGTCGGAAAAGAATTCGAAGAAGTACCCCCGCTTGTAGTGGACCAGCGAGGGGACCGTCGGGTCGACGTACGCCGTGTCCTGGTACATCGATTCGGCGATCTGGAACGCGTGGTAATCGAAGAGGCGGATCGACCGGGCGGGGTCGGCCCGAACGCGGTACACCCGGGCGATCAGGTCGTGATTCGGATGGACGTGGTCGCGGATTCCGAGCGTGATCCCGTGGCCGGTCCAGACGGAATCGGGCAAGTGACCGGTTCCGTAGGGGGCCTGAGTGACTTCGTAGCCGTTCCCCCGCCGTAACCAATCGAACCGGGAGGCCGGTACATCGAAGACCCCCAGCCGCTGTTCGCGCAGGTGCTGAAACTGGCCGGGATAGGGGTAGAACAGCTCGTTCCAGTCGCCGTGTTCGTTGACCGTCAGGAGGACCCGGCCGTTGCCGGCGAGGCCGGTGATCACGGCTCCGCCCTCGGTTCCCCGGGGTCGTCGCGGGGCACCGGTGTCCGCATTCGGTCGTGAGGGGATTCCGCGCTCGTATAACCCGTGGGTTGCAA
>JAKIVW010000095.1:2466-4455 GCA_022750355.1 Thermoplasmata archaeon
CGCCCCTCTCCCTACTTCAGGACGGGGACACCGAGTCGTTCGTGGGCCCGGCGGCGCAGGTCGGTGAGGGCGTTCATGTAGTTCGCGTAGGCGTCGTAGGGACTGTCGTAGCTCGAGAAATACTCGTGAACGCCCTGGTCGGCGCCGTGGCCGCTGACGTACATGTAGTAGAAATGGTCGGACGTGAGGAGCTTTCGCCAATCGATGAGGATCTCCGGGTCGTTGGCCTGGCGCACGGCGAGTCCCACCTTCTTCGCCGCTTCGAAGGCGGAGCGCTGGAGGTCGTTCCCAAGCCACGCTCCCAGGTCTCGGTTCTGGTCGGCCCAGCTCATCGTGTACGGGACCGATAGGGGTTCGCGGGGTGGGCCCTGGATCGCCTCGTCGACCGTCGCCCAGTCTACGCCCGGGTGCCGACGCACCGCTCCCGGGAGGGCGCTCAGAAATTCGAGGATCCCCGTCCGGGCTTGGTGATGTTCCCCGAAGGTTTCGAAATCCATGAACAGTCCGACGAGCTCGCCGGGCGTCGCCGCGAGCCAGTCCGCGTACTTCTCCGCGGTGAGCGGGTACTCGTTCCAGCTGGTGGAGGAGAAACGGAACCCGACGTCGTCGCTCAGCGGATAGTGTCGGAGGAGGAGCATCACGGTCGGTGCGGGGGCGGCGCAGTACCGGGCGGTCGGGGGGCCCCCGCCGAGGATCCCCTCCCAGCCCTCCGCGAGCATTCCGTGGAATTTCTCCCGCTCGGCAAATCGGGCGAGGTCGTCCGAGTACGCGAGCTCGGTCATGCGGAGTACCTTCGGGACGACGCCGAACTCCTTGCGGAGCATCTCCCGGTGCATCTCGACCTCGTCGTGGAGCTCCGGGGGCGGAAGCAGGAAGGCGAGGGAATGGTAGTAGGTCTCGGCCAGGAGGGAGACCCGACCGGTGCGGACGAGAGCCCGAAGGCGGTCGATCACGTCCGGGGCGGCCAGGCGAGCCTGCTCGAGAAAGGTACCGGTGATCGAGAGGCTCAGACGGAATTCGGAGTGTTCCTCGAGCGCCTTGGCCAGGCGGTCGAGCGTCGGTCGATAGCAGCGCTCGGCGATTCCTCGGAAGATACCGAGGTTGCGCTCGAGGTCAAAGTACGAGCGGCCCGACCCGAGGTCGAGGTAGCGGAACCGGGCGAGCCGCCAGGGCTGGTGCATGTGGAGGTACAGGACGATTTTCACCGTTGGTCCCCGGCTCTCAACGATTCAACGTAGACGCTCACGGTTTCGCGCGCCCGTTCGGGCCAGCCCTCCCGGAGTGCCTCCCATCTCCCCTGTTCCCCCATCGCTTTTCGGAGCGTAGGGTATTCGAGCAGTTCCGCGATCCGACTCGCGAACTCGTCCACATCCCAAAAGTCGACCCGGAACGCCCCCGAGGTGATCTCGGCGACGCCGCTCGTCTTCGAGATGATCGCGGGGACGCCCGCCGCCATCGCCTCCAGGGCCGCGATCCCGAACGGTTCGACGACGGACGGCAGGACGAAGACCGAACTCCCGGCGAGCAGGATCTCCCGCTCCTCGTCCGACACTTTTCCGAGGAACATCACCTGGTCTCCGATCCCGAGGGCCGCGGTCAGGTGAAGGAGTCGAGAATATTCCGACCCTTCCCCCGCGATCACGAAGAGGACGTCGGGGAATTGGGGGACGACCCGACCGGCGGCCCGAAGGAACGTATCCACGCCCTTCATCGCGGCGAGCCGACCGACGTAGAGGACCACCCGGCGGTGCGGGTCGATGAGCGCCAGCCGTTCGCTCGGGCGGACCGCGTTGTAGATGACCCGGACCTTCCGGGGGTCGGCGTGGTAGCGCTCGATCAGTTGTTGTCGGAGGTGGCGACTCACGGCGATGACGCGGGTGCCGGCGGCGATCCCCCGCTGCTCCCGATCGAGAATGTGCTGCCAGGGATGGCCGAGCGAACGGTCGTACTCGGTCGAGTGCACCGTCATCACCAACGGGCAGCCCAACC
>JAKIVW010000095.1:4465-4754 GCA_022750355.1 Thermoplasmata archaeon
CAACCGATGGGCGAGCGCCGCGGCGCCGTCGGTGCCGAACCAGTCGTGGACGTGGACGACGTCCACCCCATCCACGCCGGAAAGTTCCGCGACCCACGAGTTGTATCCGTCCGTCGCATTCCAGAAAGGACTGTCCGGTGTCGCTCCGACCCAATAGGCCGGCGGGAAGGGCGACGGAGACTCTCCGACCGGCCCGCCGGGAAAGCGGAACGTCACGCCGGCGACCGGGGTGAACGGGCCGGCGAACGGGGTCAGGAAGGTGATCCGGTGACCGAGCTTGGTCAACTCC
>JAKIVW010000095.1:4793-7391 GCA_022750355.1 Thermoplasmata archaeon
GCAGAAGCCGTACCCGCCCGTGTGGTTCGGCGGCCACTCCCAGCCGACCATCACGATGTGCAGCGGGCGCGTCGGAACGAGGAGGCGTCGGCTGGGCACCTCTCGGCCGGCCCGAGCGACGGGGACCGGATTCTCGGCCAGTTCGTCCAGCCGCCCGCGGTCGAGCGGGGGAGCCCCCTCCCGTCGGACGCGAGGACGGGCTCGGCCGGGGGAACTTCCACGACCTCGCTTCCTCCGCCGACGGGAGACGGGCTTGGCGGACTTGGCCGGAGCTGGGGCGTCTTCGCGCGACTTCGATGACACGACGGCGACCTCAGGAGGCGGGCACACTTGAGTCCGTCGGCCCCTCGAGATTCCCCGCCGGACCGACGGGACCTAGAACCCCGCCAGCAACTCAGCGATCGCATCCCGCGGGGAGCGCGCCCGGGTCACCGCACTCGCCACGAGGACCCCGACGGCGCCCAGCTCGAGGGCCCGATGGACGTCCCGTCGGTCGTGGACCCCCGCCCCGCACAGCACGGCGACGGAGGGGGCGACCGATCGGACCGCCGCGACGGTGTCCGAGACCACCTCCGGGCGGGCGGTCGAGACCGCGCGGTCCCCGCCGATCAGCTCGGGGGGCTCGATCGCGAGATACGAGGGTTGGGTGCGGGCGAGTTGGCGGGCGGCCAGCACGGTGGGGGCGCAGACCACCGAGACCAGTTCGGTCGCCCGCAACCGAGCGACCGTACGACGGGTCAGGGCTGCGCTCAACGGGTGTTCGGAATGATTCACCAGGCTGCCGCTGGCCCCCGCGGCGCGGATCGCCTCCGGAGGGACGAAACCGGTGTGCGCGCCCGCCGCGGAGGCATCGACGTGCTGGGCGAGCACGGGGATCCCGACCGAGGCGCTCACCCGGGCGAGGTCGGGGGTCGCCGGGGCGATCGCGACCGGGACTCCCGCGGCGAGTCCCAGCTCCTCCAGGTGGTGGGCGATCCTTTCCGAAGGGGGCCCGAGGCATTCGGGATAGACCTTGAGGTTCAGGAGGAACAGCGGCCGCCCGAGGGGGGGCGGGTTAGTGGACGGCGGGGGCACGGGTTCGCTTCGGCCGGGAGCAGATCGCGTATTCGTCCCCGTCAAAGAAGACCTCGCGGTCGGGGTGCTTGCGCTGGAGCTCGGAGATCTGCGTGAGGACGTCCTCGAGGGTGGTCGACTCGTCATTGGGATCGATCCGTACGTGAACGGTCTTCTCCGGCCGGTCGTGCGAACGCGCCGCTGCGACCATGGCGTACCGAGGGAGCGGGATGCGTGGGGGGGGCTATAAGGGTTCGAGAAGGGGTTCCAAGCTGGATAACCGACGATTTGGCCCCCCTTCCTTCCCGATTGGCCGAACGGCGCGCGCGCCTCCGCGATCGGGTGGCCGGAGGGTCGGGCGGGGGTGGGGCGCTCGGCCAAGCCCGAGTTACGTGTCGGCTCCGAACAATTTGATATCGTCGGGCGCGACCGCCTTTTTCACGATCGGGGCCGCCCCTTGCACCTGGATCCGGATCTGTTCCACGACCTCGGGGTTCGCGAGCGTGGTGATGTCCCCGTAGTCCAGTGAGTTCGAGATCGAGGCCAGCACCCGCCGCATGATCTTGCCGGACCGGGTCTTGGGCATGTCCGGAACGATGCGGACGACCCGAGGCCGAGCGATCTTGCCGATGACCGTCTCGATGGCGAGGCTGACCTTGTCGGCGACGGCCTGGTCCCCCTTCACGCCCGGCTTGAGGGCGATATAGACCTCGGGGACTCGCCCCTTGTCGGGGTCGACGATCGGTACCACCGCCGCTTCGGCGACCTCCGGGACGGTCAGGCAGGCCGACTCGATCTCCTTGGTCCCCAATCGGTGGCCGGCGACGTTGATGACGTCGTCCACGCGACCCAGGATCCGAAGGTATCCGTCGGCCGCCCAGACGGCGCCATCTCCGGCGAAGTAGGGCCAATCGTGCCAGTCCGTGCTGTGCGCGTCCTTGTTGTACTTGGCGTAGTACGTCGCCACGAACCGCTGGGGGTCCCCCCAGATCGTCTGGAAGATCCCGGGCCAGGGGTTCCGGATGCAGATGTTCCCCGCCTTGCCGGCGCCGGCGGGGATCTCCTTGCCGTTCTCGTCATAGATGATCGGGTAGATCCCGATCATCGGTGGTCCGGCGCTCCCAGGTTTCATCGGGTCCATCGCCGGTTTGGTCGACGCGAGGAAGCCCCCGTTCTCCGTTTGCCACCACGTGTCGGTCACCGCCGCCTGGCCCTGGCCGACGACCTGGTAGTACCATTTCCAGGTCTCGGGTTCGATCGGTTCCCCGACCGTCGTCATCGATTTGAATCGGTAGTTGTACTTTTTGGGTTCGTCGGGACCGAGCTTTCGCAAGGCACGGATGGCCGTGGGGGACGTGTGGAAGATGTTCACCCCTAGGCGTTCGGCGATCCTCCACGGTCGTCCCGCGTCCGGGTAGGTCGGAACCCCTTCGTACAGGACCGAGGTGGCCGCGAGAGCGAGGGGGCCGTAAACGATGTAGGAGTGGCCCGTGATCCAGCCGATGTCGGCCATGCACCAGTAGACGTCGGTCGGATGGATGTCCT
>JAKIVW010000210.1:0-742 GCA_022750355.1 Thermoplasmata archaeon
ATCTCCTTCCGGAGGATACCGGGGCCATTGTCCGTGACCGCCACCCGGACCCGGTCCTCTCCTTCCTTCGAGATCTCCACGAGGATCTCGGGGAGGATCCCCGCCTCTTCGCAGGCATCGATCCCGTTGTCCGCCGCCTCCTTGACCGTCGTGAGAAGGGAGCGCTGTGGGTTGTCGAACCCCAGGATCTGGCGGTTCCGTTCAAAGAACTCCGCGACCGAGATCTCGCGTTGCTTCGCCGCGAGTTGCTGAGCGATCGTCGGGGGCGGGACCATCGTGTGGCCAGCCCCGTGGTCCTCCTATAAGGCCCCTGTTCGAACGGAATGTGCAGGCCCCCGCCCGACGGAAGAGAGCCGCCGAAGCCCGGCCCGAGTACACCTAGGTGGGTGCTCCGCTCGAACCGACTGGCTCTCGCTCGGTCGGTTTGTTAGACGCTTCCAGCCCAAGCCGTGGAGGAATTGCCTCAACCCTCCGGGCCCGACTATGCCGGGCAGGACGTTGGAATCTACAGCCGTATCGGGGGAATGTCGACCGCGCCCGGACGGGTGGCCACGTCCCGCAGCACGGGACGGAACGGTCTCCAACGGGCGGCCTCCGCGAGGTCGACCTCCGCGAGCAGGACCCTCTCTTCCGGACCAAGGCCTCCGACCGTTCGTTCCTCGACGTCGACCGCCTCCCCCCGGGGATCCCACAGCCCGCTCCCGCCGCCGAAGACGATCCCGTCCTCGACCCCGACCCGATT
>JAKIVW010000210.1:752-1788 GCA_022750355.1 Thermoplasmata archaeon
GGAGCTTGGAGAATAAGGAAAAGCTGGTCGTCGGCGAGGCCGAGATGACCACCCGGAGGTCCGCCACCGCGAGGGCGAGGGAGCGGAAGATCTCGGGAAAGAATGCGTCGTAGCAGATCGCGAGGCCCAGCGAGTGGCGGCCCCAGGGCAGCGGGTGGCTCACGTCGGTGGGCGTGAACGGGACCCCCTCCTCGAACGGTCCGAAGGTCGGGAGGTAGCGTTTGACCTGGTTCGCGACCGTCCCGTCCGGTCGGAATAGCAGCGCCACGTTCCGGAGTTCCCCCTTCCGTTCCTCGGATTGGACGGGGCCGCCCACGACCAGGGAGGTGCGGTGCTCGCGGGCGAGGGCCCCGAGACGCTCCCACGTAGGGTCCCCCGGACGGAGCGCGAGGTGGTGGAAGCGGTCCCCGACGCGGTACCCCGAGAGGAACAGCTCGGGGAAGACGGCCAGGTCGGAGGGAGTCGAGGCGAGGGCCTTCGCGATGCGGGCGAGGTTCGCCCCCGGATCGGCCGGGACCGGGGCCAGCTGACCGAGCAGGAGGCGCGTCAATAGAAGTACCGACGCACCGAGAGAAGGTAGACGAACAGGACGACGAGGAGGACGAACAGGATCGTGATCGAACCGGTGAAGAACAGGTAGACGGTCGTCCCGAACACGATGAGGAGGGTGGTCCAGAGCGCCCACGTCTCCTGGCGCCAGAGGGAGGTTGCGACGACGAGGATCGCGGACCCGAGCAGGTCGATCGAGGGGAAGAGGTCGAGGGCAGAGGGGAAGAACGTGCTGCCGAGCTCGCCCAGCAGGAAGAGGATCCCGCCGAGCACCATCACGACCCCCGCGAGCGCGATGAGGACCGAGACGACCGCGACCCCGATCGGCAGGCGGGGCACCGCGCTCGTGGGCTCCCAGGAGGGAGGGAGGCGATCGAACGTCACGGACGAGGGGCCGGAGGTCGCGTTCGCCGTCGCCGAACCGCCCATGGACCCCCGTGCCCCCGAGAACCCCGGCCGGGGCGGAAGTAGCTTTCGATGGAGCGGC
>JAKIVW010000211.1 GCA_022750355.1 Thermoplasmata archaeon
GGGGGAGGCCGCGGCGAATCCACCCGGGAGCACCAACAGGGTCAGGCCCACCAGGAACATCACCGCGATCGTCGGGGGCATGGCGAGACGTCCCATCCTTCGGCGATTGCTCATCGGTCGCTCCTCAAGGTCGAAAATGCGGGCAACGGGTCTTAAGGGGGTGTGCCAAACCTTTCATGGTGGTTTGGACCGCGTGCTAGACCTTCGCTCCAAGGGAGGGTTCCCGTGAGGGCCCTGACGGATTCGGAGGCGCGGGTGATCGCCGTACTCCTCGCCGCCCGCCCCGATCGCGAGCGCGAGCGGCTCCGCCAGGTCCGGATCCCCCGGTCGACCTATCATGCGGTCCGTCGACGAGCCTACGAGGGGCTCTGGCTCCGGGACCGATACATCCCCCACCCGGTGCCGCTCGGGTTTCCGTTCGTAACCTTCCTCCTGGCCCGTCCGTTCGCGGACCGGTTCGAAGACTTCGCGAGGGTGGCGGCGGCGGATCCCGGCAACGTCGTCCTATTGACCGGTAGGCAGGTCGCTCTCGCAATCTTCTTTCACAAGAGTGAGGGAGAAGGACGGCGATGGGCCGTCCGGATGTCAGATCAGAACCTGGGCGGGGCCCCCACCGCGTGCACTGTCGGTGCCGAGGGACCGACAGTCCCTGTCTACTTTGACTTCGAGGGGCTTTGGTGCCACCTTGCGGGCATCGCAGGGACCTTGGCCTATCCGCACGGACTCGGGGGCCGTCTTCCTACGGCCGAGCGGGAGGGAGAGTCCCCTTCCCTCACCTCTCACCGGGCTTGGGCGATCGGCGAACTTCTCCGTCGACCCTTCCTCGGCCCGGAGGCGGGAAAGGGCCCGCATCTGGTCGGTCCATTCGGGCTCCCTTTCGCGCAGCGCCGAATGCTCGCCCGAGGATGGGTCGACCATCGAACCCTCCTGGACCCCGGGCCCCTTCCGGCGTACCAAGGAAAGAGCCCCGACCAGGTAGTCCTCATCAACGGGGCTCCCCGCCCCGGCGCCAAACCGGACGAACTGTTCGGGGAGCTCACCCGGGAGTGCCGGGTGTTCCCCTTCCTGTTTGTGGTTGGAACCGACCGCTGGCTCCTCGGAGCCTGGGGGGCCTCCACGCCTCCGCCTCCGGATCCAACGGCCCCACGTCGGCCGGTCCTCGGGACGCTTCGAGAGTACCTGGAAGGGATCGACGTCGTCCAGGAGCCGGCGTCCCAATTCACGACGCGGGTCGACCATCGATACGACCGAGTGCTCCCGCTCCGCGATGGGAGCACTGGCTCGAAGGTCTGATATCCCGCACTCGATGGCTAGCAAGGGCGCGTAGCCTAGTCTGGATAGGGCACCGGGTTCCTAACCCGGCGGTCGAGGGTTCAAATCCCTCCGCGCCCGCAGCCTCGGGGGGGTGGGGGGAGCCGAGGAATGCATCCGAGTGACCGATTACTTCTGTCTATGTGGTCCCCTACTTACCCGCCGAGGCTCGAGCAACTCCTACGTTCCAACGGGCAGCTTCCGCCCGGACGCCGGGGCACCGTGCGCCCCTTCGCTCTAGGCGGGGCCTGAATGAAAGGGTTCGATGGCGGTGATCCTGCGCGAGCGGTTTTGGGCACGTGTGGTGGAACCTGTTGGAAAGCGAGAGTCCGATAACCTTGAAAAGCGCCGCTTGGGTGGGTCCCCGGCGACTCTCGACCAATGGGGGAATCGACTCGTCCAACGGCGCCTCAGGCGGGCGGATGGCGGATCGTCACGTGCCGGTAGTCAATCACTCCGCTTCTTCGGCGGCGAAC
>JAKIVW010000009.1 GCA_022750355.1 Thermoplasmata archaeon
GCCCGCCAACCTGGAAGTGGTGGGTGATCGCCTTGCGCTCGTCGGGGAGCTTCTCGCGCACCGCCCCGCGCAGCACCGGGCCGGTCGACTTGCCCTTCGCCGTCTCGTACGGCTGCGACGCCTTGCAGCCGTCCCGGTAGAGGGCGACCGACTTCACGCCGAGGCGCCATGCCTCCATGTAGATCTTCTCGATGTCCTCGACGGTGGCGTCGTTCGGGAGATTGATCGTCTTCGACGCGCCGCCCGAGAGGAACGGCTGGACCGCCCCGAGCATCTTCAGGTGGCCCATCGGCGCAATGGTCCGGGAGCCGGCGGTGGGCGCCAGCGCGCAGTCGAAGACGGCGAGGTGCTCCGGCGCGAGGTCGGGCGCCCCCTCGATCGTCCCCGTCGACTCGAGGTGCTGGACGATCGCGGCCGCCGCCTCGGGCGCGTAGCCGAGCTCGGCGAGCGCCTCCGTCACCGTCCGGTTGACCATCCGCATCGCGCCGCCCCCGACGAGGTTCTTCACCTTGACCAAGGACAGCTCGGGCTCGAGCCCCAGCGTGTCGCATCCCATCAGGAGCCCGATGGTGCCCGTGGGCGCGATGACCGAGATCTGGGCGTTCCGGTAGCCCCAGAGCTCGCCGGCCTTCACCGTCTCGTGCCACCGGTCCGCCGCCGCTGTGACGTACGCGTCGAAGCGTCCGTCGGTGCGCGGGATCGCATCGGCGGCCTTCGCGTGCTTGCCCATCACCCGGATCATCGGCGCCCGGTTCTTGTCGAACCCGGGGAACGAGCCGATGCGGCGGGAGATCTCCGCGGACATGTGGTACCCCTCCGCGGAGAGGTACGCCGAGAGGGCGGCGGCGAGCGTGCGTCCGGCGTCGGAGTCGTACGGGACGCCGTAGTGCATCAGCAGCGCACCCAGGTTGGCGTAGCCGAGCCCGAGCGGCCGGAAGTCGTGGGAGTTCTGGGCGATGGCGGCGGTCGGGTAGCTCGAGGCGTCGACGATGATCTCCATGGCGAGCGCCATCGTGCGGACGGCGTCGCGGTAGAGCGGCAGGTCGAAGTCGCCCCGCTCGTTCAGGAACTTCATCAGGTTGATCGACGAGAGGTTGCACGCCGTGTCGTCGAGGAACAGGTACTCGCTGCACGGGTTCGACGCGTTGATCCGCCCGCTCATCGGGGAGGTGTGCCAGTCGTTGGTGACGTCGTCGTACTGGACCCCGGGGTCCCCGCAGCGCCACGCCGCGTACGCGAGCTTGCGCCAGAGGTCGCGCGCCTGGTACGTCGCCGCCACCGCGTGGTCGGTGCGGTTGTACGTCTTCCACTCGCTGTCGCGCTTGACCGCCTCCATGAAGGCGTCGGGGATGCGGACGGAGTGGTTCGCGTTCTGGTAGGCGATGGAGGCGTAGGCGGAGTCGGGGTCGGTGCCGTCAAAGTTGGACGAGTAGCCCTGGCGGATGAGGGCGAGCGCCTTCTCCTCCTCCTTGACCTTGCACTCGATGAAGTCGACGACGTCGGGGTGGTCCATGTTGAGGATGACCATCTTCGCGGCGCGCCGGGTGGTCCCACCGGACTTGATCACGCCCGCGAGCGCGTCGAACGCCCGCATGAAGGAAACCGGACCCGAAGCGATCCCGCCGCCGGAGAGGCGTTCGCGACTTCCGCGGAGCGCGGAGAGGTTGGAGCCAGTCCCGCTTCCGCCCTTGAACAGGCGGCCCTCGCTGGTCGCGAGGGCGAGGATAGAGTCCATGTCGTCCGCGACGGACTGGATGAAGCACGCGGAGCACTGGGGAGGTTCGCGAACCCCGACGTTGAACCAGACCGGGCTGTTGAACGCCGCCATCTGGTGGACCATGAGGTAGGAGAGGCTCTCCTCGAAGGTCGCCACTTCTTCCGACGTCTCGAGGTAACCGAGCTCGAGGCCGCGTTCCGCCACCCAGTGGCAGACGCGCCGGATCATGCCGTCCACGGAGGACTCGCGGCGGCCGCCGATGATACGGAAGTACTTCGAGGCGGCGATGTTGATGCTGGTCTCCGACCAGGAGGCCGGGGCCCGGATCCCCTTCTGTTCGAAGATGATCTTGCCGTCGGCGTTCTTGATCACCGCGTCGTGGGTGCGCCACGTCACGGAGTCGAAGGCGGTCTTGCCCCGAGGGACGAGGCGGGGGACGGGAATCGGTTCGCGACCCACCCGAGAGACCGGCCGCGGGGCCGGGTTCTCGGACGAAGACGTTGCGCGCTTTTTGGATACGGCCATTGAGGACCACTCTGGAAAGTCGAACGAGATGTCCGAGCTCGAGTGACAATCCCTTCGCGCGCGGACTAACCCTTCGCCGACCTCGTGAAACGCCCCTGAGGAAGGGGCGTTCCGCGTCCGCCGGTGATGGGAAGAGGCGCGAGGGGTGCCGCTCGGGACACTCGTCTTAACCCTCCGGCTGCGGCCAAGCATCCCCGACTATAAGCAGTATAGGTCGGACCGGGAAACCTGACGGTCCGGAACGTCTCGCGGGAAGCGTCCCGACCGTTCCGGAGTAAGACGATTCCCGGTTCCTCTACGCTATCTTCAACCCACGTCCCGCCGGGCAGAGGTAGCGGCCGATTCCTTGGGCCGTAGCGGGGAAAGTCCCTCGCCGAGGACCTCGGACCGAACGTCTAAGTAGCGGCCCTAGGGAAAGGAGGCTGGTGTCGACCCTTCCGCCGAAGCGGGCGCCCGGAGCGCGGGTCGTCGATTTCTTCCGCCGCCACCCCGTCCTTCTCTTGTTCGCCCTGACGCCGGGAATCCCGGAGTACCTCTCCGGCTCGACGGCGTTCTGGCCGGTGGTCCTCTCTCCCTTCGGCTTCCTCCTGTTCCTCGGGCTGAACCTGGGGCTGTACGGGGCGGGGGTCCTTCTCGTGCGCGAGGCCCACGTCCGGTGGAAGAAAGGTTGGTCGACCATCCTCCTCCTGGGAGCCGCGTACGCTCTCCTTGAGGAGGGCACGGCCCTCTCGACGCTCTTCAACCCGAAGGCCCCCGTGGTGGGCGGCCTCGGGGTCTACGGGCACGCCTACGGAGTCAGTTGGGTGTGGCTCATCGGGATCCTCGGCGTGCACATCGTGTACAGCGTGGGCTTGCCGATCCTTCTCCTCGGATTGGCCCTTCCGGAGACCCGGGGGCAGCCCTTCCTCACCGGGAGCCGGTTGCCGCTCACCGCGGGGATCTACGTCTTCGACATCGTCCTTCTCGTCTACATCTCCCACTACTACGTCGACGCCGCGCCGCTCCTCGCCCTCGCGGCGGTCGCCGCGGGACTGCTCTGGCTCGTGGCTTGGCGCATGCCGACCGGACGTTTCGACCCACCCCGGGCCGCCCCCGGTCGTGGTCCGCGTTTCTTCCTGATCCTCGGCCTCCTCTACTTTGCCCTCCTCATCCTCGTCCCCGGCATCATTCGGGAGGTGGGCCTGCCGGCGATCGTCGCCGCCGTGGCCGACCTGAGCGCGATCGTGCTCCTCTTCTTCGGGATCTGGAGGGAGATCGGGCGATCGGCGAACGAGCCGGAGTTGATCTTCCTCGCCGTCGGAACGATCGTTCCGCTGGCGGGCCTGGGCCTCCTCGCGCAGTGGTTCCTTCCCGTGGTCATCGGTCCGGACCTGCTCGCGATTTGGTTCTTCGTGACGATTTGGCGGAAGTACCGTCCGCCCCCACAGGTCCGAGCGTTGCCCGTCGGTGGGATGAGCGGCTGATACTCTCTCGGGACCGACGCGGCCCTCACCGCGGCGACGGTCTACTGTCGCGCGGTTCAACACCGGGGGCAGGGCGGCGACTGGCTTTCGCGGGGAGCGACAAAGAATTGCACAGCGCCCACCCCGTGGCGGAAGCACGCGAACAGCCGGAACGCACTTCCGTCCTTCTTCTTGAACGGATAGAGTCGCCAATATACGACCCGCACCGGACGGATTGGGCGGGCTTTGGCGAGGAAGCGTTCGGCGGTGACCCCGAGTTCCGGACCGTGCCGTCCCGCGAGGCGCATGTCCCATCGCCGGACCACCGTGCTCGGAGAGGTATGCGAACGCGCGAATCGGAGCAAGGTCGGAGTGGGGTCCGTCTTCGCCCACTCATGGTACGTCACGACCGAGACCGCGCCCCCAGGGCAAGCGTAGACGCACAGCCAACCGGGAGCCGAGATCGGAACGGTGCGGCCCCGAAGCGGCCGGTCGCAGTGGCGGTAGCAGTGGGGGGTCGCGGGGCGCAGCGCGCGGCGGAGGATTGGCGGAACCGCTCCGGTCCGACTCACGTTTCCTCTCCCCGGACCACGCGACGAAGCCAGTCGCTGCGAAGCAGGTCCGTCCAGGCTCGGGCCGTCCGCGGAACCTCCTCGGAGAATCCGGTCAGCAAATGCTGGACCCGCCCGTCCGCCCACTCCAGGAAAACCTGGGGGATGAGGTAGTCCGGGGCCGGGTCGCCGTATCGACGAACGAGCTGGTCCGCTTTCTTCTCCTGGGCCGCGTGGTCGATATCGAGCAGGCGGAGGGGTACCTTGAGGCGGCGAGCGAGGCGGCCCCCTTCGGTTACCGAGAGCGGGACGCAGTGAGGGCACCACGGTGCGAGGACGATGGTGAGTCGTACCGGTGTGCTCATGGCCGTTCTCCCCGACGACCGGCCCCATCCGACGACGCGGGGAAAGGTTTTCGAACGGTCTCGTCGAGCTGGACCGCCGGCCCGGTTCGGTGGATGCTCCTTCAGAGACTTCGACGGGCGTCGGGTCGGGTCGCCTCGGGCGGTGGCAGCACGCGCATCGTGCACGGCATGATCGAGCCGCAGTCCCCACAGTAGAGGCCCTCCTCCGCGACCCAGAGGAAGGAGCCGCAACGTTCGCACTTCCGGGGGTCGTCCGGATCGTTCCGACAGCTCACCGGCTCGCCTCGCCCCGGCGAACGCGTCCCGGTATAAGCGCCGGCGGTCCGAGAGTGAAGGGTGGCTTGAAAAAAAGTGTCGATTGGGCTCCCTCCCATCGGAGAGAGCCCCAGAAAGGGTGGGGCGGGTTTACGCGTTCTTCATCTTGGCGCGCGAGATGAAGCCCTTCTTGTCCAGGAAGTACATGTACCCGTCGGCGCGGACGATTTTCTCCGTCCCCACGCGGGCCTTCTTTCCGGACTTGTTGAGCTTCGTCGGTGTCTTCCAGAGGTACCCATCCTTGCCGAGGTAGTACAGGTATCCCTTCTCTCTCTTCGATTGCTCTTTGCCGATCTTTTCCGCCATGAGGCGCCCTCGACCGGCGAGAGGGAGAGGCCGACTATTTAGAATTACTGACGGAGTGTCCTCGAAGAAATCGCGTTTCCCTGACGGAAAACGACGCTCGGACGAACGTCGTACCGGTATCCGACGTGGTCGGCCGTCGGGACCGGAAACACCGAGAAGTCGGCGGGTCGTCCGACCTCGACCGTTCCCGCTTCCTCGAGGGAGATCGCGTGCGCCGCGTTCACGGTCGCGGCGGTCAGCGCCTCGGCCGGAGAGAGTCGCCCACCGTGCACGGCCAGTGATACGGCGAGGGGCATCGACTCGACCCAGGAGTTCGGGGAACAGTCCGTCCCGAGGGCGACGGCCACGCCGGCGTCGAGAAGTTCGCGGGCGGGCGAGCGCCGCGCCGAGGTAGACCCGAAGGCGGTGGCGGGGAGGACCACGGCCGTCACGCCGGCGTGGGCCAACGCGCGCACGTCGTCGACGTTCGCCGCGAGAAGGTGGTCGGCCGATCGGGCGCCCCTTCGCGCCGCGAGGCGCGCGCCGCCGGATCGCACGAACTCGTCGGCATGAACTTTCGTGCCGAGGCCGACGGAGTGGGCCGCGCGGAGCAGTCGCTCGGAGGTACGGACGGAGAAGAAGCCGGGCTCACAGAACACATCGACGAACTTCGCCAAGCGCTCTTGCGCGATGATGGGGAGCGACTTGCGGATGAGTCGGTCCACGTACGCGTCGGGGCGCCCGCGGTATTCGGGAGGAACAGCGTGCGCGCCCAGAAAGGTCGGAACGAGACGGAGCCCGGTTCGCTGGGCCAGGACCGGGACGAGTCGAAGGAGCTCGACCTCACCGCCCGGGGTGAGCGAATATCCCGTCTTGACCTCCGCCGCGGTCGTACCGGCCCGGGCCATGGCCGCCAGGCGTTGGCCCGTTTCCCGGAGCAATTGCTCTCGGGTCGCCCGTCGGGTGGCGCGGACCGTCGAGAGAATGCCGCCCCCTCGACGAGCGATCTCGGAATAGTCCATTCCTTGCGCCTTCCACGGGAGTTCGAAGGCACGGTCGCCCGCGAAGAGCACGTGCGTATGTGCGTCCACGAACCCGGGCACGATAGTGCCTCCGGCGGCATCGAAGCGCCGGCCCCCCGGCCGAAGGCGGACCTTTCGAGATACGCCGCGTTCCGGCCCGACATACACGAACCGCCCGCCCTCCACGGCCACCGCCGCGTCGGGGATCCGGGATAGTTCCCCCGCCGCGATGCCGATGCGGGGCACCGGCCCGTGGGCCAGGGTCGCCGCTTCCGCGACTCCCGTGATGAGGAGGTCGGCGAGGATCATGGTTGATGGATCAGATGGTCGAGGAGGTCGCGAGCCGCGTGGGAACCCGGGAAGACGATGCGCGCCTCATTCTCGAGGGGTTCGAGCTCCTTGTACCGGGAGGAGAAGTGCGTGAGGTACAGGAGGCCCACCTCGGCGGAGCGCGCGATCTCCGCGGCCTGCCGGGCGGAAGAATGGCCCCAGGCGTTCGCCTCCGCTTCGATCTCCTGGGCCGCGGTCGCCTCGTGGATCAGCAACGTCGCCCGATGGGACAACCGTCGGACCTCCTCGCTCGGAGCGGTGTCGCCGGAATAGACGACGGACCGGCCCGGGCGCGGCGGTCCCATCACCTCCGAGGGCTGGATCACACGGTCGCCGACGCGGACGGACTCCCCGTCCTCGAGGCGCGCGAAGTCCCGCCCCTCCAGGCCGAGGGATCGCGCCAGCTCCCCGTTGAACCGTCCGCGCTTCGGCCCCTCCTCGAACCGGTACGCGATGGCGGGCACGGGGTGGTCGGCCTTGGCGGTGCGCACGGTGTACCCCTCCAACTCGACCGACTCTCCGGGGTTCAGGGAATGGACGTTGACGGGGAATCGGAGCGTAAAATACCCCATCCGCAACGCACGCCCCACCATCTCCTCGGCGTCCGGAGGGCCGTAGATGTCCATCGGCTCGGTGCGGTTGTTGAGGCACATGCTTTGGATGAGGCCCGGAAGGCCGAGAAAGTGGTCACCGTGAAAGTGGGTGAGAAAGATCCGACGCACCCGCATGAACGACGCACTGGACTGGAAGAACTGGCGCTGGGTCCCCTCTCCACAATCGAGGAGGAGGAGCTCCTTCTCCGTGTCGAGGGCGATCGCGCTCGCCGAGCGCTCCTTGGTGGGCCACGAGCCGGCGGTCCCGAGGAAGGTGACCCGCATTTCCCTCCGAGAACGAGTCCCGGGTAAAAGGGCGTCGGACGGGTATCCTCCGCTTGGCCGGGCGGCTATGGGTCTGGTGGCACCCGAGGGGCAAAGAGCAAAAGGGGCGGTGGAGTCGGTCGCTCGAATGGTTGACTGGGACCGCGTCGAACAGCTACGGTCGAAAGGCTGGGAGTGGGACGAAATCGCGGACGACCCGAAGGTCGCATTCACTGCCGATTCGGGCGCCGGCGATCCGGGCCGTGCGCTCCGCGTCCTCTACCATCGCCGCCGCTCCAAGAGTCCGACCAAATCCGAGCCCCAGAAGAAAGGACAGAAGAACGTCGATGCGTTCGAGTCCCGCTGGAGTCTCCTCCGAGTCGGCTACATCCTCGTCCCCATCTTCGTCGTCTGGTTCGTGGTGGCCTATCTGGCCCCATCGCCCGTCGGTTTGATCCTCCCGGCCATCCCGTACATCGCGCTCGGCCTCGCCGGCGTCGCGTTCCTCCTCATCTACGCACTCCTTCGGGCCGAACGGCGGTGGTCGAAGGTCTACCGCAATACGGTCATCGGCGGTGTCGTCCTCGGTCTCGTATTCACCGGCGTCGTCGGCCTGACCGGTTCTCTCGCCTTTGGATGCCCGTACCTCCCCCCCTCTACCTCCCTCTCGACCGAAGGGGGCCCGGGATGGACCCACGGCAACATCGCCCCGTGGCAGGACGGCGGGAAGGTCGTCGTCTACTTCTATGGCGCCACGTGGTGCCCGTACTGCTCCGCGGGAAGTTGGACGATTTACAAAGCCCTCGCTGAGTACGGGGTGCTCAGCCCAAGCCCTCCGACTTTGGATTTCTCGTATCTTCACGACGTTTACCCCGGTACTCCCGAAGTTGTGCTGGCCAGCACTCAGGTCACGGGTGCGAATGTCACATTCCAAGTGAGCGAGGACACTTCCGGCAACGAGGGCAGCTTCCCGGGCACGAGCAACTGTTACCAAGCCGCCTACGTCGGTGCTTACTCCGGAAGCGCAATTCCGTTCTTGGTGATCAACGGGCAGTGGATCCACGCCGGGACCCCCATCATTAACCCCCAAACCTTGTCGAATTTTACTTACTCGACGACCGGAGGCACCGGCGCACAGACCGTCCTCAATCAGATCCAGTCGGAGAGTGGGGTGGCTTGGGACGCCGTGAGTACCCAGGCTTATTGGATCATGGCGATGATCGCCCGCTCTTGCGGAGTGACCAACGCCTCAGGTGTTGCGTATCTCGCGGCCCAATATCACTGGACTGTCGCGACGAAAGCGGCCGTCACGAACGACCTCGCCCAGATTGCGTAGGCCGATGCGGACCCGCACGTTCCGGTCCCTGGTCTACTTCGGCGGCGGGTTCGGCCTGATCGCCTCGTTCTACGCCGCGGCCGAGATCGTGGATGCCGAACTCAGCAAAGCGTGCTCCTTCAATCAGTACTTCTCTTGCGCCACGATCCTCGAGAGTGGAAAGACGACGACCCTTGGAATTCCGGACTATGCGTGGGGCATCGTCGGCTTCGTCGCCATCCTCGTCCTGGGTGTCCTCGCGGAACAGCGGCGTCGGGACGCACGGTTCACGTACCTCCTGCTCGGGCTGACGACCGCGGGAGTGGCCCTCTCGCTCTATCTGCTCTACATCGAGGTGGTCGAAATCGGGGGGATCTGCCCCGTCTGTGTGACCGCCTATTTCTTCGGCTGGCTGGCGTGGGGCGGGGCCATCGGACTCGCGCTCCGGGCCTACCGACGAGAACATCGGGCGTCGGATGGGGCCGGTACGGCGGCGTAGGCGCTACCCAACCGAGGGGCCACCGTTCTCTCTCGACCGGGGGCCGAAATCGAGGTGGCCCGGGTTATATACCGGACCTTTCTCGGCCGCCCGGGTCGTCCTCTATGGTAGATGCGTACGCCACGCTTGCAGCCGGGATCGCCATTGCCGGTGGGTTGATCGGAACGGGTATGGCCCAGTCCGGAATCGGCGCCGCCGGGATGGGGATTTACGCCGAGAAGCCGCAACTGTTCGGTAAGGTCCTGTTCTTCTTCGTGATTCCCGAGACGCTCTGGATCATCGGATTCGTGCTGGGGTACATCCTGCTCACGGGCATTCTCTAGAGAGCATCCCCGATGACCCTCGAGCTGCTCGTCGCCGAGATCCGGGCCCGCGGGGAGCGGGAGCTCGCTACGGAATCCCAGAAATTCGAGGCGGAGAAAGCACGCCTCCTCGCCGACCGCACCCAGCGGGCCACCTCCCTCCAGAATGACCTCCGCACCCGCGCGGAAGCCGAGTCCCGCCGCGAGCGGGCCCAACGGGTCGCGGCGGCCCGGATGCAATCCCGAAAGCTCGAGTACGAGGCCCAGGAGCGGGCGATGAACGATTCGCTCGGAGCGGTGCGCACTCTGCTGGCCCGGTTCACGGAAGGCGACGAGTATCCGGAGGCGCTCCGCCGAATGTATGCGGTGGCCACGGACGAACTCGGGAAGGAGTTGCGCGTCTCCGGTCGGTCGGAAGATGCGGCCCTGCTCAAATCGCTCGCCGGCCGCTCCTTCGATCCCACGCCCGCCCCGATCCTCGGCGGGCTGATCGCCGAGACCACGGACGGCGCACGGCGACTCACGCTCAGCTTCGATGAGCTCCTCCGACTTCGAGAAGATCGCGTCCGATCCCTCCTCGCGTAGGACGAGGGCGGGTATGGCCGGTTCTCCGTACGCGAGCGCGCTGGGCCGGTTCAAGGCGCTCCAACCGACCCTCCTTCCCGCGGACGCATATCCGCCGCTCGTCCGAGCGAAGGACCTCTCGGAGATCCTGAAGCTGTTGGAGCCCACTCCGTACGGCCCGGAGATCGCGCAGGCCGGGGCGACCTACCAGGGCTCGGCCGCCGTCGAGGTGGCGGTCAATCGCCTGTTCGTTCACCGGCAGCATCTGCTTCTCGAGTCCGCGTCCTTCGCCGGAAAGCCGCTCATCGAAGCCTACCTGCGTCGGTGGGACATCGAGAACATCGGGCTCGTCCTCTCGGCCAAGTCCGAAGGACGGTCCGTCTCGCAGACCGAGTCGTTCCTCGTCTCGAGCCGGGAGATTCCGGCGGGCCTGTTCGCGGGCGCGATGGGGTTGGACGACTTCCGCGCGCTCCTGGCGCTTCCCAACGCCGAAGCGGTCGCGACCCAACTCGTTCGGTTCGGCTACGGGGCGGTCCTCCTGCCGCTGCTGGACACCTACTCCAAGACCCGGGACATCTTCCCCCTCCTCGCCGCCCTCCAGCGCGAGTATTACGCGCGGGTCCTGGAAGCGTCGAAGTTCTTCCAGGGCGACGAGTGGGTGATCCGCGAGTTCCTCCGCTCGGAGATCGACCTCAAGAACGTCCTGCTTCTCCTCAAGGGAAAGGCGGCCTCGCTCCCGGTGGAGACGGTCCTCGAGCGGTTCCTGGACGGAGGTGACTTCGCCCGGGACCGGGTCGCCGACCTGTACAACGTCCGCGACGTCCCGGAGCTCGTGGCGCAGCTCGAAGGACGCTACCCGGTCCTCAAGGACGTGCTCGACCGGTACACGGCCGAGAAGAGCCTGGTGCCGTTCGAGATCGCGCTCACCCGGGATCGGACGGTCCGGGAGTTGAAGCGGCTCCGCAGTTTCCCGCTCTCGATCTCCATCCTGTTCACGTTCCTCACGCTCGCCGAGATCGAGCGCGCCGACCTGCGGAAGATCATCTACGGGAAGCTCTACGGGATCGCGCCGGACGAGCTCGAACGCTCGCTCGTGCTCCCGCAGGCCTAGGCCGGAACTCCGGCCATCGCCCCGCGCTTACGTGGGGTTCGGGCCCTCGAGGAGCGGCCCGGCCGCGTCGGGCGACTCGGCCCGGGTGTGCGTTCGCTTCGAACCGAACGGCAGGAACGGCCGACCGTTCCCCTCGTAGAACTTCGAGAAGTACTCGACGAAGATCAGCCGCGCTCCCTGGATCCCGGGCTCGAACACCCCGAGGATGAGGTTGAACATCTGGCCGACCACGAGGATGAGGGCGCCGATGGCGATGTAGACGATGTGGAGCGCGACCGACGAGGACGACCCGACGAACATCCCGTAGGTGACCGTGTTGATGACGAGCGCGAGGATGACGCTCGCCAGCAGGATCCCGACCAACCGGAGGTAGGAGAGGATGTGGCTCACGATCTCGGTGAGGGCCATGAGCCCTTGGGCCCCTTCGCCCGCGATGATGAGGCCGAGGCCCCCCAGGAGACCCCCGACCGCGAGGTCCGAAATGGGGTGCATGATCGAGAACGCCTTGTAGATGGTCAGCAGGCCGAACCCGGCGACACCCCAGGCGAACGTGATCCCGCCGATCTTGGCGATCAGTTCGCGGCGGTGGTGGTGGTAGTAGGCTTTCAGCGCCCCGAGCGCGAAGCCGAGGGTCACCATGCCGAGCCCGATGAAGCCCGCCAAGAGGAGGAGCTTGGACGCCGAGTGTAGCGGGTCGAACAGTCCGGTGTAGAACGGAAGTCGGGCTCCGAAGTAGGCGTTGAAGGCGACCCCCAGGGCGATCCCGAGCAGGCACCCGGGCAGGAGGGTCCGGGCGAGCAGTTGCATGCCCTTGGCCCCCATGATCATCGTCACGAATCCGCGGATCGAACCCGGGACGTGTTGACCGCCGGGGAAGCCGGCGATCATCCAGAGGCAGATCCCGAGGATGACGATCCCATACCCGGCGTCGCCGAGCATGAGGCCGAAGAAGAGCGGGAACGCGAGGGCGAAGATCCAGGTCGGGTCGAACTCGCTGGACTGGGGGAGCGAGTAGAATTTGATGAAGAACTCATACCAGCGCACTCCGGGGGGATTGTCCATCAGCGTGGGCGGTTCTTCCGAGGTCGGGATCCGGGAGATGTCGATCCGGTCCCCGACGCGCTGGCGAAGCGCATTCTCGAGGGCGGCGTAGTTCCGCTGGGGGACCCACCCCTCCAGCGCGAAGGTGTACCGACCGGCGCCCATGCGCGTCCAGGCTTCGAACTTGCGGTTCTCGATCGTGAACGCCTCTTCGAGGGAGGCGACCCGAGGGTACCACGCCTGGGCGATCGCGTCCAGCCGCGCCCGGATCTGGGTGAGTCGGAGTTCGAGCGCGTCGTGCCGAGCGGTCAACTTCGGCAGCTCGGCATCGATCGTCCCGTCGAGCGCCGGGATGCCGGCCAGATGGACCCCGCCCTGTTGTGCGATGCGGCTCACGGCGTCAGCCTCCTCCTGCGGAACCGCGAGGAGGAACCGGACGGACTCCTTGTCGCGGGGGCCGGGCACAAAGGCGGACTCCCCGAGAGCGTTCACCTCCCCTTGGAGCTTGGCGAACGCCTCCGGCGAGGAATCCCCGAAGAAGGCGAGCAGGCGGGCCGAACGGAGGAGGCGGAGCGGGGCGGTGTAGTACCGGTGTCGCTCCAGGAGTTGCCGGGTGGTCGTGACGTCGCGCCCCTCGGTGATGAGGGTATCTTCCTCCCGCTTGAGCTCGAGCACTTCGGCGTCGATCGACACGGAGGCGGCGGCCGTGAGGACCGCGTCCAGCGAGGGAAAGACCGCCGGGGTCCCGGTGGGGATGGCGGGAAGGGATGCCTTCAAGGTACGGAATCGCAAGAGTCCGTCGGAGACTTGGCGCTGGAGTTCCCCGCCGTGCTCCGGTTCCAACAGCTCGAGCGCTTCCTTGCGGAGCGGCTCGATCTGGATGACGCCCCGGTCGTGGAGAAGGGCGACGACGGTCTCCCGGTCGGTCTTGAGACCGAGGAGGCCGACCTTGACCATCGGGACGGGACGCAGGAAGCCCACCGTCTACGCTCCGGGTCGCTTTCCCGTGGGGCGGAACTCGGCGAGGATCGCCGTGAGGATCGGTTCCTTCTGGGCCGAGAGCTGGGCCGGGGTCTTTCCCCGGATCTCGTCGGCGCGCGCGGTGCCGCTGGCCACGATCGCCTTCGCCTCCGCGTCGCCTTCCCGTTGGGCCGTCGCGAGCAGCGTCTCCCGCTCCCGCTCGGCGTCGGCGCGGGCCCGGAGGACGAAGCTCTCGCTCTCGCGGGAGAACTCCTCCAGGGCGACCTTCACCTTCGCGCGGAGCTCGGCGACCTTCTTCTCCAGCTCCGCCTCCGTGGTCGTCACGTGCTTGATCGGCTCGAGGGAATCGCCCGGTGCGGCCGCAGTTTCGCTCGACATGATCAGATCGTGTGGGTCAGATAGAGGAGGTAGAGGAGGGCGGCTACGGCGCCGATGCGCGCCGCCCAGAGGAGTCGAAAACCGCGGAGGTAGCGCAGGACGCGCTCGGGATGGTTCGCGATCGCCGCGGCGGGCGCGGGGGTCGCGATCCCGTAAGCACCGGAGAGGTTCAGCTTAGGCACCGGCGGCCTCCGCTTGCTCCATCTTCCGCTTGACGGTCTTGAGCATACTGAACGAGTCTCGCTCGAGCTCGTCGAACCGGAACTTGATCATCCGCACGGTCGCTTGGAGCCGCGGGATCAGCACGTTCTCGATCGCGCTCGCGCGTCGCTTGGTCTTCTCGATCTCCTTCAGGAGGCGCCGCAAGGCGTTCTCCTTCTCGGCGATGTCGAGGATGACCTGGTAGATGCCCTGGAAATGCCCGATCGACTCTCCGATGGAAGTGGGGAGGTCCAGCAGCGCCGCCGGAGGGACGGGGGCGTAGTTCCCCGAGTCCACGCGGGGCGTGCGGACGCCCATGACGTTCTTCGTCGTGACGTTCACTCGGGCGAGTTCGGGGAGGAGCATCGACACGTTCTCGAGTCGGGTCGGGCCTTCCAGCATCTCGGCCTGGCGAATCGAGGAATACCCCCGAACGATCTTCAGCTGGAGATTTCCTCGGAGCTCGAGGGCCTGCCGACTGAGCTGGAAGAACTCCGCGATGAGGGCGGACCGCTTGAGTTTCATCAGGTTGAGCCCCTTTCGGGCGAGCACGATCCGCCGACGAGTCCGGAGCAGCTCCAGGCGGGTCGGTCGAACCTCTTCGCCCACCATCGGAATCTCCCGGTGCCGTCCGACCGCGCTAGGCGGCCTTGTTCTTGGGCCGATAGTACTGCTTGATGAGTTCGGGCTTGATCCGCTTCAACTCCGACTCGGGCAGTTCGGAGAGGATGTCCCACGCGAGGGTCAGGCTCTCATCGATCGACCGGTCCTCGTCGGGCCGTTGGTTGACGAACTCGTTCTCGAACCGCTCCGCGATCTTGAGGTAGATCCGGTCGGTGGCGGTGAGCGCCTCTTCTCCGACGATCGCCGACAGCGCCCGCTGGTCCTTGCCGGTCGCGTACGACGCGTACAGCTGGTCGGCCACGCCCCGGTGGTCTTCCCGGGTCCGGCCCTTTCCGATCCCCTGGTTCATGAGTCGGGACAGGGACGTGAGCACATCGATCGGAGGGTAGACCCCCCGGCGCTGCAGTTCCCGGCTCGCCACGATCTGGCCCTCGGTGATGTAGCCCGTCAGGTCGGGGATCGGGTGGGTGATGTCGTCCGCCGGCATCGTGAGGATGGGGAGCTGGGTGATCGACCCCTTCCGGCCATGGATTTTTCCCGCCCGTTCGTAGAGCGTGGCGAGATCCGTGTACATGTACCCGGGGTAGCCACGCCGCCCCGGAACCTCCTCCCGCGCCGCCGCCACCTCGCGCAGCGCCTCACAGTAGTTGGTCATGTCCGTCAGCACGACCAGGATGTGCATTCCCTTCTCATACGCCAGGTACTCCGCGGTCGTGAGGGCCATGCGGGGGGTGATGATCCGCTCGGCCGACGGGTCGGAGGAGAGGTTCAGGAACACGACCGTCCGTTCGAGGGCGCCGGTCGATTCGAACTCCTTCAGGAAGAAGTTGGCTTCCTCGCTCGTGATGCCCATCGCGGCGAAGATGACGGCGAAGCTGTCGGAGGAGTTGCGCAACTTCGCCTGACGAACGATCTGCGCGGCGAGGAGATTGTGGGGTAGGCCGGCCCCCGAGAAGATGGGGAGTTTCTGCCCTCGGACGAGAGTGTTCATCACGTCGATGTTCGAGAGACCGGTCTGGATGAATTCGCTCGGCTCCTCCCGCGAGACCGGGTTCATGGCGTTCCCGACGATCTCGAGTTTCTGGTCGGAGACGATCTTCGGGCCCCCGTCCCGCGGCTCCCCGAGCCCATTGAAGACTCGCCCGAGCATCTGGTCCGAAACGGGGAGCGTGGCCACCTCCCCGAGAAACTTCACGCTGGTACCGTTGATGTTCATGCCCATGGTGGGACCGAACACTTGCACGATCGCGAGACCCTTCCGGGAATCGAGCACCTGCCCCTGGCGACGGTCACCGTTCGGGAGGAGGACCTCGACCATTTCGCCGTACGCTGCCTTCTCCACTTCGCGGACGAACAGCAGAGGCCCGGTGACTCGGTCGATGGTCCGGTAGTCGATGGGCACCTCTCCGACGACCGGTTCCTTTGCCGAGCGCTTCGCCGTCGCCATTAGGCGGACCCCCCGAGACCGGCCACAGCCTGGTTCATTTCGAGCTCGAGGCGATCGAAGGCAGCGGCGTGATCGGCCTCGGGAATCGACTTCATTCGAGAGAGTTTCTCCCGCACGGGGAGGCGCTGCACCTGCTGGACAGTGGCGCCCCGAGCGATCGCCTCCTGCTCCTTTTCCCCGAACGAGAGGATCATCCGCAACATCCGGTACTGCTTCTGGATCGAGGTGTAGGTGTCGACGTCGTCGTAGGCGCTTTGCTGGAGGTAGTCCTCCCGAAGCATGCGCGAAACGTCGAGCACGGCCTTCTCCCGTTCCGGAAGCGCATCCACGCCGACCAATTGGACGATCTCCTGCAACTCGGCTTCCTGCTGGAGGGTCTGCACAGCTTTTTGCCGGAGGGCGGTCCAGTCGACCGCGATGTGGGTCCGGGCCCAGGGGTCGAGGTCCGCGGCGTAGAGCGAATAGCTGTTGAGCCAGTTGATGGACGGGAAGTGGCGACGGGACGCCAGCGAGGCATCCAGCGCCCAGAAGACCCGGGTGACCCGTAGGGTGTTCTGGCTCACCGGTTCGGAGAAGTCCCCGCCCGGCGGGCTCACGGCCCCGACCACTGTCACGGATCCCGTTCGATTCTCGGGGGAGAGGGTGACGACGCGTCCCGAACGTTCGTAGAACTCGGCGATCCGACGTCCGAGGTAGGCGGGGTAGCCTTCCTCTCCCGGCATCTCCTCCAGACGACCAGAGATCTCCCGCATCGCTTCGGCCCAACGGCTGGTCGAATCAGCCATGAGGGCGACGTCGTACCCCATATCCCGATAGTACTCGGCGATCGTGATCCCCGTGTAGACGCTGGCTTCCCGGGCGGCGACGGGCATGTTCGAGGTGTTGGCGATGAGGATCGTGCGGTCCATGAGCGGGCGACCGGACTTCGGGTCCAACAGGTTCGGGAAGGTCGCGAGAACTTCCGTCATCTCGTTGCCGCGCTCGCCGCACCCGACGTAGACGACGATGTCGGAGTCCGCCCATTTCGCGAGCTGTTGCTGCGTTACGGTGTTATGGAGAAGGATTCCTCCGTACCCCCCCACGAAGTTGGACCCGAAATCGGGAACTGCGACATCGTAGACATCGAACGGCCCATCTTTCTCCTCGGTCACTTCGGCGACCTCGTCGCAATAGAGGTAATCCAGGAGGTGGACTAGACGGGCCGCGGCGGCATCCCACGGACTGGTCTCGGTCTTCGACCGAGCCGACTTCATGAAGGCCCGGAACGTGGAATTGCTCATTCGCTCGGCGTTCCCCAAGTAATTGTGGATCTCGATCCCGTCGTCGAGGAGCGTGGAGTAGCGGTAGTGGGCTCGATAAATGGACTCGATGACCCCAGGGGCGAGCGGCACCACGTCGATGGACGTGTAGGTCGTCCTCCGAGACGAGATGTACTCTCGAATCGCTTCGATGCGCGGAGAATCCGAACCCAGCGCCTGCTCTAATCGGGTCAGATTAGGAATCCCCCGAACATACAGTCGGAAGTACTGTTCCCCATCCACCCAACGGTGCGAGAGGGTAGAGACAATCCCGAAGCGAGCGAGTGCATAGACCAGGTCGGTCTGGAGTTTGCGGCTGTGCGTGCAAAACTCGACGTCCCCGTCGGAGAATCCCCCATCCCCGACAAAATAGCCGCGCAGGAACGCCGCGAGAACGGGGTTCGTCGAAGATTGGACGGTGAGCGGGATACGTTTCTCCCCGGACGACCGCCCAGTCCCTAGTTGGTCGAGGAGGTCGACCAACAGGCGACTGTGGAGCAGGACATTGGGGGTCTTCGTCGGTTGACGCTCGACGTATCCCCCGAGACCGAACAATTCCTCAGCCAAGAGCAGGAACCGGGAAAGGAGCGTCTCATCCAAGTTGGTGAACACGACGGTCCCGCGTCCGCGCACATATCCCTCGGCGACGAAAAGTCCGAGGAATTCGGCGAATTCCGCCGACATGACCGGCGGAATCCGAATCTGCTTCCCGCGCCGCTGGAGCGGTGCGAGCTCGACATGGACCTTGCTGTCTGCCCGGACGGGAGGAACCTGGCGGACGGACGCAAGGTAGTCACCAGGTTTCAAGTCGCGCGCCATGGTCTCACGAAGGACCCCGTCGGGCCCGATCGTAAAGAGGCGGTGGACCGGAGTCACTCGGACGCTCCGGCCGGTTCGAGTTTTTACTCGGATGAGCGAATCGCTCTTCCCCTTGTAGAAGGTCTGTGTCCGACTCTTCACCAATCGTTCTCCGACCAGGGAGAACAGTTCCACTGGTTTCTTCAACCCCAACCATTCGTCGGACCCGTCGACCTTCCTGGTGGCCCCCCGGCTAGCCGCCCCATACAACTCCTCGATCGGAACCACCGACCCATCCCCGAGAAGAACGGGAGTGTCTCCGGCCACGCACTTGCCGGAACCGAACGGACCCGGAATGCAAGCCGTCCCGCCCTTTGCGACGGGGAAGAAAGTGTCGATGACTCGTTGGCCGGTGATCAACGGAATCGTGGGCGCCAGCTTCTGGGAGACCGGGCGCGGGATCCGGACGACCCACTTCTGGGAGAGCCCCAGCGGTTGTGTCCCAGTGGCGGTCTTGAGCGACCCGATCGAATCGCGGATCGTGTAGCTCCCGCTCTTGAGGGAGGTGATCGAACCGCGAACGCCAGGCGGGACCATGATCTTGTGGAGGATGAGGGGAGTTTCCTGGACGGTCCCGAGAATCGCGCCCGGCGTGACCTCGTCCCCGACCTTGGCGGTGGCGGTGAATTCCCAGACTCTCTTCTCGTCGAGCGGTGCGGCGACGAATCCGCGCGTGATGAAGTCGCCCAGGTTCGCCTTCAGGACCTCGAGGGGGCGCTGGATCCCGTCGTAGATGCTCGTGAGCAGCCCGGGTCCGAGCTCGACGGCGAGTGCCTGGCCGGTGTTTTCCACCTTGTCGCCGGGCCGGATACCCGTCGTATCCTCGTACACTTGGACAGTGCACGTCTCTCCGATCAATCGAATGATCTCTCCGACCAGACCGAGATCTCCCACACGGACGACGTCGTACATTTTGGCGCCGGGGAGGCCCTCGGCAACTACGACCGGACCGGATACTCGCGCTACAACTCCCATCGGATTCTCCTCAATTAGTGCGGAACGTTAAGTGAGACACCTAAGACTCGTTTGGCGAGGGCGGAGATGCTTTCCACCTCATACTCGCCGGTCGGCGCTGGGACGAAAACCACCAGGGGGTGAAGGGAATTTTCGGCGTGGAACCGCTGGGACTCGCTCAAGGTCGACCGCACGGACTGGCTTGCGATGACCAGTGATGTCGTCGGGTCGGCGACCGCGCGCTGGAACTCGGTCTGGGCTGTCCGGGGCGTGACTTCGACGACGTTGCTGAGCCCGATCAGACGGAACCCGATGGCCAACTCCCGCTCCCCGAGAACGACGGTGCGATGGGGGGCGTCGGTCCTCTCGGCCATGGCGTTCTCCGCGGGGTCCCAGCCTATTTAACGACTGCCCCGGGCCGCGTCCTCGAAGGGCGAAAACTCGCTCTTGTCGACCCGTTCCGGGGGTCCCGGTTACCGATAGCCGGCCGGCGCTGAAACCGTCACTCGAAGACCGAGAAGTGTACGTGATTTTCGTCGTCCGTGATCAGGATGCATTCCCCTTCGCACGAGAACAGGCAGGCCTCGCAGACGATGCACTCGGGGCCGTTCACCGCGAGTGATTTTTCACCCCGGAACTGGAACTTCGCCCCGACCGTGGGGTCGTCCACAACGTCGGGGACCTGGTCGCGCGGTTTGAGGTCGAAGACGTTCACGGGACAGACGTCTTTGCAGTGTGAGCAGCCGGTGCATTTGGCAAGGTCGATGTCGACCTGGACCATCGGAAAGGGGTCGCCCGGTTGGGCTATTACGATTGTGCCGAAGGCGAGTGTTCGGCCACCCGTCAAGAGCCCACTGCCGGCGCGGCCGCTTCCCTCGCTAACCTAGGTCGATTCCGGGGCCGAGCCCCACTTGCGGACCTGCGTCCAGGCGAGGATTCCGAGGATGGCGGTCAGGATGTAGACCGCGATCAGTGCGTCGTACAGCCATGGGATGTATCCGGTGGTGACGGGAGACGGCGTGTCGAAGAGGTACATCGCGAACCAGCTCATGGAGGGTGCACCGACCTGGCTCCACGTGAACACGATCGCGAGGTCGGCGAGGACCGCAAGGATCGTCCATACGAGGGCCGCCGTGACCACGGTCTTCACCCGCTTGGGCAGGTCGCTCCACATCGATCGCGCCGTGGCATTGAAGATGACCGCGAGGCCCACTAGGAGGGTCAGGATCCCCTCCGCCAGGAGGCCATACCAGTGCGCGTAGTACTTCGAGACCGTCATGAAGTCGGTCTGCAGATTCTGGTCGGTCGCCAGCATCACCAGGATGAGCACGAAGTCGAGGAGGAGGAACACGCCGAACAGAATGATCCACGTGCGACCGGTTCGGCCGACCTCCGAACGGTTCGCCATCGTCATAGGACCGGGGAAGTCAGCGCCCCCGGCTATTTGTCGCTAGACCCGTCGCCCGGGGCGACCATCGAGCGGACCGCGCCCTCGTCCCGCGCCGGCGCGGCAACCGTTAAAAGGGAAGCCCGGCCTCGCCGGCCTCCTCCGATGCGGCCCCTCGACGTGCTCCAGCAATCGCTCCACAAGCGCGTGCTCGTGGAGATGAAGGGCGGACGCTCGTACCGGGGCGTCCTCGATGCCTTCGACCAGCACTTGAACCTCCTCCTCTCCTCGGCCGAGGAGGTCGTGAAGGACGAAGTGACACCCCGGAGCGGTGTCACGCTGGTCCGGGGCGACTCGATCGTCTATATCTCACCGTAGGCAGGAAACAACCATGGGAAAGGGAACACCGTCGCGGCGCGGAGGCAAGATCGTCCACGTCATTTGTCGCCGGTGCGGGCGTCACGCCTTCCACCGCCAAAAGGCCGTTTGCGCCTCGTGCGGGTTCGGAGCGAGCCCGCGCATGCGCAGCTATCAGTGGGCCAAGCTCAAGTAAATCCCGGGGTCGGCCGGGGCCGGGAGACCCACGGGTCCCCCTGGATACTGTAGCGGAGTCGACGGTCGATGGCTTGGGAGATCCCGATACGGGGGCTGGCCAGGACCCGTACTCCCCGAGCCGTCGGCGGACCCCGAGTGAGGTAAACCCTCGAACTCCGAGTCGTGTCGACGCCGTCGTCCTCGCGCGTGACCCCGAGGTATCGACAAAGCCGACCCGGGCCGGAAGGGTTTCCGATCACTGCGTTGAGTGGGATGCCCGCCCGCAGGAGGACCGCCTGCCCCCGGCGGGTCACGAGATTCGCGCAAACGACCTGGTGAATCCGGTAGACATAGAGGGTCCCCGGGGTCGCGAACATCGAGCGGTTTCGGTCGGTCCGGCCCCGGAACGTATGACTCGCCGGATCGTTCGCGACGTACGCCTCCACCTCGACGATCCGGACCGCCCGCTCCGGTCCCGGCCCTCGGACGTGGATCGTACGTCCCAGCAGGTCACGGGCCACCCGGATCGTCGGTCGATCGTAGAACGCCCGGCCCAGGCGCCGGTCGTCCGGATTAGAGGAGCTCCCCACGGTCCACGAGCGGGGCGCCGTCCACGGCCACCGTCGCCTCCCCCAAGGTGATCCACGATAGGAATCGACACGGGTTCGAGCCGCCATACTCCGAATTTCCCCCGATCGCGATCGTGACGGTCCCCGCGGGAGCGTCTTCGGCTTGCGGGAGTCCGGCGGGGAGGGCCGAGTTAAGGCCGACCGCGAAGAGCCCGAGAGTCTCTCGCCCCCGGGGCGCCGCGGCGAACTCGCTCTCAAACGCTTCCGTCCCGCTCGTGTACCAGAACTCGCGGAGCCGCCCCCGCTCGAAATCCCACTGCCCCCCGTCGACCCGACCGGAGGGAAGGAAGCTCGGTCGGTCGGCGATCGCGGTTCCGACCGCGGAGCGCTCGTCGACCGCTACGACGACCGTCCCCCCCGGGACGGTCGTGACGTTCCTGCGGTGGGGCCGTTCCGTTCGGCCCACTCGGCCGTCGTCGACCCAGGGCGAACGCCGGCGCAATCCGATGCGAAGGTCGGTGCCGTTCGGTGCGGTGATTCGGAGCTCGTGTCCTCGGGCCAGCGCCCGGGCCGTTCGGACCCCCGCGGTCCCCACGCTCTTGGGGTCGGAGTCAACGATCGCGCGGATCATCTGGCTCCGCCACAGCGCTCCAGGGACGTTCCATCGCTCGCCCTGCGCGTCCGAGGCGTATCCCAACAAGCAGCGGACTCCGCGAACGCTCGCCTTCCGGCAGAGAGCGAGCCAGGCTTCCGACGTTCCGTGGAAGGGGGACTGTTGCTCGACGGGGAGGGCATGCAGACGGGGCCGGTCCGCCGGGCCGGCAAAATAGATCAGGGCGTCCGCCTCGCGAAGGGCGGCACGGACCGCTCCGGGAATACCCGCCCAGGTGCGCGTCGCCGGCGCGAGCTCGATGCTCTGCCAGAACGCGCTCTCGTCCTCCAGGAGGATCGTCGCTCGGGCCCCCCGACGACGGGCTTCGGCGACGCACGCGCTCGCCCACGGAAGCGTGTGGGTCCAGGAAGCTACGACGAGTTCCTCGCCCCGTTTCAACGCGACGGCGCCGCCGACGAGCGCCTTCCCCACGGCAGCCGGGGTCGCGGTCTCGGGTGGCATGCGGAGGGGGCCAGCCAGACCCCCGATTTATCGTTCGAGTGTCCGTGGGTTTACGGACGGAGACCGGAGCGCACGGTCCGAACGACATCGGACGGCCGGGCGTCCGCACGCCCCATCGCCGCCGCGACGCGCTCGAGCAATGCCCCGGCGTCGTCGTACGGTGGTGCGAACGAAGTGACCGACCACCGGCGCGGGAATTTCGACCAACCCTCCGCTCCCCGGACGGCCCGCCGGACGATCTCACGGACCCGTCGACCTCGGGCAAAATCGGCGAGATCCCTTCGCAGGGAACGGGGAATCCCGGCGTCCGTCGCCAGTTCGAGCAGGGAAGCCAGTTTCTCGGGACGATGGCGTCGAGTGTGCGCCCCGCGCCCGAGCGTCCCGTTGAAGTAGAGGAATGGCCCCCCCAGCTCCATCGCTTCCAACAGCGTTCGGCTCCCGGTCACGATCCGGACCTGGGCTCGGGCAAAACGGGCCGCCCACTCGGTCGGCCGGACCGGGGCGGAAACGATCGTGACCCCAGAGCCCGGGAGCGAGAGTTTCCACGGGCGCGGGGTCAGGATCCACAGATGCGACCCGGGCGCCGCGGACGCGAGTCCCGCCGCCACGTCCCCCGCAATGCCCTCCGCGCTTGCCGGGCTGGCATACCAGACCCACTCCGGGAAACGGTTCGAACTCCGCGGAGCGAACTTGGGGTCGGCCCGTCCGGGCCAGAGCGGACCGGTTTGGACCGCCTCAGGGAACTCGCGGGCAAACCCCACGTCCGGCCGGAACGTCGCGAACACGTGGAGGACGTTCGGTCGGTCGAACGCCCGGAAGCGTCGGAAGGCGATCCGGAATTTCTCGACGTCTCCGGATCTTCGGGCCGCCCGGAGTCCCGGCCCGAGAGCGCGGGCCGACACACCGCCTTCCCGCAGGCGTTCGCGATTCTCGCGAGCGGTGGAGAGCGTCCGCGCGAACTCCTCGAGGCTCACGTGGAGGACGCGATCCGGACCGTACGCGGTCTCGATGTCGGCGACCTCCTCCTCCCACGGCCCTCCCCGCCCGTAGGGACCGGGGCGGGACGGAGCCGCGCTGAGGCCCCAGGCCGGCGTGATCGTGAGCGCGGTCGATCCGATCGGGACGAGGCGGTCCCGCCTTTCGAGGGTCGGCCAATCCCAGGGTCCATCGACCGAGGGAGGCATCGGATGTCCCGGGCGACGATACAAGCGGATCCGATACCCCGCTTGCGCGAGCCGCCGGCCGGCCGCGAGGGTCTCTTCGATATCCCCTCGACCGCCGCCCACCACCGCCGGCAGGAGGTAGACGTCGAGGTTCGCGCGGGCGCGAGCTGTCTCACGCGACGGGGTGGTAGAGCGTCCAGACCGAGAGCGCGGCGTGGAACCCCTCCTTTTCGAGAGCGGCCCGGCCCAGGGTATTCGCGATCGGAACGTGGCCCGCCAACCGCGGGGCGTGATGGGCCGCGCACCAGGCGCCCGCGACCCGGATCATTTCGCTGACGAGGGCGGGGTCCGCCGTCGGGGAGACGATCGGGTCGCTGAAGTGGGCCGCGTCCGCGTCGGGACTGCTCACGACGCCGATGCCGGCCTCGGCGCCCTGGCCGCGGTCGACGACCCAGGCGGCCGTCTGGGAGTCGAAGATCCGCTCCTCCATCCGGGAACCGGAGAGCCCGGTCACCTTCCGGGGGAGGACCCGGGCGACCTCGGGCGGGGTTTGAGATCGGGCGATGGCGAGCAGGTTCGCCTCGTCCGACTTCTGATAGCGACGGACCCCCTTCGGGAGCATCGTCCGTTCCGGTCCGAACTGCGCGGAGTGGTCGTGCACGACGAACGCGGTTTCCCGGAGCGGCACGTAGCCGAGTCGCCCTTCGTACAGGGCCCGGGCCGGGGCATTCTCGGAGAGGACGTCGAGCACCAGGAACTGTCGACCCATCTTCCGGGCGAGCTCCTGCGAGCGAAGCAGCAGGGCGCGGGCGAATCCGCGCCGACGGACCGACGGGTCGGTCGCCACCATGCTGATGTAGACCGATTTGGCGGGGAAGGAGAGCATCGTCGTGGCGACGACACGGCCCCCCTCCTCCACGACGAAGAACCGGTAGAGGGGCTTACCGATGAGACGCGCGATCCCGATGAAGAGGCGGAAATCCCACCGATAGACCCGCTTCACCACCTTGAAGAACCGGTCCGGGTGCGAACCCATGATCGCCTCTTCCTCGGGAAACTGGGTGGTCAGGAACTCGACCAGGACCGGCGTATCGGTCGGGCGGAAATCTCGGATCATCCCGGGCTGTCCTCGTCGAAGGAAGTGACGATCGCCGACTCGAATAACGTTCGGAGCGTCGGGACCGGTCGGTCCTCCACGACTTCCGGTAGCGGGAGCCGGGCCAGCCGGTCGAGTTCCTCGTCGGGCAAGCGCGCGCGGGCGGCGAGCAGGGCGCTCTGCACGACCGGGTCGTCGGCACCGTGGGGGAGTCGTCCGAGCGCCTGGACGATGGCATCGAACAGTCGGCTCTCCGCATCGGAGCGGAGGATCTCCTCCTCCCCCGGCGCCGGGGCACTCTCGAGGCAGGGGCCGCTCCGTAGAAGCCGCACGAGCTCTTCCCTCGCCCCGTCGTCCCCGAGGCGACCGAGCGCCCAGACGGCGGCGAGGCGGACTTCGGGGGCGGAGTCCGCGAGCTCTTCTCGGATCCGGGGGGCCGCCGCCGCGAGTCCCAAGTGGCCGAGGGCGTACGTCGCTCCCCGGCGCGGCCACGGGTGGTCATCCTCCAGCAGGTCCAGCAGCAAGGTCAGGTCTTCGGGCACACCGACCGCGCCGAGGGCGATCGCCGCGGCGACCATGCGGGCCGCCATCGGCTTGTCGGCGCCACGGACCGGCCAGGCCGTGTCGACCAATCCTCGGATCGCTACGTCTCGCGCTTCGGCCCCTCCGAGCTCCCCGAGTGCATGGACCGCGCAGACGCGGAGCCAGTGCTGCGGACTCTCGGCCGCGTCGACCAGCCCGGGGATCGCGCGACGGTCCCCGATCCGTCCGAGTGCGACCAGGACGGACGGCTTCTCCCACGTCTCCTTCTGCAGCAGGATCTCCAACAGGCGGGGCACGGCGTCGTGGTCGTGGAGACGACCGGAGATGACGGCCGCCCCCGCGCGGACTCGTCGCGACGGGTCGTTCAGCATCGCACGAATCAGGCGGAGGACCTCGGGTCGTCCGGCGCGCCCGAGCCCAAGGACGGCCTCGCGGCGGACCCGGTCGGACGAGTCGCTCAGGAGTCCCTCCAGCGCGAGATGCGCGTCGGGCGTTCCGATCCGTCCCAATGTGCGGGCGACCGCGAGTCGAACCTCGGCGGCCGGATCGTGAAGGTGAACTTCCAGCGCGACGACCGATCCGGGATCGGCGGCGGTCGCGAGCGCGTCGGCCGCCTTCTGGCGCACGTGCGGGTCCGGGTCGGAGAGCACGGCCTCGAGAGCGAGCCGGGTGTCGGGTCGCCCCGCCGGTCCGAGCGCTTCCGCGACGCTGCCCCGGACCGCGGCGTCCGGATCCTGCAACGCGGCGGCCAGCGTGGTCGCCGCCCGTGGGTCCGCGAGCAACCCGAGTGCGATCGCGGCCGTCTGGCGGACGCCGGCAACCGGATCGCTGAGTGCGACCAGCAGCGGGGTCAGGTCTTCGACGCGGCCCCGATGGACCGTCGCACGGATCGCCGCGGCTCGCTCGGAGGGTGGGAGCACTCGGCGGGAGGTCCGACCGGCGGCCTTCCGGCGGGCCGGTGGGCGAGAGAGGGCCGGGCGACGCGGGCGCGGGGCCACGCCGGGTCCACGGTCCCGACGGCTAAAACCTCGCCCCGCTCGTGTTCTCCCCATCGAGCACGGACTGGGCGACGCTCTCGGGCGAACGGTACGGGTCGCGCCCTACCGGTCCCGCGTACCCCCACCGTTCGAGCAGTTCGTCCCGTCGGACCCCGAACGGAACGAGGAGCGTCTCCGCGGCCCGGGCGAGGATCTCCAGGTAGGCGTCCGGGTCGTACCGTTCCCCGCCCTCCAGGAACTCCTCGGGCCGGACCCGCTCGCGGTACGAGCGGCTCGCCCGGTCGAGGACGACGTACCGGACGACCTGTCCCGGTTGTCGGGAGGCGCCCGCCTGCTCCAGCTGTCGGAGGGCCGCGACCGAGTCGGTGAACGTGACGAACGCGTCGCTCGCCTGGCCGATCCGGTGGGAGATGACGAGCTCGGCCACGGGCCAGGCGCCGTTCCGGACCTGCTCCGCGAACCCGTCGGCCCGGTGGAGCGCGCGCGGCACGAGGGCCCGGAACTCCTCCGGCCCGTGGGCGGCGCGGAACAGGTCGAGCATCTCGGCCTCGAACCGCCGGACGAGGCCCGTGGTATCGTGCCGACGTCCCCCGATCCCCCGGAGCTTGAACTCCCCGCTCTCGTAGAGACCGTAGTACCGGTTCGGCACACCGAGCCCGTGCGTCACCGCGGGCAGGAAGACGATCCAGCGGTACCGTCCCTCGTAGCCGAGCGGTAGGCCCGTCCGCGAGGTGACGCTCCGGGCGAACGCCTCCGGGTCGGGCGGCCGGTCGGGGTCGGTCGGGGCGAGCCAGAGTGAATCGACGATCCCGTGGACGACCCGGTAGCCGGCGGTCTCGGCGGCCGGGATGAGGTCGGCGAGCAGCTCGCGCGCGTAGGCGTTGATCGCCTCGTGGCACTCGATCCGGCCGAACCGGGCGTTCCGGTACCCCTGGTAGCCGAACGCCGTCACGAGGATCCACTTCAGCATCTTGACCCGCCCGACGAGCCGCGCCCGCTCCTCGGGCGGGAGGGCCGGGTTCTTCGCCGCCGCCTTGTACGCGAGACGCCGGAGGAGGAGCGGCTCCAGCGTCCGAGGGATGAGTCCGACCGACCGGGTGCACGAGCGGTAGCCGAGTCCGGGGGCGCGGAGCGGGCTGTCCGGGCAGCACCGGCACTCGAGCGTCTCCGCCGAGAGGTTCTTCCGGACCATGATGTGGGGGAAGAGGCTCGCAAAATCGAACTCGTCCACCGGCCCGAACACCCCGACGGGGGGGACGAAGATCACCCCGCCCCGGTCGGCGGAGACCAGCCGGTCGGCGCGACGGAACGATTCGGGCCGGTTCTTCTTCCACGGGACGTGGAGTCCGCGACGGAGCGCCTCCGCCATCTCCATCGCGGTGAAGCAGGTGCCCGGGGACTGTCGGGCGACGGTGGAGAGCGAGAGCCGGGAGAGCCGGGCCGCGTCGACGAGGCCGGCGAGGTCCGCGTCGTCGAAGAGGA
>JAKIVW010000096.1 GCA_022750355.1 Thermoplasmata archaeon
CCAGTCACCGTTTCCGGCGGGCAGCGTCGGATGGGAATCGGCGAGCGCCGTGATCGTGTTGTTCACGCTGGCTCGAACGAAATTGCCCGCAGGATTTTCAACCGCTCCAAAGCTGATGCCCCCGTTGAGCGCATAGTTCAGATCCACGTAGCTGATGGCGTACGGTGTCTTCGAAACGTACCCGGCGACCCCTGCGTTCTTCGGTTGCCCGCTTCCGACGGGGAAGTCCACTTCGAGTCCCTTACCAATCGTACTCGCCCACGTCGGGCTTTCGAGAGAGAGGAAGCTGGTCCAGATGAAGGTCGTGCCGCTTCCGTCCGACCGGAACACGACCTGAATTGAGTTGGACGGCAACTGGACCCCTGGGTTCAGCGCCGCAATGGCCGGCGAGTTCCACGTCGTAATCATCCCCATGTAGATTTCTGCGAGCACGGTCCCATTGAAGTTGAGGGACTCGACGCCAGGGACGTTGTAGATCGGCACCACCCCGCCGGCCGATTCAGGAATGGCGAGAAGCCCGGGTACCGCAACTCGCTGCGCGGGATCGAGCGGAGCGTCGCTTGCACCGAACTGGATCGTCTTGGCGCTGATGCCGGTGATTCCGGCCGAACTCCCGACGGAGGCGTAGTTGAGGGTCGTGCCTCCCCCATAGATGCTCTCCCACTGAAACATCAGGGGATACACGAGTGAGGATCCCGCACCAAGGATGTTGACGCCGGCGGGGGGCGCACAGTTGCCCGGCCCCGACCCCGAGGAACCCTTGAACCATCCCCCGGCGAAACCGGCGAGGACGATCACGACGACCGCTACGATTGCGAGGGCAGCGTACGCCGGGGTACGCGCGCGCTTTCGTACCATCGTCTCAGCCGGCGTCGATCCCGTTGTAGTGTTCATCATGGAATCTGAAATCCTAAGGAGTGTCGGCTCGGTTTCCTTCCAGTCTTCGGTCGTCGAGATTTAAGCGGGACGGATGGGGGGTAACGAGCCGGCCATACTGCACGGTCGTGTTCGTAGACGGACGGAATCTCCGGAGTTTCTGAGGAATCTCGAAGAGTCGTCTGAACGAAAGGCCACGGGCTTCTAGTTCCTCAACCGTACCGTTCAAAATCCCCCAGGGTTTCCCCCGGGGGAAGGAAAGGGTTGCTTCTGCCGGACCTACCCCGCCGCCCTTAGACCGAGTAGATGCTGACCTCTTGGGTCTCCGTCGCCAGCAGGATGTTGTTCGCCGGGTCCGTGATGAACTGGAGGAACCGCTGGACCTCGCCAGTCGGAGGCGCCAGGGTCACGAACTCGAACGGCCGCCATCCATTGTAGGCGTTCACCGTCGTCGAGGTCCCGGTGATTCCCGCGGCGATCGTTCCCGCGTTGCCCGTCGTGGGGTCCACGGCTCCGAACGTCAGAGTCGCGGCGTTGACGATGCCCGAGCCGAGGGTCTGGTGGTCCGCGAGGTACGGGATAATCCCGGCGGTTCCGAGGCCCGCGGTCGAGCGCGCCAATCCGTCGGAAGCGTAGCCGATGGAGTTCACGTTGGCCAAGACGTTCGAGATAACTCCAGGGTTACCGTTTCCCTGCTGCGCAGCCGGGAAGGTCATGCCGCAGTCGCTCAGGACGTTGTTGCCGCCGCACCCGCCGAAGCCCGTGTCGAGGTAGTTGGCCGCCCAGCTCGTCGTGAACGAGTTGGAGTGGGCCGCGTCCAAGAGGCGAGCCTCGAAGGCCTGGGTGGTGCCGCTCGCGTCGGAGCGCTCCTCGGGGACGATGACCGCCCCGGTCCCGGACGCGCAAACGGTCCAGCCGCACGGGGTAGGCGAGCCCACACCAGTGGCCGCGCAAACGTCGTTGGTGTAGCCAGCGCCAGTGCAAGCTATGCCTGGCGCAGCCGGGACTCCGGTGGCAGCCTCAGGGCTGTCCGCAGCCACACCGATACCGGTGAAGGTCGCGCCCTGGGACGCCGCCGGGATCTGGGCCCAGGTCAGGCCACCCGCGCCAAGCGCCGGGAGACCGGCGATGACCGCCACGCCGTTAATCGTGGTGACCGGGAGGGTCGTGCCCGTCGAGCTACCCACACCGTAGATGTAGGTCAGCGTGTCGTAGCTGATGCTCAGGAGGCCGTGGGGGTTCGTCCCGGCAACCACCACATCGACCGCGTCGTACGCGATCGTCGTGACGGTGATGCCCGGGGTCGAAGGACACCCATCGTTCGCCTGGAGCAGCGCGGGAGTCTCCAACGAAGAAGACTCGCCGACGTCGACATTGCGCGCGCACACCGCGAGCATGCCGGCGCCAGAACCGCCCTGGTTCACGCTGATCGTGACATCAGAGTTGTTCTGCTCGAATTGCGTCGCTGCCAGTTGCGTAAAGGGGTACACCGACGTGCTCCCTCCGATCGACACTGTGGACTGGGCTCCCGGTTGGCCGATGCCACCCGTAACGTTGCCCTGCCAAGCGACGAGCCAGAGATAGAGCGCCGCCGCGGCCGCGACCGCGATGAGAATCAGAATCAGCGTCGCCACGACGGGCGAAACCGCTGCATTCTTCTTCGTACCGCGGAGGCCCCGGAGGTACCTCTGCTTTCGTTCTCTCTTGGTCGCATTCATTCCGCTCATCTCTCTCGTTTTTCCCCCTTGTTCGTTTTGGTGCGAGGTTGTCCCCGGTTGCGGGGACCACGTTGCGGCTCGAGGACGGGCCCCGGCGTTCATATGCCGGGCCAAACGAGAAGCCGTAAGACGTCGATAATTTCGGGTCTCACGGTTGTCGGAATAGTCATGTTGTCTAACCCGGAGGGCTACGGAATCTACGGCTTCTCCGTGCGCACGGCTTTATCCCGCCCCCACGAGTTCGGGACCGAATGACCACCTCCGGGGCTGCCGGCCGTTCGGCCGGGTCGACGGAGGAACGTTCCACCTCCTCGGCGACGCGGGGTCGAGGCGCTCCCCTCGCGCCCAAGGACCGGGGCAGCCTCAAGCGGGCGGCCCGAGCGCTCGAGGCGCGGCTGATCACGCGGGCCTCGACACCCGAGAAGGTCCTGATCCAGGCCGAACTGGGCTACATGCGGCGCCAACTCCTCCGGGACCGAAAATCCGTGGATGTCACGTACCCGGTCAACCCACCGTTCGCGTTCATCCGCATCTACTTCAGCGCCAAGGACAGCGAACTTCGTTACGAAGCCCTCGAGCCGACCATCCGGCCTCGCGAGGCGGAGCAGATCGTGCAGATCCGGACCAAGATGGAGTCCGTCATGTCCCAGGAGGAATTGCCCGCCCACGAGGGGCAATCGTTCGAGGAATCTCCCGCCCTCCGTGACTACCTCCAAAAGCGATTCCTCACCGCGCTCGACCTCTACGACATCACCGTCGCCCCCAAGCGCCAACCGGTGCTGCTGTACTACTTGCAACGGGAGTTCTTGGGTCTGGGCCGGACGGACTGCGTGCTCCGGGACCCCTTCCTGGAGGACATCAGTTGCCTCGGCCCGGAGATTCCGCTCTACGTGTTCCACCGCGTCTACGGTTCGATGAAGACCAACGTCTCGTATTCGGGCGAGATCGAACTCAACAAGTACATCTTCCGACTCGCGCAGATCGCCGGGAAGCACATCTCCATCTACCAACCGATCCTCGACGCTACGTTGCAGGACGGGAGCCGCATCAACCTGACTCTCGGAACGGAGGTCACGCGAAAGGGCTCCACCTTTTCCATCCGTAAGTTCTCTCACGACCCGGTATCGCCGATCGACCTGCTGAAATTTGGTTCGGTATCGCCGTTCGAGCTCGCCTACTTCTGGACCCTCGTCGAGCACCACCGCTCGCTGTTGATCTCGGGGGGGACCGCCGCGGGGAAGACCACGTTCCTCAACGCCGTCTGCATGTTCGTCCGGCCCGAGGACAAGATCGTTTCGATCGAAGACACGCCCGAGATCCAGATCGACCACCAGAACTGGATCCAGTCGGTCGCGCGGACCGGCTACGGGATGGCGAGCGGGATCAGTGGGGCGTCAGGGGTTTCGGGACTGAGCGGGAACGCCCACCGATCGGCGGGTACGGTGACGCTGTTCGACCTGCTCGTGGCGGCCCTCCGGCAGCGGCCCGAGTACGTCATCGTCGGCGAGGTCCGAGGGACGGAATCCTTCACGCTCTTCCAAGCGATCTCCGTCGGCCATGCCTCCATGTCGACCATCCACGCGGGTTCCATCGCGGAGCTCCTTCACCGGATCGAGAACGAGCCCATGAACATTCCCCGGGTCCTTTTCCAGGCCCTGGACGCGGTCGCCTTCCCGGCCCAGGTGGTCGTGCGGGACTCTCGAGTTCGTCGCATCATGGCGGTGACGGAGATTCTCGAAGTGGACAGTGTCACGAACGAGATGCTCACGAACGACATCTTCCGCTGGGCACCCGACACGGACTCGTTCACATACCTGGGGCGCAGCTTTGTGCTCGAGCACATCGCGGAACGGTCCGGTAAAGATATCGTCGCCCTGACGGCGGAGATGAAGCGGAAGGAACATTACCTCAAACTCATGGACCGACTCAACATGACTTACTATCGGGATGTGAGTCGAGCGATCGCGGCCTACTACACCGACGCCGCGGAAGCGGTGGCGACCCTCGAAAAGCGACTCGGCACCTGAGGGACTATGTCGACCACGGTGAAGCGCGCCGTCGTGACCGCTACGGATTCGAGCGACGGGACCGCCTCGAAACCGGCGACCCCGGTCGTCTCGAAGTATCGTACCTTCTGCTATCGCCTCCTCGGAGAGCGGTTCGACGCGGGGGAGGGGCGGGAGACGATCACCGAGCAGTTGCAGCGGGCCGGAATGACCATCTCGCCCGGCATGCACTACTCGGTCGAAATCGTGACCTCGGTCATCGCGGCCGTGGTGGGGTTCGTCATCAGCCTCTTGCTCTTCGCAGGTGTGCTCCACACCCCGAACTGGTACCTTTACGTTCTCGTCATAACAGCGATCGCAGCCGGGGCGACGATCGGTGGTTTCAACTTCCTCATCACGTCGCGCATCGCCAATCGGAAGGATGAACTGGATCGAGAACTCCCGTTCACGCTTAGCGAGCTCTCCGTGCTCGCGAGCACCGGGACGTCTCCCATCCGGCTCGTCCGCCGCATGGCCGCGCGAGACCACGACCCGGCCATGACCGCCGAGTTCAAGCGGGTCGTTTACAAGGCGGACATCCAGGGTAAGGACCTCATCACGGCACTCGCGGAGACCGCCAAAGAGTCCGCATCGACTTCGGTGCGGGAAGCGTTCTGGGATCTGGCCAACATGATCCATCAGGGCGGCAACCTCGACGAGTATCTGCGGACGAAGTCGGACGATGTGATGAAGCTCCGCCGCTCCGTGCAGGAGGAGTTCATCGATCGACTGACGACGTTCCTCGACATGTACGTCAGCCTCGTCCTCACCGGGATATTGCTGCTCGCCGTCGCCGCATTCTTGATCAATGCCCTCGGAAGCACCGCCGGCGGGTTGAACGCGAACGAACTCCTCCTCCTCCTCACCTTCGGATTAGTCCCGGTATCCGTGGCCATGACCATCATCCTGATTTCCATCGCCTACGCGAGGGCCGAATGAGGAGATTGACTCGAGAATTGGGCATCGTCGGCGTGCTGCTGGTCGCGGTGGTCTCGCTGCTGGCACCTTTCGCAACGGGGCGGACAGTACCGACCGCCGTCGGCCCCATACTCATCGCCCCGGTTTCCCCCTTGCCCAACACCACCGTCTACTCATCCACACCAACGATCGTCGCATCGTACAGCGACCTCGGACCGGGATCGATCAACCCGTCGACGGTCTACCTTTTCGTGGATAGGACCAATATCACCGGTATATCGGGATTCAATGTGAGCACCACCCAGGTCAGCTACACTCCCCCAACGATCCTCCGGTTGAACAACAGCAACCATACCGCGACGGTCGTCATCGTCGACACCGACGGTAACTCAGCCTCCCTGACCTGGAACTTTACGGTCAACACGAACGCCGCTCCCCCCTCGAACCCGTTGGGTGGAATCAAGATCACCCAGGTGCTCTTCTTTGTCGGGATCGGAGCGGCCATCGCGCTCGCTGCCGTGGGCGGTTACATCCTTTTCCTGAAACAGACGACCCGATTCACGTTCCGGAGGTATTTCGCGACGCACCCGGTCGAGAGGAACTACCTCGTCGTCTACATTCCGTTCGCGGTCGCCTTCGCGTTCGTGATCGTCGGGCTGCTCTACGTCTACTCGACGCCGGGCCTTCCGTCGAATGCGGTGGACTACGTCTTCATCATCGCCACGTTCATTGCCCTCACTCTCTGGGGCATCGACTCGCGACGTGAGATGTTGCGGATCCGCACCTACGAGCGGGCGTTCGCCCAGCTCCTCTTCGAGCTAGCGGACGCGATGCGCGGAGGCATCGATCCCGCCAAGGCGATTGTCGAGTTGTCGAAGACGCACACCAACATTCTCCGAAAGGGCCTCCGGATCGCGGCGGACGGCGTGCGCCTGGGCCGCCCGTTCGACGAGGTTCTTCGGGACATGGTGGCCCCGATGAGGAGCCGGCTCATCACGCGGTACGCAGGGCTGATCGCGGATGCGACATCGATCGGAGGTGAAACGGCGACGGTGGTCTACCGTGCCGCGAAGGATATGGACGATTTCGTCAAGATCGAGGAGGAACGCGAAAAGAAGCTCTACCTCCCGGTCGCCGTCATTTACATCGCGTTCGGTGTCCTGACGGCGGTGCTGGTCGCGCTCTTGTTCATCGCACCCGATCTCGGGTCCATCAACATCAACTTCCTTAGCTCGGGCCACCCGCTCTCCTCGGGCGGATCCTCGTCCTCGGGAGCCACGACCATCCCCCATCTCCCCTTCTCCGTACTGAAGGAGCGGTTCTTCGAACTCATGCTCATCAACGCCCTGGGCACGGGGGCGATCATCGGGGCGTTTACCGAGGGGCGCGCTCGGTATGGAATCCTCCACTCGCTCGCGCTGGTCGCGGGAACGGCCATCATCTTCGCGATCCTGTTTCCCTGAGAGCGGGTCGCGACTGGCGCACCCTTCAACCGAGGGCCCGGTGGCGAACCACGCGTTCGTGGGCTATCGACGCACCCGCGACAAGTTTTGACGGTATCCGGGGTAGGGGGCGCGCGACTTAGGGGGTAACGTATACTTCGACCGTCGAGCCGACGAGCCCGAGCGTGTTCGTCTCGTTGAGGAAAATGCTGTAGGTCGTCGGTGAAGTGGTAACGAACGGGTGGGGAAGCTGCGCCTCTTGGCCGTAGTACGTGCCCGAG
>JAKIVW010000097.1:0-1037 GCA_022750355.1 Thermoplasmata archaeon
GCGATCACCTTCGACGGGATCCGAGTGTTCGGACGACTTCACCGGGAGCTCTCCGACCAGTTGGATGCCCTCGGCTACGCTCGTTTGGAAGATGCCGTCGGCGCGGCCCAACCCCCCTCGGCCTAACGTTGGGGAGCGGCGCTATATCTCGCGGACCGTACGACCCGACGTGCGGACCGTCGTCGAGGTCACCGAGGCGGTCGTGGAGACCCCCTCCACGATCACACTCCGGTTTCGGTATGGCCCACCCGCCGACCCGGGTCAATTCGTGATGGTCTGGTTGCCGGGCGATGATGAACTGCCGATGTCGCTTTCCTACACGGAGGGGCCGTCGAAAGGTGTGACGATCAAAGCGATGGGGGACACGAGTCGGCGGGTCCTGGCGCTCCGGCGTGGCGCGCGGGTCGGGGTGCGCGGACCGTATGGGAATCGGTTCGACCTCTCCCCACGGCGGATCCTCGTGGTCGGCGGCGGATCCGGGACGGCCGTCCTCGCGCCCGCCGCGGAGCGGGCCCTCCACGGGGGCGCCGCCGTAACGGTCGCCCTCGGTGCCACTCGAGCCGCCGAGTTGTTGTTCCGCGATCGGCTTCGGAGTGCGGGAGCCCGGGTGGAGGTCGCCACCGACGACGGATCCGAAGGCGTTCGGGGCTATGTGACCGCCCTCGCCGCCACGCTGCTCGACTCGGAGAGCTTCGACGCGGTCTGGACCTGCGGCCCGGAAGTGATGATGCAAAAGGTCGTGGCCGCGGCCCGACCGACGGGCGTCCCGGTCTTCTGTTCCGTTGAGCGGCACATGAAGTGCGCCCTCGGCATGTGCGACGCGTGCGCGCTCGGCCGCTTCCACGTCTGCATCGACGGACCGGTGTTTCCCGCCGACCTTCTCGTCACGACCGAGGACTTCGCGCGGTTCCACCGGGACCCTTCGGGCCGACGCGTGTTGTTCGGACCACCCGCACCGGCGTGAGCCGGAAATCCGGCGTGCGGCGCGCGCCGGTGGCACAAGCCTCCCGGAGCCTTTATGCGAGAAGCCCGCTACG
>JAKIVW010000097.1:1047-7239 GCA_022750355.1 Thermoplasmata archaeon
AAGGCGCGCGGCATCCCCGTCACGATCCTCAAGATCGACCCGTATCTCAACGTCGATCCCGGGACGATGAGCCCCTACCAGCACGGGGAAGTGTTCGTCCTGGACGACGGGACCGAGGCGGACCTCGACCTCGGGAATTACGAGCGGTTCCTCGGCCAGAGCGTCTCGGGTACGCACAACCTCACCACCGGTAAGATCTACCGAGCCGTCATCGAGAAGGAACGTCGAGGCGACTACCTCGGCAACACTGTCCAGATCATCCCGCACGTCACCGGTGAGATCAAGCGGATGATCCGCGACGTAGCGCAGGCCGCCGGGGCGGAAGTGATCCTGGTCGAGGTGGGCGGTACGGTCGGCGATATCGAGTCGATGCCGTTCCTCGAGGCACTCCGCGAGCTGTCCTACGAGCTGGGCGAGGGGCACATGGCCTTCGTCCACACGACCCTGGTCCCCGTGGTCGGCCCGACCGGGGAGGCGAAGACCAAACCGACCCAGCACTCTGTCCGGGAGCTCCGCGCCATCGGGATCCGACCCAACCTCATCGTCGCCCGGGCGTCGACCCCACTCGCCCCGGAGATCAAGGCCAAGATCTCACTCTTTTGTGACGTCCCTCCCGAGGCCGTCATCTCCGTCCCGGACCAGCAGGTGATCTACGAGGTCCCGTTGGTCCTCGAGGCGCAGGGTGTAGGCCAGCTGCTCTCCCGCATCCTCGGCCTGCCCGACCGCGTGCCCGACTACGCCGGCTGGAAGGAGTTTCTCGCGACCTACCGTCGCAACGAGGGGACGGTCGATATCGCGATCGTCGGGAAGTACACCGAGCTCCGGGATGCCTACCTTTCTCACTCCGAAGCGTTCCACCACGTCCAAGGTGAATTGGGGCGGGAGATCCGGCTGCACTGGTACGACGCGGAGGACATCCCGACCAATCCCGGACTGCTCGCGCGGATCGAGCGCGCGGACGCCCTCCTCGTCCCCGGGGGGTTTGGAGCGCGCGGGGTCGAGGGAAAGGTCCAGGCGATCGAGCTCGCCCACCGACAGGGTATCCCATTCCTCGGCGTCTGCTACGGATTCCAGATCGCCGCGGTCGAACGGATCCGCAATGGGTCCCACCTGCCGCGCGCCAACACATCGGAAGTCGACCCGACCACGCCCGACCCGGTGGTGTGCCTCCTCGAAGGTCAGGCCGGCGGTGGCGATCTCGGCGGCACCATGCGATTCGGTTCCCAGCGCGTCCTCCTGACCGCCGGTTAGCGCGTGGCGGAGATCTACGGACGCACGGAGATCTGGGAGCGCCACCGACACCGGTACGAGATCAACCCGGCCTACTTCGAACGCCTCGAGGCCGCGGGTCTTCGCATCACCGGCCGCTCGGTGGACGGGCGGGTCGAAGTACTCGAGTCTCCCGACCTTCCCTTCTTCCTCGGAGTACAGTACCACCCCGAGTTCCTCTCCCGTCCGGAAGCGCCCCACCCGCTCTACCTCGCGCTCGTCCGAGCGGCCATCTCGCGCAAGGAGGTCCCGAATCCTGTCGGCCCCTCGACGGCTGTCGCGTGAACTGGCCTCCCTCGACGGGGAGTCCGTTCGGGTCTCCGGCTTCCTCGAAGACTACCGCGCTCTCGGCGGGGTAGCGTTCGCCCTGGTCCGCGACCGTTCGGGCACGACCCAGGTCACGCTGAAGAAGGGGGTGGCGGACCCCGCCTGGTTCGCCCTCTTTGCCGAACTGCCCCGGGAGTCGGTGGTGGAAGTGGAGGGGACGGTCCGTCGGTCCGAGAAGTCGAATCGGGGTGTCGAGCTGTTTCCCAGCGCGGTCCGCGTCATCACCCGGTCCGAGGTTCCGCTCCCGCTCGGGGTCGTCGACAAGGTCGGCGCGGACCTCGATACGCGCCTCGACCATCGCGTGCTCGACCTTCGGAAACCCGCGGTCCGCGCGATCTTCGAGCTACGGGCGGTGGTGTTGGCCGGCTTCCGTCGGGCCTTTACCGACCGCGGGTTCCTCGAAGTGGAAACGCCCAAACTTCTCCGACAAGGAGCCGAGGGGGGCGCCACGCTGTTCCCGGTCCAGTACTTCGACCAGCGGGCGTTCCTCGCTCAAAGTCCCCAACTGTACAAGCAGATGCTCATGGGGGCGGGGTTCGAGCGGGTCTTCGAGATCGCTCCCGCGTTCCGGGCCGAGCCTTCCGACACCGTACGCCACATCACGGAGTTCACGAGCCTGGATGCGGAGATGGCCTACATCGACGGGCCCGAGGACCTCCGCGCCACCCTCGAAGAGGTCATTCGAGAGACCCTCACCCGCACGAAAGCGGAGTTGACCGAGAAAGACCATCCCTTCGCCGGCGGGATCCCGGAACTCACCGCACCCTTCCCCCGTATCCCCTTTGAGACCGCGGAGGAGTGGTTGGGTCGGCCCGGGGCGGAGCAGGATTTCGGCACCGAGGACGAGAAGGTGATCGGAGTGCGGGCCGAGAAGGAGTACGGCTCGCCGTTCTACTTCTTGGTGGACTATCCGACCGCGGTCAAGCTCCACACGTTCTACGCGTGGAGGAACGACGCGAATCCTCGGAAGACCGGTTACTTCGACCTCGGATTCCACGGGATCGAGATCGCGAGCGGCGGCCCCCGAGAGCACCGCATCGACCGGCTCACCGAGAACATGACCGCCGGTGGGTTCGACCCGAAGGACTTCCCCGGCTACCTCGAAGCGTTCCGATTCGGTATGGCTCCCCACGGGGGTTGGGGGCTCGGCATCGACCGAATCGTGTGGATGCTCACAGGGCTCCCCAATATACGGGAGACGCGCCTGTTCCCCCGCGACCGCTACCGTCTGGACCCGTAGCGGAGAGGATCAACGATGGTCGCTGCACGGAGGACCCTCCCTTCGCCGCCCGAACTCCAGAGCCGCTGGGCGGCGGTGCTGGAGGAGGCGGGACTCCGCCCGGCCATCTTGGCGGTCTCCGACGGCTTCCCCGAGACCCGGTCGCTCGAAATGCCGTTCGCCACCCTCGACGCCGTCGACACGGCGTTGGCGGACCTGCTCCTCGAACGACCGGAGGAGGTCCTCGAAGCCGGTCGGCGGGCGATGCGGGAACTGCTCCCGGTCTCCGGCCCGGAAGCCGAGGGCCTACGGCTCCGGCTGATCGGCCTTCCCCCCACGGCCCACCGGGCCATACGCGCGCTCCGTGAAACCGACCTGAACCGCTTCGTCGCGATCGACGGGATCGTCCGCCGGGTCACGGAGGTGCGGCCCCAGATCCGCGACGCGGTGTTCCAGTGCGTCGCCTGCCGAATCGAGTTCCACGAACCCCAGGACGATGCATCGATGGTTTTCCGGGAACCGCTGGAGTGTCCGGATTCCCAGGGAGGCTGCGGTCGCCCTGCGGGACGGACCCGCTTCCGCCTCCTTCCCGAGAAGTCGACCTACGTGGATGCCCAACGGATCGAGATGCAGGAGAACCCGGAAAGCCTGCGCCGGGGCGCCCACCCGCAGGGGATCGCGGTTCTGCTGACCGAGGACCTCACCGGGCACGTCCTTCCGGGGAACCGAGTCGTACTGAATGGCGTGCTGAAGAGCTATCAACGGGGTTCCCCCGGCCGGGGAGGATCGACCGTTCGGAATACGACCTTCGATCTGCTCGTCCTGGGCACCTCCGTCGAGTCCAAGGTAGTCGAGTACGACGAGATCGAGATCTCCCCCGACGATGAGGCGCTCATCCTCAGTTTCCGGGGGGACCCGACCGTGGTCGACAAGATCGTCCTCTCCCTCGCGCCGACCATCCGAGGAATGGAACAGGAGAAGGAGGCGATCGCCCTCCAGATGTTCGGCGGGGTGGAAAAGCGCCACTCGGATGGGATCCGTGTCCGCGGAGATATCCATGCCCTCATCGTCGGCGACCCCGGGACCGCGAAGAGCCAACTCCTGCGCTACGTTTCCGAGGTCGCTCCTCGGGCGATCTATACGAGCGGCAAAGGAGCCACCGCGGCCGGGCTCACCGCCGCGGCGGTGAAGGACGATTTTGCCGGAGGTCGATGGGTCCTCGAGGCGGGGATGCTGGTGCTCGCCGACGGCGGAATGGCCGTGATCGACGAATTGGACAAGATGAGCCCCGAAGACCGATCGGCGATGCACGAAGCACTCGAGCAGCAAAGCTACCGCGGATCCTTCGAACTCATGTTCCTCAACGGAGAGAAGCGACCGATCGGGGAGTTCGTGGATGGGTTGCTCCACCAATACGCCGACCGTGTCATTCCCGGAAAGGACTGCGAGATCCTCCCTCTGAAGGGCGAAAAATTCTCGCTGCTGACCACCGATTTTCAAGGACTCCATGGGGTGACGGTCGATCGGGTCAGCCGCCACTCGGCGCCCTCCCGATTCGTCCGAGTTACGTTTGGGAACGGGCGGACGCTGACCGTGACGCCCGAACATCCCATGTTCGTCTGGAGGGCGGGAGCGTGGACGCCCGTGCCGGCCGAGGGCGTGCACGTCGGTGATCTTGCGCCGGGCGTCTCAGAGTACCCCCGGACCCTGAACGAAGCCGTTCTTCGGGCTCCGGAACGACTCCTGGGAAGGAAGGAGATCGTATTCCCTGAAGGAGTGGATCGGCGGCTTTCGCTCTTGCTGGGTTACATCACCAGCGAGGGGCACATCCCGCATGAACCCGATGCGAAGCCGGCCGAGGTCAGCGTGGGCAACACGAATCCGGCCTTTGCCGCGGACGCTCAGGGGCTGTTTCGATCCATCTTCGGCATCGACCCGTATCTACAGCTGCAAATGCCAGAGCGACGCACCGGGGCTCGGCGGCCGCTCTACGCTGTCCGTGCGGTGAGCACCGACCTGCTCCGATATTTCCAAGACAATTTCCCCGAGCTGGCCCGGAAAGCCCCGGAGAAGCGTGTGCCCGGACCGGTCTTTCACGCGTTGGAGGAATGCCGGGTCCAGTTTCTGCTCGGGGCTTTTCGCGGGGCTGGTTTCTACGATTCGGAGCGATTCGGGCTCTCGACCAGCTCCGAGGGGCTGGCCCGTGACTACGCCGATCTGTTGCTCTCCCTCGGAATCTACTCCTACATCGCCTCGGCGCCTTACAAGTACGGGAATGGGCGCACCGGCACGGCATTCAAAGTGGTAGTCTCGGGGGCGAAAAGCCAGCGTAGATTTTTCGACTGCATTGCTCGCTACGATCCTCGGGCGGTGAGGATCCGGGAGTGTGTGGAACGCAGCGAGCGACGGCCCAATGACCTCGACCGATTCCCTTCGGAGATGGTGGCGCGACTCAAACGCCTCTGGGGGGAGTTGGAGTTGGACCGCGGAGAATTCAACGTGACGCTGGCCGGCGGGGGCGGTCTCCACCGGACTACGCTGCAAAGACACCTCCAAGCCGCCACGGCCCGATTGACGACGATGCCGGTCCCCGTTTCGGCGGGCCTCACCCCTCGAGCGTTGCGGCGAAGGTATCACGTGCCGGCCCGTGAAGTGGCTACGCGGGTGGACCGTTCGGTCGCCTGGGTGTACCTTCACGACCAAGAAAGTGGCTCTCCATCGGGGGAGAAGATCCGGAGGGTCACGGTCGATCTGGCCCAAGAGAAGGTTTCACGGGTGAAGGAAGAGGTCCGAGTCTTGACCGCATGGGTGAGATCCCCGCTTCGGTTCATCCCGATTCGGAAAGTCGAAGCCGTACCCAACCCCGGGGAGCAGTGGGTGTACGATGTGACGGTCGAGCCCACGCATACGTTCGTGAGCGAGGGGCTGGTTCTTCACAACACGGTCTCCATCGCCAAGGCCGGGATCACCTCCACGCTGAACGCTCGGTGCCCGGTGCTGGCCGCGGCCAACCCGAAATGGGGACGATTCAGCCCCGACCGGACGATCGCCGAACAGATCGACCTCCCCCCGACATTGCTCTCGCGTTTCGACGTCATTTTTTCGATCCAGGACCACCCGAACCAGGAGAAGGACCGCCGACTCGCCCATGGGATCCTTGCGTCCCACCGCGAGGGGGAGGTCTCGGGACTCCCGGGAGGGAAGGCCGTCGCCGAGAGCGCCCCGTTCCCGACCGACCTCCTGAAGAAGTACATCGCCTACGCGCGACGTACGGTGCGCCCCGTCCTCACTCCGGCGGCGCTGGTCGAGCTCGAGGACTTTTACGTGCGGGTACGCCGGCAAGGCGAAGAGCCGAACTCGCCGGTTCCGATCACGGC